>VGXL01000095.1 GCA_016873315.1 Phycisphaerae bacterium | reverse complement strand
CGATCGTCGGGGCGGATGGGACGCGTGGCCCAACCAGGGAACCCGCAGTCGGCGCCGGCTGCTCACCATCCATGAGCCACGGTTCGAGCGCGCGGCGCACACCATGAAGCGCCGTGCGATCGGCGGCCGCGACGGCCAAGGCCGCCGAAGGATCCTGCTGCGTTGATGCTGGCGTTGCGGGTTCATGCCACGGCACCCGAACGAGCTCTCGATCAAGGAACATGTCCCCGGCCTGATCGACGAACCGAAGACCGAGCGCGACTGTGTCGGCCTCGTGCCGTGCAGTGAGCAGCGCCATCATGTTGGGACGCGCAAAGTGCTCCTTCACCCCGTCGCTTCTGGCCCACAGGCTCGAGTCGTGCACGCGATCATGCATCGGGCTCGACACGATCTCCCACAGATCGCGACCAGCACTCGCTGCCGTCGGATGCAGCACCAAGCGGCTGGTGTGCACATCACCACTCACGAGCACAACGCCGCCGGGAACATCCTTCAGAAGCCGCATCAATCGCGCGTACTCCTCGGGATACATGCCCCAGTAGTCGGTCTTGAGCGGACGCACCGAACTGTTGAAGACCATGCTGCTGACAATGACTTTGATCGGCGCAGTCGACGCTGCAAGACCATCGCGCAGCCACGACCATTGCTCGCGGCCAAGAAGCGTCCATCCGCCAGCGGTCGCGGGATCAGCCGAACCATCGATGACCGGATCAGCTGCATCCGCCGGCGCGCACCGTGCAGTCCGTGCGAACCAGCGCGTGTCGAGCATGAAGACATCCATCGGTCCGAGCCGGAAGCGATGGTGCACGCCCTCTGTTCCCGTGCCGAACGATGGATTCGCGTGCCACTCGCGGAACGCCTGAAGGCTCCGCTCCTTGCCCTTCAGCCGTCCATCCGTGTCATTGAGTCCGAAGTCGTGGTCATCCCACACGGACGCGAGTGGCGTGGATGACAACCACTCGGCGATGCCGGGCTGCCCCAGGAACTCGCTGTAGCGCTTGCGTTGACGCGCCAAGTCGGTCGTGTCGATGTAGGGCGTGTCACCAATGAAGGCCACGGCATCGGGATGAAGCGCGGCGATCGTGCGCAGGAGCCGCTGCGTGCCCTCCTTTTCGTCGGCGCAACTGCCGATGGCGAGCGTGGCCGTGCGTGCATCCGCAGCGAGCATGCGGATCGTGCCGTCGAAGCCGTCGGCGCCGCGCGATGCGCCACCACGGACGCCATCGATGCGGTATCGATGCGTGGTCCCCGGCGCCAAGTCATGGACCGACCACACGAGCGTGCGCGGCGTGCGGCGGTCGGCGACGGCGACCGGAAGGCGTTGCTCAACCGCATCCCCCACCTCGTTCGTCACCTCGAGCGCGACCTGTTCACTCGGCTCGCCATCGAAACGCACCCAAACCTGCATGCCGCGCCCGTCGAGTTCACCCAAGATGGGTCCGTGCGTGATCCGTGTGGCCGCGCGACCGACCGACTCCACCTCCGTCGAACCGACTGCATCACCGTCATCAGAACCCACCGGCGTTCTCGCGCAGGCGACGAGTCCCCACAACGAAAGCGCAAGGAGCGAACCAGTCAGGGCGGACGATCGACGGCGCGGCAGCATGGGTGCATTGAACACCAGCACGCCCCATCCTGTCGGACCAGCGGAGACGGCGCTCGCGATAGCCTGCGCGAATGGCCAAGACGATGTGGGTCACGAGCGATACGCACTTTTGGCACGAGGAAGCGCTCGCGCTCTACAAGCGTGACTTCGGCTGCGTCGAAGCGATGAACGACGCGCTCATCGACTGGATCAACGCAACCGTCGGCAAGGGCGACGAACTCTGGCATCTGGGTGACTTCGTGGCGGGCCTCGCCTGGAAGAAGCAGCCACGCCAGGCCGTCAAGCGTGCACGAGAGATTCGCCAGAGGATTCGCTGCACGACGGTGCACTTGGTCCGCGGCAATCATGATCCGCGGTTACCCGGCTTTGACCGACTGTTTGAATCGGTCCACGACATTGCCAGCTGGAAGGGCTGGCAGCGCGGCGCACACCGCATCGTGCTCTGCCACTATCCGATGCTCGCATGGCAAGGCTGTTGGAACGGCGCGCTGCACTTGCACGGACACCTGCATGGTGGCTTGCCCAGCCAGACGCGATCAACCGATGTGGGCGTCGACTGCCACCGATACCGGCCAGTCACGATGGAGTCGATGCTCGCGCGTTGCGCTCGTCAACCGATCCAGCATCTGGACGAGTACGAGCGGCCGCTCAGTGCAGGCCGTCGTCCTCGTGTGCCTTGAGGATCGCGCGGATCGTCGGCAGGTGCTCCATGAAGAGATCCACGACCTCTGGGTCGAAGTGACGCGAGCGCTCCATGTTGAGCGCCTCCACCACGCTCTCTTCGTTCCACGGTTCCTTGTAGCAGCGCCGTGTGCTCAGCGCGTCGTACACATCGGCGATGCCAACGACGCGTGCCTCGAGCGGAATGGCATCGCCCCGCGGCGGTCGCACCGAGCCGTCGGCCTGTGGCACTGACGGATAGCCCGTTCCGTCCCAACGCTGGTGGTGATGAAGCGCGATGCGCTTGGCCACCAAGTCGAACTCGCGGTCCTCGCCGAAGAGATCCGCACCAATCGTGGTGTGCCGCTCCATGATGGCGCGCTCTTCAGGATTGAGTTTGCCCGACTTCTTGAGGATCGCATCGGGAACGCCGACCTTGCCGACATCATGCAGCGTGGCGGCGATGGCAAATCGGTCGAGCTCGCGCTCCCACTCCGCACCGGTTCGTCCACGTCGGGCGCCCCACGCCTCGAAGATGATCCGAGCGATGCGCGAGACGCGCTCGACGTGGGGTCCGGTTTCGCTCGGGTCACGCAGTCGCGCCATGGCGATCGTGCGGTCGATCAAGCTCTTCGTGAGCTGCGCGCGCTGCACGCTCATCGAGACGGTCGCCGTGAAGCGCGCTGCGATGCCGATGTCGCCGGGCTCGAAGCCAATCGTGCTCGAACCGTCAGCCCGATGGGGGTTGATCAACTGAAAGACGCCAATGCAGCGACCCGCTTCGCCAAGAAGCGGCACGCCGAGGACGCTCCGCGTGTGGTAGCCCGTGCGCTCATCGATGGATCGATTGAATCGATAGGGCGCGTTCGGCGGAAGGTCGTAGACATCAGGCACGTGCAAGATCTTGCCGGTGACCGCGACATATCCCGCGATGCTCGAGGTATCGAGCGGGAGCACCACCGAACGCACGAACCGCTCCGCACTGCCGAGCACGTCGTTCTGCGCATAGACCATGCGCAGTTGGTTCCCCTCGCGCACGAAGACGCCGCCCGCCTCGCAGCGGGTGAACCGCCGCGCATCCGAGAGCACGCGCAGCAGCACGGTGTCGGGGTCGTTGAGCTGCGCCAGCTCGTTGGCCGATTGCTCAAGGGCGCCCAGCCGAACAACACCGTCGATCGAACCCGTCTGCGAGGCATGCTGCGTGATCGCGGCATCGATCTGAGCAATGAGCCTGTTCCGGAACTCCTGCGGGGGCGGCATCTTCACGATGACTTCGCGCGCACCCATTTCGATGGCCTGTTGGCTGACCGTCGGATCGTCGCTGGCCGTCAGCGCCACGATCGGAACGGCGTCCCTCTTGGGCAGCGCGCGGATCGCTGCGATCGCATCGAAGCCGTTGATTCCCGGCATCATCAGGTCGACGATGACCAGATCCAGTTCCACTTCGGCGAGCGGCCCACGCAGTTCGGTCAGCGCCAGCGCGCAGTCCGTATAGCCATGCACCTTGATGCTCGAATCATCCGCCAGCACCCGCCGCACAAACTCGATGACCATGGGCTGGTCATCAATAGCCACGACATGGATGTCATGCCCGGCCTGTGCTTGGTTCGATCTCGTCTCCATGCGCGCCGGACCGAATGCTAGCCACATCGGTTCGCGCTTCGAATGCTGAGCCGAACGCCGTCGTACGCCGCGCTACCCTGCCATGCATGGCACAGGTACCGCTCGTCGGCGTGATCATGGGATCGCAGAGTGACTGGGAGACGATGCAGCATGCGAGCGCGATGCTCGCCCTGCTCGATGTGCCGCATGAATGCCGCGTCGTCAGCGCGCATCGCACGCCTGACTTGCTCTTCGAGTACGCCGCCAGCGCACACGGGCGTGGCTTGCGAGTGATCATCGCTGGAGCTGGTGGCGCAGCCCATCTGCCAGGCATGTGTGCGAGCAAGACGCATCTGCCAGTGCTCGGTGTTCCCGTCGAAAGCAAGTCGCTGCGAGGACTGGACTCGCTCTTGTCGATCGCGCAGATGCCAGCAGGCATTCCGGTCGGCACGCTCGCCATCGGTCGGGCCGGTGCCACCAACGCTGGCATCCTGGCTGCGGCGATTCTCGCGCACACGGAGACCTCGGTGCGCACGCGGCTCGAGCGTTACCGCGCGCAGCAGACCGCTTCCGTGCTGGCGCATCCCGTGCCACGCGCGGGGCACGTTGCGCAGACGATCGATCTCGCGCTCGCACAGCCGCTGATCGAGTGGCGTGGTTCGAGTGCCGCTGCGACTGGCACCACGCGCCGATCGCGTGCGCCGCGTTCGAGCGACCGCGCAGCACGCACAGCCAAGGGCGCCCGCCGCGGGAAGGGTCGTCGATGAAGGTCGGCATCGTGGGTGGTGGGCAGTTGGGTCGCATGCTGGCGCTGGCTGGCATTCCGCTGGGGATGCGCTTTCGCTTCCTTGAGCCGAGCATGAGCTGCCCCGCCGCCGCGCTGGGCGAAGTGATCGGCACGCCGTACGACGATCCCGAAGGTCTGGTGCGCTTTGCGCAGAACCTGACGGTCGCCACATACGAGTTCGAGAATGTCCCCAGCACGACCGTCGAGTTCTTGCAGCAATCGATCGGCGTGCATCCGGGCGCGCGGAGCTTGCAGATCGCACAGGATCGCATCCAAGAGAAGCACTTCTTCAAGGAGTGTGGACTGTCGGTGCAGGCGTTCCATGCGGTCGGGTCGAGCGCCGACTTGCCGCGCGCGCTCGAGGCGGTCGGCGCCGTCGGCGTGCTGAAGACCCGTCGCATGGGCTACGACGGCAAGGGGCAGCGCGTGATCCGCCATGGCGATTCACTCGAAGCTGCGTGGATTGCGCTGGGCAAGGTGCCGTGCATCTACGAAGCGTTCGTCGAGTTCGAACGCGAAGTGAGCATCATCGGTGTCCGCACGCGTGTGGGCGGCAAGCCGCAGGTCGCGTTCTATGAACTCTGTCAGAACGAGCATGTGAGCGGGATCCTGCATCAGACTGTGGTGCCCACGCCCGAAGGTGACCGGCTCTCTGCGCTCGCGCGCGAGCAGGCGCATGCGGTGATGGAACGGCTCGATCACATCGGTGTACTCACGATCGAGTTCTTCGCGCACGGCGACACGCTCATTGCCAACGAGATGGCCCCGCGCGTCCACAACTCCGGTCACTGGACGATCGAGGGTGCCCAGACGAGCCAATTCGAGAATCACCTGCGCGCAATCGCGGGACTGCCGCTCGGTTCAACGAAGCTGCGCGGTCCGTGCGTGATGACCAACATCGTCGGCACGCTGCCGACGACCGCGACCGTGCTCGCGCAGCCAGAAGCCCACTTGCATCTGTACGGCAAGGCTCCCCGCGCCGGCCGCAAGCTCGGCCACATCACTGTGATGGGGTGAGGGGCGGGCGAGCAGCCAAGTCCTTGAGTTCAAGGGGTTTCGAGTCGGCCACACACGCCGCCTCGGGGCCGAGTGCAGAAAATGTTTCCCTTGCCGGCGACGTCCTTCGCTTGATGGGCACCCCCACTCACTCTGGAGACCAAGATGCTGATCACCCACGTCGTCGTTGCTGCACTCATTGCCCAGTCACCCTGCGATGGAACATGGAGCCAAGCCAGCGCCGAAGGCCATGGCAGCGTCGCCATCGGCTACGACCCTGTCCGTCGGCGAATCCTCACAGCAGCTGACAACGCCATCTGGGAGTACGACGGTGCGACGTGGACCGCCAGAACGACATTCTCAGGTGGTTCTGCGCAGTCGATGTGCTACGACCCCGCGCGACAGACGATGTACATCTTTGGGCCGTGGGGCTACGACGACAAACTCTGGACCTATCACTGCCCCACCGCAACGCTCACGCTGGTGAGTGACAACGTGATCGGCGGACGTGACTATCCCGCCATCGCCTTCGACACCGTGCGTGACCGACTGGTTGTGCACGGTGGATACAGCGGCAGCTCGCTCCTAGCCGACACCTGGGAATGGAATCCCGGCACCAACACGTGGCAGTCGTTTGGGAACAGCCCGATCGGGCCGCGCTACGCACATCGCATGGTCTACGACAAGGCACGTGGCCAATCCGTCCTCCACGGTGGGTACTACTACTTCAATCGCAATGACACGTGGACGTGGAATGGGTCAACGTGGACGCAGCTTCCGTCGACAGGACCAGCCCGATACGTCTTCAACATGCTGTACGACGCGCGGCGTGGGCGCACCGTCCTGCACGGCGGAACCACATGCTGCGGCGAAGTTGAGTACGCCAGTACTTGGGTGCTCGAGGGCAACACGTGGGTCCAGTGCGGTGTCGCCGGCGCGCCGCGTGGTTACGCGAACTGGGCTCACGATGAATCGCGCGATGTGTACGTCTTGGCCGGTGGCTACGGACCGACGCCCAGCGGACGACAGTGGATCCCGGCGACGAACGAGTACGTCCCGCCGTCACTGTGCGTTGCGGACGTGACCGATGACGGCGTCGTCACGAGCGCCGATCTGGGGCTGCTGCTCGCTGCCTGGGGATCCGTCGATCCGGCGTTCGCTCGCTTCGACCTCGATCGCGATGGCGCTATCGGTCAAGCAGACCTTGGTGTCCTGCTCGCTCAGTGGGGTCCGTGCCCGAACTGATGCGGGACGCAGCAGTCGGATCTCGCAGAAGTTCTGACGGTTCAGATCAATCCGAGTTCGACGGGTTTACGATGGGTGCATGCCGCCAGCACCGACCTGCCCCGATCGATTGCACCCTGCCGTCTGGCAGGCGCTCCTCGCTGTCGCCGAGCAGTTCGCAGCGCGTGGGCTGAGCGTCTTTGTGTTCGGTTCCTTCGCCACCGGCACACAGCACCAGGCGTCGGATCTTGATGTGGGGTTCCGCCGGGTGCACGGCACCGACACCGCGGCTGAGCGCGATCTGCGTGCAGCGATCGATGCTTTGCCCACGATTCGCCAGGTCGATCTCGTGGACTTTGACCGCGCCGATCCGGACTTCGTCCGCATCGCCTCGCGCCACCTGATACCGTTGCCATGACCGAATCCGAGCCCGAGCCCGAGCGATTCGATCTCCTGCTCGCCGACCTCAAGCGCGTAGTGGATCGGCTTGCCCTCGCGCTGCGACGAAACGATCAGGAGTTTGCCGCTGATTCCGCACTGCTGCACTTCAATCTCGCGTTCGAGGTCTCGTGGAAGCTGCTCAAGCTCGACGCAGCCCGCGCTGGCGTCGTGGCTCCGACCCCGCGCGCCGCGTTCCGCCACGGTCTGCAGGCGGGCCTCATTACTGATGAAGCAGCCTTCGAGCGCATCCTCCGCCAACGCAACGATGCCGTGCACCTGTATCGCGCGTCCATGGCGCAGGCGCTGCTGCATGAACTGCCCGCATTCCACACCGCCTTCGCGGGATTGGTCGCGTCGCTCGGCGCGCGCCGGCGCGTGGACGAGTGACGCGCGGGCAACTTGATCACATCATTGTGACTGGAAGGGGGCAAGACGACTGAGCCGGAGAGTCTCGCTCCGGGCCGCCGGAGGAATCACCCCACCCGCCCCCGCGCCAGCTCGATCGCGCGGGCATCGACATCGACGCCGACCGCACTGCGGCCCAGCCGCGCAGCAGCGACCAGCGTCGTCCCGCTGCCGCAGAAGCAGTCGAGCACGACGCCGCCGGGCGGGCAGCACGCGCCGACGAGCAACTCAAGGAGCGCCAGCGGCTTCTGCGTCGGCCAGCCCACGCGCTCCTTCGCCATGTTGTTGATCGATGCCACCTCGAGCACATCGGTGGCCTTCTTCGTCTGGCCCTTCAAGCGCTGGCTCGTGGCCGGCACGCGCGGTGCGGTGAACCACCAGGCACTGCCCTTCGCGTACCAGAGCAAGTCATCGTGCTTGCGTGCAAACATGCGCGGACTCGATCCACCGAGTCCGTACTGCCACACAAGGTGATTCAGAAAACGCTTCTCGCCGAAGACCTCGTCGAGCAGCACGCGAATCCTGTGGCTCGCACGCCAATCGCAGTGCACGAGCACCGTGCCATCATCTCGCAGCACGCGGTGGATCGCGACGAGCCGTGCCCGCAGCCAGTCGATGTACGCGTCGAGCCCGCCGAACGAATCGCGATAGCCAAGCTGCGCGCCGCTGCGCGAACTTCGCTTCGCCGCGCCCGTGTTGAACGGCGGATCGATGCAGCAGAAATGAAACTGCCGCGGTTCGAGCCGCGGCAGCACATCGAGACAATCGCCATGATGGATCTGGACCTGTGACGCAGCCTTGCGTGCACTGCGCGTGACGGGCGCGGTCACTCGGACCGCATCCGCGCCATCACTGGTCGCGCGCCGGCGCGCTCGTGGGGTGCGCGCCGCTGAAGCCATGCCGGATCAGCCCGCCTCGGCGCGAGGATGC
>VGXL01000094.1 GCA_016873315.1 Phycisphaerae bacterium | reverse complement strand
ACATCTGGGTGGTCTGGTCCGAGGGCCTTCTCAGAGATCGCCAGATCGCGCTTGTAGAGCGGCTCCGCCTTGGCGTACTCGCCTTGGGCTCTGTAGAGCTCAGCGAGGTTGCCAAGGCTGGTGGCCACACTTGGATGGTCTGGACCAACATTCTCTTCAGCGACTTTCAGAGCCTTCTCTGCAATCACCGTGGCGCGCTTGTAGTCGCCGGCTTGAAAGAGCCTCATCACTTCCTTGTTCAGCGTGTCCCATTCGATCCCCGCGCCCTGGGAAAAGGCTGCGGGGTTCGTGAGGCTGAGTATGCCGGCAAGGAGAATCAGGATCTTGATGTGGCTCATGTGACCTCAGTTCGTGAATGAAGCGTCAGGCGTGGAAGCGAGCCCTGCTGGGGACAGCGGGACACGACGACACGAACCTTCCATTTGAACCCCGACCCGGACCCGGACGCTGCCAGTGTACGCAGTCAAGCGCAGCCTCGGCCGCGTGAGGCTTGCATCATGGCGTCGAATGACTTCAGTTTTGGGGCCGATCCACGCCGATCAGCGCGGAAGGGAGTAATGGGCGATGGGGGACTCGAACCCTCGACCTCACGGGTGTGATCCGTGCGCTCTAGCCAGCTGAGCTAATCGCCCTTGCGGGAGAGGAAGTCTAGCGACGCCGCACCCCATCGTGCGGCGCCTGAGGGCGTCCCACTCCGCTCGCGTTCATTGAGTCCACCCGCGGACACCTCACAGACGGGTTATCAGCCCTGCTCCAAACGGTTCTTTGGATCTTCGAGAAACGAATGTGACGATAGCCCCGAGTGCTGCCGATCACGCCGGTCAGGTCCTCCGTAACCGAGCGGCGTTGCTTCGGCGACGGGCCGTCGTTCGGTGCTGTGGGCCTCGCTGAGGTGATGCTGTGATCGAGCTCCTGACACTTGGCCTTTTCGCGATCGCCTGCCTGATGGCAGTGCGCGATACCGCATGGGCCTTGGCGCTGGTGGTCTCGATGTACGCCGTCGAACAGGCGCTGCAGGCGGGCTCCGGGATCTTCATGCGCATCACGCCGCTGGCCAACGTCTGTGTGGCCTTGACCGCCGGCCTGAGCGTCGTGCTCCATCTGTCGAACCAGGACCGTCCGTTCCGCGGTTACCTGACGCCAGTGTTCTCGGCGGCGATCGGCTTCTACATCTGGGCGATGATCTCGCTGCTCTGGACGCCCGCCTTCGGATCCGCGTGGGAAATGACCCGCTGGGGACTGCCGTACGCGGTGCTCTTCCTCTTGGCGGCCCCACTGCTCGTCGATGACTCGATGTCGGTGGAGCGCTTCTTTAGGGCCTATCTGGTGATGGGCGTCGTGACGACGATCCTCATCCTCATCAATCCCGCCTTCACCGTGAAGTCCGGTCGCTTGGCGCTGGACCTGGACTCCAGCATCCGCACCAACCCGCTCGTCATCGGCGAACTCGGCGGACTCCTGATCCTGATTTCGGTCTTGGCGCCGATCGAACGAGTGTCCTTGCGGGGGCTGCTCTGGCGCGCCGCAGCGTTCGGTCTTGGCGGCGTCATCTCGCTGCAGTCCGGTTCGCGCGGTCAGCTCGTGTTTTCCGCCTTCATCGCCGTCGTGTTCTTCCCGATCGGCCGCAAGATTCGCAACGTGGTTGGCTTCTTCGGCACGGCCTTCGTCGTGCTGCTCACCATCCCGCTCGTGGTGTTCATGGCCCAGTTCGTGCTCGGCGCGAGTGACCTTCGTCGTTGGGAGCTCGACACGATCGCGGGCGGCGCCAGCACGCGCATGCTCAACATGGTCGACCTGTTCGCCGCCTTCGCCAGCCGTCCGAGCGCGTGGGTGATGGGACTTGGGTTCAACGCGTTCTCGTGGGTCAGCGGCGCGAACCGTGAGCCGTACTCCCATGCGCTCATCGTGGACATGCTGACCGAACTCGGGATCCCGATGTTCGTGCTCTTCTGCTGGTGGTGCCTGCGGGTCCTGCGGGATGGGCTGTGGCTCTTGTCCCGATTCGCCGACGATCCGATGAGACGCGGTACGGCGGCGATGCTTCTAGCGCTCTACGCCTACGAGACGCTGCTGATCAACAAGCAAGGCTATCTCTGGGCGGCCATGCTGTACTTCCTCGTGGGCGTCATCATCACCCGGGTCAGGGTGCGCGAAGAAGCCCTGGACGCCGAGTACGCAGAATCCACTGAATCCGCCGAGGAGTTCGAGACCGAGTTCGCGGAGGACGACCATCATCCTCCCAACGGACGGCTGGCGACATGAGCCGGGGAGGAAACGGCTAGCATCGATCTGGGGATCACTTCTGCATGTGCGGCATCTTCGGCATCATCAATCGCAACGGCTTGGCCGACCGCGACCGGGATTTGGTCCGGCGCTTGGCTGCCGCGTTGGTGCACCGCGGTCCCGATGGCGAAGGGTTCGCGGAGTCGGGCTCGGTGGCGATCGGTATGCGCCGCCTGGCGATCATCGACTTGACGGGCGGATGGCAGCCTCTCTGGAACGAGACGGAAGACATTGCGCTGGTCGCCAATGGCGAGGTCTACAACTTCATCGAGCTCCGACGGGATCTTGAGGCTCGCGGCCATCGGTTCCGGACCGGCAGCGACTGCGAGACCATCATCCACCTCTACGAGGAGTACGGCGCCGATTGTGTGCACCACCTTCGAGGCATGTTCGCCTTCGCGTTGCACGATCGACGGACGGGGAAGGTGCTGATCGCGCGCGACCGCGTCGGCGAGAAGCCGCTCTACATCGCCGGCGACGGTGATCGGATCGTCTTCGCGAGCGAGCTGCGCGGGCTCGTGGGCGCGGGGGCGGTGCCTTTCGAGATTGATCCCGCCGCAGTCAACCTTTACTTGCACTACGGATTCGTTCCAGAGCCGTGGGCCGCCATCAAGGGTGTGCGCAAGCTCGGAGCGGGCCACCTGATGGAGATCACGCTTGAGCCATGGTCGGTGCGCGAGCGTCGCTGGTGGGCGATGGAAGATGCCCCGCCGATCGATGCCGACCCTGCGACCACGGTGCGCGAGATGCTCGACGAGATCGCGGATCTCATCGTGCGTTCGGATGTTCCCGTCGGGGTTGCACTGTCCGGTGGCGTCGATTCGAGTCTGATCGCGATGTTGGCCAAGCGCACGCTCGGCGATCGTTTGACGGCGTTCACGATCGGCTACGAGGGCGGTGCGTGGCAGGACGAGAGCAGCATGGCGAAGGAGTTTGCCGACGCCGCCGGGATCAACCTGCAGATCACGCGCATGGATCCCGAGGAAGTCGTGCGAGGATTCGCCGACATTTGCCTGTGGCGTGACGATCCGACCGCCGATCTCTCTGGCTCGAGCTACTACGCGGTCATGCACGCAGCCCGACAGGCCGGCGTGCCCGTGATGCTGATGGGCCACGGCGGCGACGAACTGTTCTGGGGTTACAAGTGGATGCGCGACACGGCCCGGCGCTGCGAACTCCGGACCGCCATGCAGGGCGGGAAGGCTGGGCTTCGTGACTACATCAGTCTTGAGCGTCCGCCCGTCAGTTGGACGGGGATGACCAACTGGATTCGCGATGGCGCCGGCATCCTGCGCGGATGGCGTGAGTGGTCGCACGATCGTCAGGCAGACCCTGACCAGATCCCGCCGTGGGATCCACACGGACTCTGGCGCGAAGCCGACGCCTTCGGCCCGGCAATGCTCGCGTGTTGGGAGGAAGCGTCGAAAGTCGATCCCTCGTCGATCTTCCGAAGCGCTGCGTTCTGGCCGCGCTCTGACATCGCCATTACGAAGCTCGTGAGCGAGACCTACAACTGCGTCAACGGCATCGCGCAAGGCGATCGGCTGAGCATGGCCACGAGCGTCGAATGTCGACTGCCGCTCGTCGATTACCGATTGATCGAGACCGTCATCGGCCTGCGCAAGGTGCGACCGGACCATCGGCTGCCGCCCAAGCAGTGGCTTCGTGACGCAGCGCGCGGCGACGTTCCGGACTTTGTGTTCCGTCGCTCCAAGCGTGGGTTCTCGCCGCCGTGGCGTCTGTGGTACCGGCGTCTCTTTGAGCGCTACGGCGAGGATTTGCGCAGCGGATACTTGGTGCAGAGCGGCATCCTGCGACCCGAGGCCTATCAGGATGTCCATAGTGTTGGCGACGGGTACGGCCGGCCTCGTCCGTTGCTCGCGCACATGTTCGTGCTCGAGGCATGGGCGCAGTCGATGCAGTCGCTGGCTGATCAAGCGCGCAGCAGGGCGCCGGGCGAATGAGCGGCGGCGCCACCCGGGGACAACCTGCACCACACAGGAGCTTGGCCGGGACAGCGGCTCGTGGAACGACGTTCACCACGACCCAAGCGCTCATCAACAAACTGGCCACCATCGCCTCGATGTGGGTCGTGGCGCTCAAGCTTGGTCCCGACGAAATCGGGATGGCGTCGCTCACGCTGGCGCTTGGGATCTATCTGGTCGTCCTCCCGCCGCTCACGCTGGGCGATGTGCTCGTCGCGCATCAACGACGGTTTGACATCATTGCTCCGGCGGCCAAGCGCATTGCGCTGACGATCGGACTGGTCACGGCTGCGATCATTGCGATTGCGGCACCGTTTTTGACTCGTTGGTTCACGCAGTACCCACCGGGCACGATGATGGCCCTCATGTGGGTGCTGGCCCTGCGCCCCGTCGCGGATGCTCTGTGTCCGGTCGCGCTCGCGAGTCTTCGGCGCGACTACCGATACGGGACGATCGCTCTGGCTGACGGTTCGATCCAGCTCGTGGCGACCGTCGCAACGGTGCTCTTGGCCGTGGCCGGAGCGAGCGCGTTCTCGTTGGTTGTGCCACAGGTCGTTGCGACCTTCGTCAAGGCCTTCGTCTATTGGAAGGCATCGTCCCCACGACTGGATCGACCGCAGCCGATGGCTCCGTGGATCGACCGCGCCATCACGCGAGCGATCTGGCGCGAGTCACTTCTGGCCGGGTCGGCGCAGTATGCGCACAACATCGTCGTCGTTCTGCCGGTCGTGATCCTGGGTCACCTCTCAACCGAGGAGGAAACCGGTCTCTACGCATTCGCCTACATGCTGTCAGCGCAGGCCAATGGGCTGATTGCCTCGCAACTTGGAACGGTCTTGCAGCCCATCTTTGGCAATCTGGGACACGATGCGCTTCGTCAGTCGCAGGCGTTCCTTCGAGTGTTGCGGATCATCGGCGCGGTGGCCGTGCCCATGACGCTCATCCAGGCCGCGCTGGCGCGCCCGTTGTTTGAACTCGTGCTCCCGCCCAAGTGGATCCCGGCCATTCCAGTCTTTACTGTGCTGAGTGTGCTTGAGGGGTTCTACTTCGCGACGGCGCCGACGATGTCGCTGCTCCGGGCCCAGCGTCGGTTCGGGACCTATTTCGCGTGGCAGGTCACGCACCTGATGATTGCCGCAACCACCTTCTGGCTCGTTGCGGGTGGCTACGGGGCCTTGGGCGTCGCGCTGGTGTCTCTTGCGTGCTGGGGCATCAGTCTGCCGACGGCCGTCTGGCTGTGCGGTCGTCCGACGCAGCGCGGTGTGATTGAGTCGATCGGCGTCTTCACCGCACCGTGGAGCGCGGCGCTTCCCATCGGGCTCGCCGTGTGGTGGATCGCTGGCGAGCTCTCGGCATTCGGCAAGTGGGGGCAGGGCGCGGTGTTGGTGGCGGTTGGTCCCGTCGCGCTCCTGGCGTGCATGCTGTTGGCCCGTTGGACACAACCTTCGGCATGGGCGGACCTTCAGCCGATCGTGGGCGGCGTCCTTCGGCGACTGAAACGGGCGTGACGACCATGAGTGCAGCAACCACTCAGCCCAGTTCCGCCCAAGATCGCCGCCCGCGCGTTGCGGTCGTCTACCACTTCTTCGCGCACTATCGCGAAGCCGTGATCGGCAGATTGGCACGAAGCACCAAGGCGCGATTCTCGTTCTTCGGTGATGACCACGACTACGAGAGCTCGATTAAGGCTGGCTCGTTCGCGCCGCCGGTGGACCATCGCGCATGTCCGACCCGCAGGATCCGCGGCTCATGGATGTGGCAACCGGGTCTGATCCGCGTTGCAGCATCGCGCGAGTTCGACCAAGTGATCTTGCTCGGCAATCCGTACTGGATCGCCACATGGATCGGCGCGATCGTCGGGCGACTCACGGGCAAGCGCGTCATGTTCTGGAGCCACGGCTTCCTGACCCCGCCGACGGGAGTGAAGGGCTGGGTCCGCCGCATCTTCTTCCACCTTCCGCACGCGCATCTGTTCTACGGACGCCAGGCCAAGCAGCACGCGGTGGCACTGGGCTGGGATCCCGCGCGAATTCATGTGATCGGCAACAGCTTGGATCTGGACCGTCAACAACGCGCGCGCGAGTCGATCTCCGATGACGCCACGACGCGGTGCCGGGAAGCGCTCTTCGCGCGCCCAGCGCTGCCCACCGTCGTGTGTTCCTGCCGGTTGCAGCCGGCCAAGCGTCTTGACCTTCTCTTCGTGGCCCTGAACGCCCTGAAGGCACAGGGACTCGAAGCCAATGCTCTGATCATCGGCGACGGGCCAGAGCGACAGCGTTTGGAGTCACAGGCACGCGAGCTCGGCGTCAGCGCGCACTTCGAAGGCGCGTGCTACAACGAAGAGCGCATCGCGTTACTCACGATGAGTTCTGATCTCACGGTGTGTCCTGGCTTTGTCGGGCTCACGGCGATCCAGAGCATGGCCTACGGCGTGCCAGTCATCACCAACACGCGGTCGAGCGAAGACGCGCCCGAGGTCGAGGCGATCGTGCCGGGTCTGACCGGCGACCTGTTCACGGATGGCGATGCCGCCGAACTCGCACGCGTGATGCGCCCCTGGCTGCTCGAACGATCGGATCGCGCAGCCATCCGCGCAGCATGCCTGGGCATGGTCGAACGCCATTGGTCCCCCGATTCGCAACGCGATGCGATCGAGTACGCCGTGATGGGGTTCCCCGCGCTCGACCGCGCATATCCTTGACGCATGCGACGGAGCACTCCATGATCCGACGATTGCTTGGTCGAGGCGGCGTGTTCCGTTTCGCGCGCGGTCGCCTGATGGCGTGGCGACGATGGCGGTTCGGACTTCGCCATGTCGCATCAACTTTTTACATGGGCGCGCAGTGCACGGTCGAGCGAGATCTCATCGCGGGGGAGTACTCGTTCATCAATCGACGCTGTGTGCTGCAGCCCAAGGTCCGGCTCGGTCGCTATGTGATGTTTGGATCCGAAGTCGCGGTGGTGGGCGGCGACCATCGGCCGGATCTGCCGGGAGTACCGAATGTCTTCAGTGGCAGGCCAGAGATCCTGGAGACCGTGTTCGAGGATGACTGCTGGGTCGGTCACGGCGCGATCATCATGCAGGGCGTGCGCGTTGGTCGCGGCGCGATCGTGGCGGCGGGGGCCGTGGTCGTGCGCGATGTGCCGGCGTACGAGGTCCACGGCGGCGTTCCCGCGCGCAAGATCGCTGAGCGATTCCAAGATCCTGCGGATCGCGCCAAGCACGAGGCGATGCTCGACGGTCCTCTCTACCGCGGCGAGTTAGCGCGGCCACAGCTCGGATGAGCGCCGTGCCCCGACGACCCAAGGTTGCCGTCGTCTACCACTTCTTCCCGCACTACCGCCGCGCGGTGGTCGAAGCGCTTGCCCGCAGCGAGGTCGCTGACTTCACCTTCCTTGGCGATGACCACGAGTACCTCGGCTCGGTCGAACCAGCCACATTCGGCCCGCAGGTCCGGTTCGAACTTGCCCCGACGCATCATCTCTTCGGCACGGTCATGTGGCAGTGGCGCGCGTTCACCATCGCGTTCGACCGCCGCTTCGACACGATCATCTTTCATCCGGTTCCGCACTGGCCGTGCACCTGGCTCGGTGCGATCGCCGCGCGGCTCATGGGCAAGCGTGTTCTCTTCTGGGGTCATGGGCTGCTCGCGCCGCCGCGCGGGCTCAATGGTCTGGTGCGTCGCGCGTTGAATGCCCTGCCTCACGAACACCTGCTGTACGGTCGGCGGGCGAAGATGCTCCTGATGCAGATGGGGTGGGACCCCGCAAAGCTGCATGTGATCCACAACAGCCTTGACTTCGAGCACCAAACTTCCGTGCGTGCTGGGATCGGTGCGGATCGACTGCACACGGTTCGGACTGAGCTCTTCGGCGACGCGTCGGTTCCAGTGGTCGCGTGTCCCACGCGGCTGATCGCCATGCGTCGACTGGACATGCTCATCGAGGCGCTCGCGATGCTTGCTGCGAGTGGAACGCCGGCGAATCTTCTGCTCATCGGCGATGGGCCTGAGCGGGCGGCGCTGGAGCGGCTCGCGAAGGAGCGCGGAGTGCGCACACACTTCGAGGGTGCCTGCTACGACGAGGTGCGTCTGGCTGAACTCCTCATGGCGTCCAATGTGGTCGCGTCGCCCGGTCGTGTCGGGCTGACGGTGATTCATGCCCTGACCTACGGCGTTCCCGTGGTGAGCCACCATGATCCGTGCGACCAGGCACCGGAGTGGGAAGCCATCGTGCCGGGTGTGTCGGGCGGGTACTTCGAGGCCGGGAGCGTGCAAGGACTCGCGCACGCCCTGCGTCCTTGGCTCGATCGCCCCATGGCTGACCCGACCACGGTTGCGGCGTGCCGATCCTTGGTCGAGCGCTTCTGGAATCCGAGTTATCAGCGATGT
>VGXL01000093.1 GCA_016873315.1 Phycisphaerae bacterium | reverse complement strand
TCGTCGACGTGGCCCGAGGTGGTCGAGGTGAACACCTTGGTGAACTCGGGGATCAGCGCGCCGGCGATGGTGCCGCAGCTGATGATGACGCTGAGCGCCCACCAGAGATTCTCCAGCTTCTGACCGTTGTACTCAATGCCACCGAGCAGCCACTTGCTGGCGACGAAGGTCACGATGATCGAGATGATCGAGGTGATCCAAACGAGCCAAGTCAGCGGAGCTTCCTCGTGGAAGTCCTTCAGGTTGGCGTACTTCGCCTTGCTGATGGCTTCGTTGATGTAGTAGCTCGCGAGCGAGGTGACGATCATGAGCGCGCGCATGGCGAACAGCCACACGATGAGCTTGCCGCACATCTCACCGGCATTGCCGATGTTGCCGAGCGAGTAGGCGAGGAAGGCGATCAGGGCCACGCCGGTGACGCCGTAGGTTTCGAAGCCGTCGGCGGTCGGGCCGACCGAGTCGCCCGCGTTGTCGCCGGTGCAGTCGGCGATCACGCCGGGGTTCTTCGGATCGTCCTCGGGGAGCTTGAAGACGATCTTCATGAGGTCGGCGCCGATGTCGGCGATCTTGGTGAAGATGCCGCCGCAGATGCGAAGGGCCGAAGCGCCGAGCGATTCGCCGATGGCGAAGCCAATGAAGGACGGACCCACGAGCTCTGGCGGCAGGAAGCAGAGGATGCAGATCATGAAGAAGAGCTCGACCGACACGAGCAGCATGCCGATCGACATGCCCGACTTGAGCGGAATGCCCAGCACGGGAAGCGGGTAGCCCTTGAGGCTGGCGAACGCAGCGCGGCTGTTGGCCTGCGTGTTGATGCGGATGCCGAACCACGACACGCCGTAGCTGCCGAGGATGCCAAGCACCGAGGCGAGCAGGATGACCGTGACATCACGGAGTCCCTTGTGCTCGAGGTAGCCGAAGTAGAAGATGATCGCGCCGGCGATCAGGATCCACAGCACCGCCAGGTACTTGCCCTGCTGGATGATGTAGCTCTTGCAGGTTTCCCAGATGATGTTGGAGACCGACAGCATGCTCTTGTGAGCAGGCAGCGCGACGGTCTGCTTGTACTGGACGAGACCGAAGAGGGCGCCCAAGACGGCGACCAGAAGGCCACCCATCATGAGGTGCATTCCGGTCATCTCGCCACCGAAGGTCACGGTTTTGACATCGGGCAGCTTGAGGTCGGCCTCGCCGGCCATGGCCGAGGCAGTGGCGGCGAAGGCCACCAGGGCGGGAACGATGAACGATGAGAGCTTCATTGGTTCGTGTCTTCCTAAGGTCAGGAGGAGGCGGCCCCAAGGCGGCGCCGCGGTTTTGAGGGGGCGGAGTGTACTGGGCACGACCGCATCGGCAAGGTTCGACTGGATTCGTGACGATTGGCACGAGTGAGGGGCGGAGGGCGTGAACGCACCCCCGGAAACTCGGCGCCAGTCTCGGTTTTTGATTATAGGACGCGAACATCGAGGCCAGTCTGAGCGAGCTGCCAAGGAACTTCTTGCGCGAGCGGGGACGGAGGCTGGCGTCGCCATCGCGACCTGATCCGCGCGGCGGCGCGCGCGTCCTTGGCGACCATGAACATGAACCCGCCGCCGCCCGCGCCGGCCAGGGTCCAGCCGGCAAGCTCCCGCTGGACCGGCGCAACCATCGCCTCGATGGTCTCGTTGTTGCTCGCCGGGTCCATGACCTGCTTCAGTCGCCAGGACTCATCGAGCCGGTCGGCGAACCCATCCACATCGCCGGCGAGAAGGTGCAATCGCATCGCCTCGGCACCGGCCTTGAGCTCGGTGATTGCGGCGACCCGCCGTGGGTCGCGCAGGAGCCAACCTCCGACGACCTTCTCGAGAATGTCCTTCGCCATCCGCTGCAGGCCCGTGTAGACGAGCACGGATCGTGCGTGAATGTCCTGCATGGTCTTGGGTGACAGACTGAGTCGCTCAACATGGGGCCACTGATCGCACCCGGGCGAAGTGCGCGAGATCTTGAAGCCCTCGATGAGCCCGCCGACCTGATCTTGCCAACCGCCGCGAGTGCCGATCATCTGCTCGAGCAGGCTCGTACGCACGATGAGTCGCTCGATGGTGCTTCGTCGCTGACGATGAAGGTCGACTTCGGCGCGTGGCGCGGAGAAGTCTTCACCAACCATCGCAGCGAGCGCCGCGAGCATCGTGGCGCCAAAGATGCTGCTCGTGCCGAGGCCGCTGCCCTTGGGCACGCCGCTGAAGATCGTCAGATGCACGCCGCCGCCGAAGCGATGCAGCGTGTGTCGCAGCATGAGCGAGGGGTCGTTGGGCACGATGCCTGCGAGGACGAGCGCCGCCTTGGGCAGTGCATCCCATTGGTTCGGATCGGTGAAGTCCAGCGCGGTTGTGGTGTCGTTGATGGTGACGGCGTGACCTTGGTCGAGGCTCTGAATCGTGATGACGGGCTCATGCGTCAACCGCGCAGTCACCTTGATCGGGTTGGAGCCGTGAAGGAGCAGCGCGGTGTTGAGCACGGTTCCGCCGACTTCGTTGCAGATCGGCGGCGTGTCGCTCCAGCCGCCGGCCAAGTCAAGACGCACCGGCGCGTGCGCGTGCACGGTCTGCCCAATGCGGATGGCTGCGCGCGCCGGTCGATCCGGCAGGGCGATCGATTGCGCGACGGCTTCGCCCACGCTTCGCATGGCGGCGGCGCGCAGGTCACTGGGAGGGACGGTGCCCGGAAGGTGGCGGCTCGTGAGGTGCGAGAGCGCCATCTGCATGCGTGCGCGATCGAGCGGGTGGTCCGCGCGTCGAACTGCCGCGATGTAGCCAGACGCAACCTCAAGGGCGGGGGCCATGCCAGTCAGGGCGTCGTGCGCGCGCAAGGGGCTGGCCTGTCGATTGTGCTCCAGCCAATCGGGAAGGTCACGAGCAAGCGATGCCTGGACGCACGCGTGATGATGCGCGACCATCGAGTGCGCGTCGACGCTCGTCGCGAGCTCGGCGACGCTGACGCGCTGACTCGCGCGCCACGCGGCACTGGGGCGAGCGCTTGGTCGGAGCATCCAACCTAGGAGACGATCCATGACGCGCGGATCGCCAGCGGCGTTGGCGACCGAGACCACCGGCCAGAGCCGAGCGGTCCAGAGGCTTTGCTCGTGCACGCGTGGATCGAACATGTCGTCGGCGACCATGGAACGGGCATCGAGGAATTCGGCGAGCGAGTGGGGGCCGAGCGTGGCGCCATCGTGAAGAACAGTCTTGAAATCGTCGGCGATTCCGTGCAGCACGCGCACGGCGCGTCTGCTGCGGAGAGGAACTTCGAACGCGCACCATCCTGCGGGAAGCGTGATCGATCGCCCGAGCAGGCCGATCCCGACGAGCAGGTTGTTCCCGCCGAGCCGGACTCGATCGAGCACGCACTCGACGAGGGCTGTGGGGCCGGACTCGATCCGCGCGTCGCCCGCGCACGCAAGCACGCGAGCATGGTCTGACTTCGCGAACCGGCCAAGGAGTTCGAGGTACTCGCGCGAGGAGCCCGCGTGATCGAAGGTGCATGGGGTGAGCTGCGTGGCATCGATCCGACGCCCGCGGAGCCCGCGATGAAGACGCGCAAGGTCATCGTTCCAGGTGGCCGTCGCGCGGTAGGGCGCTGCAAACGCGCGCAGCGAGAGCCGCGGCATCGCAGCGCGCATGAGGTGGTCGTACAGATCGATCGCTGGCGCTTGCCCCAGGGCCATGCGGTGCATGAGCTCGCGACCAGCTGCGTTGAGCAGGGACTGGCAGGTCGCTGCATTGAACGCGATCACGCCAGTGTCCACGAGCAGTTTCCCGTGGCGATCGATCGCGCCGGCCGCGCGCGCGGCCGCGAGCGTTGGCTTCTGCAGCGCCGTGGTCACTCGGGCGCCCTTCGTGACCAAGACGCCGTGCCGTCTGGCTCGCGCGAAGGGCTGCGGACTCGCGAGCACGGTGATGTCAGGGCCCGCAAGATCGATGCCGCGTCCATCGAGCCCGAGCATCATGTCGCCCGCCGCGACGATGACCTGACCAGGGCGCGGCACAATCGAGCCCAGATCGCGGATCAGTCGCGCGAACACGCTGTCGTCGGATCCCGGCGGGCCGGGCATGGGCGCGAACACTTTGCCGTGGGCGCTGAATGCGGGGAGTCTTCGGCTGTCGCCACCGCAGTGGACGATCGCGATCCGGCGGTTGGAGAGTGCGCGGGCGATGCCCGTGGTGCTGCGTGCGCCGAAGTGGCGAGCGGCCCAATCGATCGCGAGGAGCGTGCTCGAACCACTGCCGGCACGGCGACCCATCGGATCAGGAAGGACATGCGTGGCGGCGATCCCGGGAAGCAGGCCGCGCTCGATTCGCCACGCGATCTCGAGCCGAAATCCCTGCGCTTGCAGGTCATTCGAGGCGGTGACGATGACCAAATCGAACACCGGATCCATTCGACCGAGTGTACGGCGCGAGCACCACTACGCTTCACGCATGCCGACCTTCGCTCAGTGCGTGGATCTTGTGGATGACGCCGCGCGAATCGCCGAGTACCGGCGTTTGCACGAGCGAATCTGGCCCGAGGTCGCTGCCGGCTTGCGCGAGCTCGGCGTGCGAAACATGAGGATCTGGATCAGCGGAACGCGACTCTTCATGACCTACGACGCACCCGATGGATTCGATCCAACGCGCGACTATCAAACCTACGCAGCGCAACCTCGCGTGCAGGAGTGGGACGCGCTCATGCGGACGTATCAGCGCCCTGTGCCCGCAGCGCGCGACGGTGCGTGGTGGTCCGCGATGGAGTGCGTGTTCGACCTGGATGCGCAGCCCTGACCGTCGTCAGGATCGGCCGCGCATGAGCAGCCAGCCGAACGCGCTGACTGCACCAAAGAGCGCGAAGCCCACGACGGCACCAAGCGCGACCGCTGCGAAGACCAAGTCGGTCCGTGCCTCGCGCAGCGACGACAGCACCACGACGCCAAGCGGCGCATCGGCGCCGGCGTAGCCGCTGACGAATTCGCCCACGATCGCGCCGATCACGGCGAGGCCGCTGGCGATGCGCATCCCGGTCACGATGTTGGGTACGGCCCACGGCAAGGCGAGCTTCCACCATGTGGTTGCTCGGCTTGCGCCATAGAGTCTGAAGAGTTCGCGCAGGTTGGGATCCGTCGAGCGAAGTCCATCGACAGTGTTGGCGATGATCGGAAAGACGCTGACAATCGCTGCACTCGCGAGCGCACTCTTGACGCCGTAGCCAAACCAGATCACGAGCAGCGGCGCGATGGCGACGAGCGGCACCATTTGCAGGAGCGTGGCGATCGGGTACGCGCCGCGGTAGAGGAGTCGGCTGCTTGCCACGATGCTTCCCACGACCGTGCCGACGATCGCGGCGACGGCGAGCCCGCCCACTGCGGCGAGCGCGGTGAGCCCAAGCGAGCGTGAGAGCGAGTCGGCGTGATCGACCAGCGCGAGCAGCACAGCCGAGGGCGCGGGCAACAGGAACGATCGGATCTGGACGACGCGGACCAGCAGTTCCCACGCAAGCAACAGCGCGGCGACGAGTGCCAACGGTGGCCAGAGCGAACGGACCACGCGCATCATGACTCGCTCCCCGCATGCTTGGCCAGATGGCCGGGCGCGATGCCGCCTGGTGGGCGCGGCAGCGTCATGTCGCGGTAGATCGACTGCAGCGCCTGCGCGAACTCGACGGTCGTGCGCACCTCGGGCTGGCGACTGGGCAGATGGATGCCGTGCACGCTCACCACGCGCCCGGGGCGACCGGTCATGACAATCACCTGACGACCGAGGTACACGGCCTCGGCGAGCGAGTGCGTCACGAGCACCACCGTCATGCCGAGTTCCTTCCAGAGGTCGGCCAGAAGTTCATTGATCGTTTCGCGCGTGATCTCGTCGAGCGCGCTGCAGGGTTCATCAAGAAGAAGCGCCGGTGGACGCTCCACCAGCGCGCGCGCGAGGCCGACCCGCATGCGCATGCCGCCCGAGAGTTGTGCAGGCATTCGGTTCCACGCATCGCCCATGCCGACCATGCGGAGCATTTCGATGCCGCGATCCTGTCGCTCATCGGGGCTCACGCCAGCCAGTTCGAGCGGAAGCGTGACATTGTCCATGGCGTTTCGCCACGGCAGCAGTCGAGGTTCCTGAAAGCACATGCCAGGGCGTGCGCCGCCAAGGTCGACGAAGCCTTCGCTCGGTGCAATCAGGCCTGCAGCGATGCGAAGAAGCGTGGTCTTGCCGCACCCCGAGGTACCGACCACGCTCACGAATGAACCAGCCTTGATGTCGATCGAGACCGGATCGAAGGCGCGCACTCCCGCGAAGGTCATGCTGACTCCATTGAAGGAGATGCCAGCGGCAGGTGGGCGCCCGAGGTCGACCATGCGTGAGATCCTATACCGTTGCTTCACCGCCATGCTCGCGAACCGACTCGAGAAGCGCTTCAGACACCTGCGCAAGTGGGCGCGGCGATTCGATGTGGAGTGCTTCCGGGTCTACGAACGCGACATCCCAGAGTTTCCGCTCATCGTGGATTGGTACGACGGTGATGTGGTGGCGTGGTTCTACGACCGCACGAAGGATGACACGCACGAGAAACGCGGCGCGTTCGAAGCGCTCGCGACGCAGGAGATTCTTCAAGGTCTTTCAATCCCACCCGAGCGATTGCACAGCAAGTTCCGTCGACGGCAGAAGGGGCTCGATCAGTACGAGCGCTTCGACGAGTCGGCGACGGTCCGCACGGTGCGCGAGCAGGGCTTGATCTTCGAGGTCAACTTGAGCGATTACCTGGATGTGGGGCTCTTTCTGGACCACCGCCAGACGCGCCACCTCATCCGCGAGCGCGCGCAGGGGAAGTCGCTGCTGAATCTGTTTGCGTACACGGGATCGTTCAGTTGCTACGCGGCGGCCGGTGGAGCGCGGCGCACGCTGACGGTGGACATGAGCCGTACCTATCAGGACTGGACGGCGCGCAACCTGCGGCTGAATGGGTTCCAGGTCGGTTCGTCGCATGGACTGGTCCACGACGATTGCCTGCAGTTCTTGGCGCATCCGACGGGGGAGCGGTTCGATCTGGTGGTGTGCGACCCGCCGACCTTCAGCAACAGCAAGCGCATGCAGGTCGATTCATTCAGTGTCGACCGCGACTGGCCGGAGCTCTTGCGGCTCATCGAGCCGTGGCTCGCGCCCGAGGGCGAATTGTGGTTCAGCACGAACTCGAAGCGTTTCGAACTCGACGCCGCTCAGGTTCCGAGCGGCCTGCACGCGCTTGAAGTCACGGCACGCACCACGAGCGAAGACTTCAAGGACAAGTGGAGCCACCGCTGCTGGATCGTGGGCCGGACACCGCCGCGGATGCCCAAGGTTCGTCAGTGAGCGCGCTGAATCGGCGTGACGGTGCTGGTCGGCGCCCCCGCGCGCTCACCGCGCTCGTGCTGGCGGCTGGTGGACTCAGTGCGCTGAGGGCGCAGGTGTGGTCGCTGCAGGTGCTGGTGGTTCGAGATTGCGGAACGCCGCGTTCACATTCTGCGGCTTCGTGAGCTGCTTCGTCTCGATGAGTGCGTCGAGCACGGCCTGCCACCGGGCGGCGTCCATGCGGCCGAGCGACTCGGCACCACCGGGCGCGATGAGCGGGCGCTCGAGTTCCGCAGCGGCATTCATGGCTTCGAGCGTCATGCTCGGATTCAGGGCAGAGATCGTGGGGTTGTACTTGGCAGGATCGGCGAGGTAGCGCAGCCAGCCTTCGCGGAGCGCACCGACGAACGCACGCAGGTCGGCCTCGCGCGAGGCAAGCGTGGTTTCGGTCGTGGCGTAGATGGCCACATACGGGTTGTAGATGTCGCGCAAGCTGAAGCTCTTGCACGGAACGCCCTTGAGACGCATCGTCACAGGCTCAGCGGTGGCAAAGCACTGCGTCGCGGCCATCGGGTCAGTCTCGAAGAGCGAGAGCGATCCGTTGTAGGTCACGAACTTCGCCTTGTCCTGGCCATACTTGGACTGAAGGAGACGCACATAAGGAAGGCCAGGCTCGACGGCGATCGTGCCGCCACCAGTCCAAAGTTGCTCAAGATTTTGAGCGGGATTCGCCTCATGTGCCATCAGGGCATAGGGCGTGTCGATGAAGGTCGCGTAGAAGCCCACGAGTGCGCCGTCGCGTGCGCGCAACTGAAGGAGTTGGTCGGCACTCATCAGGCCGATGTCACAGACGCCGTCAGCCGTGAGTTGGGGCGTGGGCGTGCCAGCACCACCCTTGATGATCTCGATGTTGAGCCCGGCCGCGGCGAACAACCCATCCTGCTGCGCGGCGTAGAGCCCGCCGAACTCCGGCTCGGGCACCCAGTCGAGTTGCACGCGCAGCAGCTTGGATCCCGATGCGCTGGACGGCGATTCGCCGCATGCGGTGCACAGCAGGACGGCAACGACGGCAAGCAGGCGGATGATCATGGGATCACGGTACTCCGCGGCACGAGTCGCCGTGCGGTTGCCCCCGGGGTTCGCCCGACGGCCTGCACAGGTTGGTGTGGTGGCGGGGTCCACGCGCCGAGAGGCATAGCGATGGAGTATCGTTCTCTGCGCGCAACGCGCAGGAGTCTCGCATGAGCCAGTTCAATGATGCAACCGGGTACAACCAGGAAGAAGCAGAGTTCAAGCGCCGTGAGCAGGAGCAGATTGCAGCACTGCGGCGCA
>VGXL01000092.1 GCA_016873315.1 Phycisphaerae bacterium | reverse complement strand
GGGAGCCATCGTGGTTGGTGCCAGCGGCACTCACTGCCGTTGCACCGGGCGATGCGACCACAAGAGCCCTCCTGACCATGGTGACCAGTCGGATCGACTCGGCCGCGCGCCAACCGAAGTGGCCGGCGGGTTACATCCGTCTGCCTCAGGGGATCTCTGAACGAGAGTGCAAGGCACTGACGCTGCAGGAACTCGCACAGATCGTCGAACTTCGCCCCGGCGACCCAGTCGTCCTGAAGGCGATGCGCGACCGCTGCAACGGCCTCGGGCTCGCCGCCATGGCCAGTGAGTTGAAGGGGCTACGAGGAACTCTCGGTTGGAGCGAGGTTGCTCCGGAGCCGAATAGCCCCTGGATGCTGGTGGACTGCACCGGATTGCCGCCTCACTTGATCGCCATCGTCCGAGGTGGCGGCGCAATCCCGGCTCAAGCAGTTCCGCCGTCCTCCGTTGCCGCCCAGGCCACGAGGGCGTTCCAACTCTCGCCGCCGGATCTCGATGCTGCGGAGCGGCTTGCGTCCGAGGCCGCCAAGAGCCCGATTCCCGACGCACTCAATCTGCTCGCTGCGATCCGACTGGCCAAACCAGACGCCGGACCGACCGATCTCTCGCAGGCGCTGGCCTTTTCGTGGCAGGCTCGCGCGTTGGCGCCTGATCATCCGTACGCAGATGTCAACATCATTCGTGCACTCCAGCGACTCGGTCAACGGGATCACGCGCGCGCGCTGCTTGCCATCGCCCCGAAAGGCACCGAAGGATCGTGGCGGCATCGACAACTCATGTCGCTGACTGAGACCCTGCGCGATTGACTGATCGCACGAGTGTTTCCCCCGCACGACAGCGCTAGGCGCATCAGCCGCCGCAGGGTCCCCACGCGCCGAGCAACTGTCCAAGGTCCTCCCCTGCAACGATGCCGTTGCCGTTGAGGTCGCCCGTGCCGGACTGGCCCCAGTTGGCGAGCATCATGGCTAGGTCCGCCGCATCGACGGCACCGGATCCATTGAGGTCGGCTGCGCAACCTTGCGGAACGCTGCTTGCATCAGCGGGATCACTGCCTGCGTCGCGCTCATCCTGATCTAGGAAGGAATCCAGATCGCGGTCAATCCCGATGCGCGTTGCAGTTCCCAAGGCCACGAGCGTGTACACCAGTGGTGACTGCGCACCGCTGGACTGCAGAAGTTCGCTCGGCGAGAGCGGCGGTTCGGCTTGGCGATCGCTGCGGAACGCGCCGCCTTGGAGCATCCAGCCGCGCATCACACCGCCGCGGGTGCCCTTCACAACCAGCCCGGCTGTCCCCCCGTTTGCGATCGAGACCAGTTGGTTGATGCGCGTGACATCATCGCCCGCCCCACCGCCGTTCATGGCCATGGCTTGCTGACCGACACCCGCATGCGTGTCACTGCCGAACGAGAGCATGAACGCCTCCATGTCGCGCCGGCGTGTGACGCCTGTGGCGCCCGTGCCCCAGACGAACCCAATCTGCAAGGCATCCTGCATCGTTGGAAATTCGGCGTCCGAATTGAAGCCGAACCCGCGCAGCGCCGTGGTGGACTGCAGATCCGCTCCGGTCTTTCTGTAGACCTCCCGCAGGTGCGGCACCTTGCGGTTCTGCCGGACGGGCCCGAGCGGAATGCCGATCTCGTTGCCCGTGCCGACTGAACCGGGGTGACAATCCACGCATCGTGTGTTTCCACCCGGCGCGTTCGGAAGCACTTGAAGCGTGTTGAAGAGCGTCTGCCCCGCCTGCGGGTTGCCCGTGCCGCCATATCCCGTCGCCACGCCACCGAAGATCGGCAGGCTGGTGCGCAACGAGTTGTCCATGTTCTTGTTCGGCTGCGGACCAAAGGCCAGCGTCCCGATGAACGCCTTCAACTGCGCCATCTGCTCGGCGGTCAACTCCGCCTCGCGACCTTGCAGGTTCGTGTAGGCCGCGTTGAAGTCCTCGATCCCCGACTTCTCGCCGCGCCAGTGAAAGGGTTCTTGCCCGATGATGCCTTGCAGGGTCTGCGTCACCATTGGCCCCTTCATGGGGTGCCAGTCGATGCACAATCCTGGATCGACGCAGGTCGCGTTGAACGCGATCATCGATCCCGCAGGATTGCCCAGATCCCAAGCGATGCGATCACTCCTGCCGTCCACATGGCACGAGGCGCATGACACATGGCCGAGTCCGCTCGTGAGGTGCGTGTCGTACAGCCACGGACGACCCGTGCGCACGGCCTGCGGGGTCGGATCGTGGAACGCTCGTTGGTCCAGTTCAGTGTTGCTCGTCGTGTCGATGGTCGAGATGCTCGCATCGAAACGATTGAGGACATAGAGACGGCTCCCGTCCGAGGACAGCGCGAGTCCAGTCGGTCCCTCGCCGACGGTGATGGTTGCAAGACGCGCGCCCGAGGGCCCCATGGCAATCACGCTGTTGGATCCAAGCCCTGCGACAAAGGCGCGTGTGCCGTTTGGATGCCAGACGACATCACGCGGATCACCGATCGACTGCATGCGCGTGATGATGTCGGTGGATGCAGCGGTGTAGTTGAGATGCGGATTGAGGTCGAAGATCGTCGCGGCGCCGGTGCCGCCAGCGGGAAGCAGCGCCGCATGGCATCGGACGAACACGCCGTTGAGGTTCGACTCGAATCGGACTTCATTGCGAGCCTCGGTGCCGACGACGAGCAGCTGTCCATTGGGCGCCGTCGCCAGGCCCGCGACCGTCGTCATCAGGCCGCGCGCGTACGAGATCGTGTTGGTTGCCGTTTGAATGATGGCGACATCGTTGTCCGCGACATCCCAAGTGATCAAGTTGGTCCAATTCCGGTTGTTGCCGTCTCGCCACTGGTTCTGGGCGTTCTTCCGGACGATGTGCGCCACCGGCGGCGCTTGCGGATTGGCGGGATTCACTGCAGGCGAGAACGCCGTACCCGAATTCGGTGGCGGATTCTGCCCACCGTAGGGACCGCTCACGGCCGTGACTGTGGCGCGCGGGACGATCACGGATCGGTTGCCTGACTCGAACACCGCGACATACACCTGCGCACCGTCGGGGCTCGTTGCGAGCGTGCGCGGCTGACAACCCGCGATCGTCAAGGTGGTCAAGGCGGGTGCGGTTGCTGCGGGATCGAACACGATCACCTGCCGTGGCTGAGCGAGTGAGACATACGCCCGCTGCGGCGTGCCCGCGAAGACGATGTCAGCTGGTTCATCGCCCACTCGAACCGTGCGCTCGACCCGCATCGTGAGCAGATTCACCATGCTCACTGAGTCGCTGAGCTGGTTCACGACCCATGCTTCTTGGTCACCGCGCATGCGCACGGAGATGGGTTCGAGCCCCGTGAAGACCGAGCCGCGGCGAACAGGCAGGCCGCCCTTGATGTCGAAGACCTCGAGGTGGTTGTCCGCAGTGTTGACGGCAACGAGCACCTGCCCAGACGGGCTCAGGGCGATCGGATGGACCTGCGGGGTCTCGAAGTTGACGAAGGAAGGGCTTTGCGCCAGCGCAGGCGTGGCGACCTGCACCAAGCCTGCCACGAGGAGCATGGTCGCGGACAGGGCCGCGTCGCCACATCTGGTCATCCAGGTCTTCATGCGCAGTCTGTTCATACGCACAAGTTGCCGAGGTCTAGGCGCGAAGGACAGGAAAACTCCCCCCCTCCCGCGAAAATTCTGAGCCGGTACCACCTCAGGCGGTGGCCTGAGCCGCCGCGCCGTACCGCGCGCGGTAGGCGGCAATTCGCGCCCGGTCGGCATCGGTCAGCCGCGCCCCAAGGTGCGCCACCACTTCGTCGATCGTGACGATCGCGGCCGTCGGCATTCCGAACTCGTGGCCGACCTCGGCCAGCGCCGTACGGGTCGAGGTCTCGCTCGCCCGCTCTTGACGATCGACCGACACGATGAGACCGGCCAGCGACACGCGCGCCGCAGCGCGCAGCACCGGCACTGTTTCGCGAATGGAAGTGCCGGCGGTCGTCACATCTTCGACGATGAGCACGCGGTCGCCATCCTTCAAGCTTCGGCCGACGAGCACGCCGCCCTCGCCGTGATCCTTGGCTTCCTTGCGGTTGAAGCAGAACTCGACCTCGCGACCGCGCTCGGCGAACGCCATGGAGACAGCAACGACCAACGGGATCCCCTTGTACGCAGGACCGAAGAGGCAATCGAATCCGCTCGGGAACGACCGCTCGATCGCATCGGCATACGCGCGGCCGAGCTCGACCAGATGCACACCCGAGCGGTACCGGCCCGTGTTGACGAAGTACGGCGTCTTGCGGCCGCTCTTGGTGGTGAAGTCGCCGAAGGTGAGCACCCCGGCATCGACCATGAAGTCAATGAACCGCCGCTGGCTGTCGTGCATGGACCCGATGCTAACGGGCACTCAGGGCACCACGACCGGGCCCGACTTCTCCCACGCCATCATGCCGCCTGCCATGTTGGTGCAGTCGTAGCCGTGGCGGGCAAGCAACGAGCACGCCCGCGCGGATCGTGCACCGCCTCGGCAATACGCAAGAATGTGACGGTCGCGCGGCACCTCGGCCAGGCGCGACAGCAGTCGAGTGTGAGCGATGTTCAGCGCACCGTCGATCGCACCCTCGCGAAACTCAGTGAAGCGACGCACATCGAGCACGAACGGTTGCTCTGCATCCATCATGAGCCGTGCGTCCTCAACGCTGAATTCCTTGGTTGCGGCAAGCGTTCCGCCGATGGCGGCGAACGACTCCACATCCTTGGGCTCGCACCAGCCGTGGAACCGATCGAGCCCGACGCGGATGAGATCACGCACGGCTTCGTCGAGTCGGTTGGCCTCGACGATGAGCAGCATGGGCTCGTCTTCGGCAATGAGCGAACCAGCATCTGTGTTGAACGAGTTGTTGACCGGCAGGTGCAAGGCGCCCGGAAGGTGACCGGCCTTGAAGGCGACCCATGGCCGCGTGTCGACGATCGCGATCTTCGCGCCATCGATGGACTTCAGTCCATCGACCCCGATCCGCGCGGGCTTGGGAATGCCGCCGCCGCCAGCAATGCCGAGCACGCGCGGTCCCATCTTGTTGTCGCGCTTCATGCGCGCGAAGTAGAGCGGCGGCTCAGGCTGCGCATCGAGAATGAAGTCGACGAAGCCCTGCTCGCTCTTCGCGGCGAGCACCGAGGGATTGAACCGCTTTTCGTAGCCCACCGTCGTCGTCGGCACGGCGCCGAGCGCCTTGCCGCACGCGCTACCCGCGCCGTGGGCTGGCCACAGTTGCAGGTAGTCGGGCCACGCCATGAACTCGCCGACACTGGCGAAGAGCCGATGCGCCGAACTCTCGGCATTCCCCTTGATGCCCGCGGCAGACTCGAGCAAGTCAGGGCGTCCAAGATCACCCACGAAGACGAAGTCCCCCGTCGCCACGCCCATGGGTTGATCGGCACCGCCGCCGCGATCGGTGACCATGAAGCACAGGTGCTCGGGCGTGTGCCCCGGCGTGTGCACAGCCTTGAATTCGATGTTGCCAATCAGGAAGGTGTCGCCGTGCTTCAACAAGCGATGGTCGTAGGAGCCGCCACCCACGCGCTGACCGAGCCACTGGTACTTCCAGTCGGCGTCGCCCTCGTCCGAGACATACATGCGCGCGCCCTGCTCAGCGAGCTCGCGACCGCCTGAGACGAAGTCAGCGTGGATGTGCGTTTCGGCCACAGCCACGATGCGCAGACCGTTCGCCGCAGCGACCTGCTCGTAACGATCGACATCCCGCTCGGGATCGATCACAATCGCCTCGCCCGTGCGCTGACACCCGATGAGGTAGGCGGCTTCGGCCAACTTGTCGTCGTAGATCATCCGCATGAACATGGTGGTGCTCCTTGTGTCTGGGGGCGTCGCCAAGGTATCCGCGCAAGGCATCGCACGCGGCGGTGAAGCGGGCCCGGACGGAGGATCAGCCCGACCGCGTTCGCGAGTCAGTGCTTCACGCCCGCAAGGTCGATGATGAACGCCTGCTCGCGTGCGACCCGCGCCAACCGGTCGAAGCGCCCGGTGCGCCCACCGTGTCCGGCTGCCATCTCGATGTCGAAGAGCAACGGCTCGCGGTCGGTCTTGAGCCGACGCAGTCGCGCGACGAACTTGGCGGGCTCGAAGTAGCCGACTTGGGAATCCCAGAGGCCCGTCGTCACGAGCATCGCGGGATAGTCCTTCGCTTGGATGTTGTCGTAGGGCGAATAGGACAGGATGTACTCGTAGGCCTCGCGCGACTCGATCGGATTGCCCCACTGCGACCACTCGTTCGTCGTCAGCGGGATCGATGGATCAAGCATGGTCGTCAGCGCATCGACGAAGGGAACCCCGAGGATGATGCCGCGGTAGCGATCCCCCGCCATGTTGGCGACCGCGCCCATCAGGAGCCCGCCCGCCGATCCGCCGCTGGCGAAGACGCGCTTGGCATCGACCCAACGCTCGCGTACGAGCCAGTCGGTGGCATCGATGAAGTCGTTGAAGGTGTTGCGCTTCCGGAGCAGTCGGCCGTCCTCATACCAGTCCTGGCCTAGGTCGGCGCCACCGCGCACATGCACCGTGACGAGCGCGAAGCCACGGTCCATGAGCGACACACCCGGAAGGTCGAAGCGGACATCGCTCGCGTAGCCATACGCGCCGTAGGCCTCGAGCAAGGCCGGGTGTGCGCCATCGTGCGACCATGCATCGGTCCGCCAGGCAATCGAGATCGGAATGCGCTTGCCATCACGGCTCGGCGCCCAGAGCCGTTCGCTCGCGTAGCGGGACCGGTCGTAGCCGTGCACGGTGCGCTCTTTGCGCACCTGCTGCGCGCCGGTCGCCAGGTCGACATCGATCGTGCGCTGCGGCGTGATCATCGACCCGTATCCGACGCGGACCCAGCGGTTCGCAGGGTCTGGATTGTCGCCAAGGGTCATCGTGCACGCGGCTTCATCGGTTGGGATCAGCGTGCCTTCGCCGCCCGACCAAGGCACGATGCGCACGCGAGCGTTGGCGTCAACGCGCTCGGCGACCGCAACGCCCAACTCGAACAGCGACGCATCGTCGATGGCAGCATCGGTGCGATGCGGCACGAGATCACGCCAGCGCGCGGGGTCAGCAAGCTCCGCATCGTTCGCAAGCGCGATGCGAAAGTTGCGCGCGTTGAGGTTTGTGCGAATGAGCCAGGTGTCCTGGAACCGATCGGCGAAACTCCGAACACCTGCGGTGCGCGGCACGACCACGCGAGGAGCTTCTGTCGGGTTGGCGAGTGAAACCGTGCGGAGCTCTGTCGTGTCGTAACCCTCCATCTGGATCCGCAAGAGCGTGCGGCAGCGCGAGGGCTCGATCGTGGTGAAGAGGGTCTCGTCGGGTTCCTGATAGACGATCGTGTCGCTGGTGGGATCGGTGCCGAGCCGATGAAGGCACACCGGACCACTCTGCAGCAGGACCGGATCCTGACGCATGTAAAAGATGCTCTGTCCATCAGCTGCCCACACGACGGATTCGAGCGTTCCCGCAAGGCGATCAGGAAGATCCTTGCCAGTCGCCAGATCGCGAATGCGCAGTTCGTGACCGCGGCGCCCAACCGTGTCCTCGGTCCATGCGACGAGCGAACCGTCGTGGCTCATCTCGACATCGCCGACGCGAAAGTACGCGTGGCCCTTCGCGAGTTCATTGCCATCGAGCATGACCTGGCCCGCACCATCGTCACGCGAGCGCATCCATCGCTGCTGCTCGTCGCCAGGCGAGAACGCGGTCCATGTCCACCATCCGTGATCGAATTGGCGCGGGGTCGAGTCATCTTCGGCGATGCGCGCGCGAAACTCGCCCGCGAGTCGCGCCTGGAGCGGCGCCAGCCGCGCGAGCATGGCGTCGGTGTAGGCCTGCTCGGCGCGGAGGTGGCCCATCACCTCGTCGCTCTTGCGATCGGGATGATCGTCGCGAAGCCAGTAGTACTCATCGCGGCGTTCGCCGTGCGGACTGGCGACCATCGTCACGCGCTCGATGGCGACCGGGGGCTCCGTTTGCGGTGTTCTGTTCTCGTGCAGCCGATCCGGACACGAACACGCCGCCACGCCAAGGGTGACCGCCAGAACCGCGCCAAACACGCCATGCTGAATGCCCTGCATGGGGATTCACTATACGACTGCCCGCGCAGGGCGCTCGCAGCGGCATGAGATCCGTAGGAAGCGCTCCGATTTCCACAGAAGTCCCTTGTCCGTCCGGACTTCCGGGGCTACGCTTCTCCGCCTCCCTCCCCCGACCGCAGCCCTCTCAAGGACTTCTTCAATGTTCCGTTCCGTCGCCGTGTCGTGCGCCGCCCTCGCGCTGTCAAGCACCACCTTCGCCTCCATCAACGGCTTCAACGAGTCGTTCGCGGGTGGTGCCGCCAACTGGCGCAACTTCAACGGCACCGCCACGCTCGGCTGGACTGCCGCCGGCGGACCGTCTGACGCAGCCTTCGTGACTGGGCAGTTCAACCTTGCCAACACGACCGTGGGTGGGTTCCCTCCCACCGTGATGCGGGCAGCGGCCAGCTACGGCTCGTCCAACGGCGGCTACGTCGGCAACTGGATGGATGACGGCGTGACCAGCGTGGGCTTCTGGTTCCGCCACGATCTCACGCAGTCGATCGTGCTCACCGGTCGATTCGCCACGCCGACGAACACGCCGGGCGCGTCGGTCGTCTCGAACTCGCTCATCGCCGCGAACACCTGGACCTACATCAACTTCAATGTGGCGCAAGGCAGCAGCGACATCATTTCGCTCGGCGGCGGCACCTACTCGGCGATCTTCTCGAACATCGGCAACATCCAGTTGGGTTTCCAGGTGCCGGCCGCGCTCGCGGGCCAGAACATCACTGGTTCGTTCGACATGACCGGCTTCAACC
>VGXL01000091.1 GCA_016873315.1 Phycisphaerae bacterium | reverse complement strand
GGTGCCTCGTCAAGAGGTGCTTGGCCAACAACCGTGTCGCTGACGAAGTCGATGACAACATCGCCCGGCGCGCCGGTGGTTCCCGCGCAGTGGTAGAGCGTGGCGAGCGGGTTGCCCTTCTGCCCGGCGATCACCGGCCACAGTGCAGCGGCGGCCTCGTACCACGAGCTCCAGTGAGCCCGCGCCAATTCCGGCAGTTTCATCGATGCCGCGAGTTCCTCGAGCGGCTTGACGAACTCGACGGGATCCCCGGTGAACGAGTCGTAGAAGACGGTGGTGGCGACGATCGCCTTCGTTCCCGTGACGACGACCTCGAGCGACACGGACTCGTTGGGAATGATCCGCTCGCGCATGAACCGCATCGACTCGCGCGCGAATCTGACGGCCTGCTCCCGGTTCTCGAACCCGAACACGCGCTGCTCTGCGCCCTTGATGACCGATGCATCGGCGAGCCGCAGCGTGATGTCAACGACGACGGCCAGCGCACTGCCTGCGCCAAGCATCGCGTTGAAGAGGTCGTCGGCGGGGGTGATGACTCGCACCTCGCCCGCGGCGGTCACGACGGTCATCTTGACGACGCGCTGGCCGAGCAGGCCGAGCCGCCTGGAGAAGTAGCTGCTCAGACCGCCGTTGGTCACGTAGCCCGCGACGCCGACGCCCGGTCCCGTGCCGACGGGCAGCGCGCCGCCGCGCGCTCGCACGGCTTCCACCAACTCACGGAAGACGACGCCTGAACCAACCGTCACGAACCGTTCGTCGCCCTCGCTGTGGAACTCGATGGACTTGAGTGCGATCAGATCGAGCACGATGGCTTGGCCGTTGGCGACGAGCGCGGCGTTCGAGGACTCGTGGCCGCCGCAGACGCAAGCGATCGGGGTCGATGCCGGAACCGATCGGATGATCGCAGCGATGTCCGCAGCGGACTTCGGGCGGTGGATGCTCTTGGCAAGGCAGGTCACAGCGCCGCCCGGGCCAGACTGCGGAGTGAGCAGCTTGTTGGCGCTCACGCTCCACGCGCGCTGCGCGAACCACGCGTCATTCGATTCCATCACGACCTCCATGGGAGCAGTGCCGTCCCCGTTCGCCTCGGCCTGCAGTGTCCCGTCCGAGAGCAGGCCGAGTCCACCGATGGCGATGCCCTTCAGCGTGGTGCGCCGCGAAACCGGGAGTTCTGGATCAAGCATGCGGATCCTCTTCCGGAGTTGGGCCGATCAGTTGATCGGTCCGAGGACTCTATCACTTGGCCGAGTTGCTTCGAATGCGGATCCAGTCGACGCGGCCGGCGAAGTTCTCATGACCCCCCGTCACGATGTCGTCGGAGAAGAGCGTGACCACACCATCCGAAGGCGGGATCGCCGCGCCCTTCGGATCAGACTGCGACCACTGCAGGATGCCGTCGATCCACAGCGACACTGTGCTCGACGCGCCGTCGCGCGCATATCGAATGATCGCCGACGAGCCAATCGGCACCGTCATCGCGCTCGTGGGGCTCATCGGCGGGAGCAGTTGGAAGAACTCGCCGGTGTGCGTGCGGTAGAGCCCTCGATCTTCGGTCCGGTCGAACAGATCGACGACCTTTCCAAGTCCGCCTGCCTCGGCCTCGACATGCACGCGCATGCTGATGTCGAAGTCGCTCCAGTCTTCCCCGTCGATGGGCACCTGGAGCCCATGACCTTGACTGAAGAAGTACGCGCCATGCGTCACGGTTCCGCCAAGCGATACCGCTGCGATGTTCGACGACGAGGAATCCTCGAGGCCGGTGTCGAACAGGTAGTCGCGCACGATTGGATCCGACCCGGCGAGCAAGCACGGAGGAACGAGCGACGAGTTCGGTTGCACAGGACCCCAGCTGGTGAGCAGAATCGAGAGATCCGCCCCATCGACGATGCCGTCGCGATTCGCATCCCAGAATCCCATGCCGCCCCACTCGCCAAGCAGGCTGGCCAGATCCGCACCATCAACGACCCCGTCCAAGTTTCCGTCGGCCGCCGAAGACCGCTCAGAGAGGAGCAGTCCGATCATCTGTTCCTTCAACTCGGTGTACGCCTGCGCGGCGGCGTCCGGCATCGGATCGGAGAACGGATCCCAGACGCCTGGCGCACCATCCGGGAGTTCGAGTCCCGGATGGTTCGGCGCGACGGGTTCAGTGAGGAGGTAGAGCCTCACGTTGCATTCATTCGGCGCGAGGCAGTCTGGAAGCGTCGCCACCACGAGTTTCCACTGACCGCTCCGATTCGCATGCTGGGTCACGGTAGGCGGCGTCAACGGTGAAAGACCGACGGGGCACTGGTCGGCCATCGATGGCGGCAGCGCGCAATAGGTCACGCCGTCACAGGTGATGGTGCTGGCGTCAGGATCGGTGGTCATGATGTCGCAGTAGTCAGTGACCGGGTACGGCGCCTGCTCTGCTCCGCCGAGCCAGCAACCGCCGTTCTGAGCGCACAGTTGCGGTGTGGTGATCAGACCGTCGACCACGCCGTTTCCGATGAGGCACGGCCCGACCTGTCCGGTCGCGAAATCACCCTGTGCATACATCGCGAATCGGTACTCACGAATCTCCGGCTGATTCGGATGCTGCAGATACGGCATCATCGGGCGGCAGTCGAGGAGGCGGCCAGGTTCGGCCACCTGCGTCCAGTCGACGCCAGCCGCATCCGCAATCAGGCCATAGAGGTCAACGATCGACACGGCCGCATCCACCGCGCGTCCCGGCGCATTGACCCCACGGCCGGCGACGATGCATGCGGACCTGACACCGGTCTCGTAGACCGTTTGCTTCGCGCGCTGAGGCGAGAACGGTGGGAGGACATTCAACGCGTAGGTGCCGTTGTCGTTCACGACCACGAGCATCGTGTTGGCCGCGTCCAGATCGCCCAGCGTGAACACGCCCTGGGTGTACGAGCCGAGGCCGAGATTGACGAGCATGGTCCCGATCGATCGGTCGAGGCCCTCCGCCATCAACTTGTATTGAATGCGGAACCCGGGATCGTTTGGCGAGCATGAGACTTGACTCATGGCCGGTCCAGTGAGCATCGGCGGCGGGGGCTGAATTGGGGTGTGCGCCGACGAGTGGGTCGAGAACGCAAGCCACGGCTTGCCCGCAGCGTGGGTGGCCTCAATCCACTCGGCGCTGCGGCGACTGATGAAGTTGGTGAGGTACTCGCGCTGGGGCGTGGCGACTGCGTCCGCACCCGCGGGCGACGTGATGACGCGCGACCAGACGTAGTAGCCGTTCGTCTGCGTGAAGTCGATGGATGCGCACTTCGCATCCTCGCATGACGTGGCGAGCGTGCCGTCGGCTGCGAGCATCGGCGTGCCGCCGATGGCCATGGCGTTCAGGGGGTGAAGGCCGTCCAGGCACGAGCCGTCGGGGAAACACGCGGCGCAGGTGATCCCGATTCCGCCCACGCCGCCGCAACTGAAGGTGCCGTCGGGCGCTTGCCCGCCGAGCGTTGTGTCGATGTCCGGCGGCAGAGCCCAATAGCCGTCGTAAAAGTCGAGTCCAGTTGTTGAACAGGGTGCCTCGTATCCATATCCGTGCGGCGTGTTCTCGGGACCGCCGGCGAGGTGGTACTTGCCAATCATGCCCGATCGGTAGCCCGCCGGCCGAAGTAGTTTCGGGAGCGTGATCTCGGACGGATGGAGCTGGACGGACGGCAGCATCGGATCGACGATCGCCGTGACAACCCCCGTGCGAAAGGCGTAGCGACCCGTGAGCATTGCGGCGCGCGAAGGCGAGCACTCCGGCGTGGCCCAGAAGTTCCGGAAGCTCACGCCTTTGGACGCAATCTCCGCGAGGACCGGCAGCGATGGCGCGTTGGGTGCCGCATTCCAGCCGAAGGGCGGAAAGGACATCTGGTCCATGCCGATGTCATCGAGCACGATCACGAGGATGTTTGGCGGGTTGCTTGTGCGGCGCGGCTCCGCGTCGCGAGCGCGTGCGTCAGAGCCGATCACCGAGGCGCCGAGCACGAGCGATAGAAGCGCTAGCGGTCGTACGCGAGCGGGGATCAACCGCTTTCGGATGACGACGATCGGGCCGTCGCAGGCTTCGAGTCTCGTCGTCTTGAACTGGTCTTGGAGCATGTGCTGTTCCAGGCTTTGCGATCCGCTCTCAGATCGTCCAGTTCCCGAGCAGCACGCCCAGATCGCCGCCGTCGACCGTGCCGTCGGCATTCAGATCCGCGGAGCATCCTGCACACTGACCCCAGGAACCGATCATCATGCCAAGGTCGCCGCCATCCACGATGCCGTTTCCGTCGAGATCGCCAGGGATCTGCGAGTTGCCCAAGGTGCCGTCATCGTTGACTCGCCCGGCCATGAGGTCGCTCGGATTGCCCGGTCCAGAGGAGCCCTGCCAAGCAAACACCGCGGCGCCGGTCATGTCGCTGGCGACGAAGCGATACTTCGTGCCTAGATTGCTCGCCAGCGTCGTTCGCCAGCTCACCGTTCCCGCGGCGTCCATGCGGCAGGCTACGGCCACCGCGTTGACCGCCGAGGACGAGTTGGTGTAGGAGCAGCCTGCCGATGTTCCGAACAGGCACGCGTTTCCGACGCCGCGATCGTAGATGCCCCCCGCGGAGGTCTCGTAGTCCTCGACCATCACGCCGTCGTCGGTCCACTGGCGATTGCCGCTCGAGTCGAAGCACTGCGCGCCGATGCCGTAGAAAATAGAACCAGAAATAGTGCCGGTGTAGGCGCGATAGAACACATAGAGACGACCGTCGCCACCGATGACCGCCGATGGATTCGTGCGGTTCAGCGTCGTCGTCACGCCACCGACGGTTCCCGAGGTGTTCGGGGAGACTGGGGTGCCGTCGGCGCCGAAGAGGACCGTTCCCGCGGCGTCGATGCGCTGCACACGGCAGTTGAGGGGGCTCGTCGTGTACCAAGGGAAGTACGCGCCACCCGCGCCGTCGCTGATGAAGTCGGGGAAGTTGCCGAATTGGACCGAGCCAGTCGTGAACACAGGCGTGCCGACATCGCCGCCCCAACCATAGGTTCCGTCTGCGTTGATGCGACGCGCGCGCAGTGTCTTCGGACTGGTGAAGGTGGTGTAACGAACGGTGCTCAGGATCACGCCGCCGTTCGTGGACGCCTGAAGGCCCGAGCAAATCTGCTTGGTCGAGCTGTTCTCGGTCAGGTACCTCCACACCGCAAGAGAGCCGTTCGTGGGATTGACACGCGCGATGACGCTGTCATTGCCCACCGAGTAGGCGCCCCACACAAATCCGTCGGACGCAACCGCAGCGCGGCCGTTGCCCAAGCTGGTTGGCCCGAGCGTTGAAGTGTGCAGGACGGTCGTCCAGCGAATGCTGCCGGTCGGCGACACAGAGGCCATCTTCACCAAGGCGCCAGTGCTGTTGGCCGGGTCCGCGGCGTTGTAGACCACATACGCGTTGCCCGCAGCGTCGCTCACCATCGCGTAATCGGTGGTCGAGGAGAAGGCGCGATCCTCAATCAGGACCGGCGCGCTCCACACGCTGTTCCCTCGATGGTCGCGTCGGTCGAGATAGATGTCGTACCCGGAGCCCGTGAAGTACGAGATGTACTGGCCATCATTCGGGGCCGCGGCGATCTTTCCTTGAACATCGTCGGCGGCCGTTGCAGAGATCGCAAGCGGCACCGTCGGGTCGGATGAATACTGCGCAAAGGTGACCGATGCGCTTGATGCGAGGGTTGCGGCGACCACGACACTGAGAGTTCTGTACATCCGGAAAGTTTGCCCCTATTTCTGCATGGCGCACATGGAATTCGCGAACTTGCTGGAAATCCCGGGTCCAACGGTCATGCCAACAGCGCCTTGACCACCCGCGCAGGCTCCTGGACCCCGGTCAGGCGGTGGTCGAGGCCGTTGTGGCGATAGGTCAGCCGCTGGTGGTCGAAGCCGAGCAGGTGGAGGATGGTGGCTTGGAGATCTTGAACCGACACCGGATCCTGCGCGACCCTGTAGCCGAGATCGTCCGTCGCTCCGTGCACGAGTCCGCCGCGTGTGCCACCGCCGGCCATCCACAGCGAAAAGGCGTGGGGGTGATGGTCGCGGCCGAGGAAGTCGCGCTTGCCATCGCGGAACTCAGCGACGGGCGTGCGCCCGAACTCACCTGAGCACACGATGAGCGTCTGATCAAGGAGTCCGCGTCGACGCAAATCCGTGATCAGCGCAGCGAGAGGGCGGTCGACCTGTCCGCACTTGGCGGGAAGTTGGTGAACCAGGTCATCGGTCGCGTTCGTGCCGTGGCCGTCCCAGCCCCAGTCGAAGAGCTGCACATAGCGCACACCGCGTTCGACGAGACGACGAGCGAGCAGACAGTTGTTCGCAAAGCTCGTCGCGCCCGGTTGCGCGCCGTACGACTCGAGCGTGACCGCATCTTCGCGCGCGAGTTCCATCGCTTCGGGCGCAGCGAGTTGCATCCGGTGCGCGAGTTCGTACTGCGCAATGCGCGTGGCCGTCTCAGGATCGCCTGAGCGCTCTGCCGTGATCCGATTCAGGTCGTTTACCGAGGCGATCACGGCGGCTCGACCTGCGCGGTCCATGCCCTTGGGGTCATTCAGGAACAGCACTGGATCGCCGCTCGTTCGGCACTGCACGCCTTGGAAGATGCCCGGCAGGTAGCCGCTTCCCCAAATGCCCTTGCCAGCATCTGGCGTTTGTCCAGACACGAGCACGACGAACGCCGGCAGATTGCGGTTGTCGGCGCCGAGCCCATAGGTCACCCACGACCCCATGCTCGGTGAGCCGAACCGTGGCACGCCAGTGTGCAAGAGCAACTGCGCTGGTGCGTGATTGAACTGCGTCGTGTGCATCGAGCGGATCAGGCACAGCTCATCGGCGACGCCGCCAAGCTGAGGAAGCAGGTCACCCAGCTCCATCCCGCACTCGCCGCGCTTGCCGAAACCGTGCAGCGGCCGAAGCAACTCAGGATGACCCTTGATGAAGGCGAACCGCTCGCCCTTCAGGTACTCGTCGGGGCAGGGCGTGCCGTGGAGTCGGGCCAACTCGGGCTTGTGGTCGTAGAGCTCCAGTTGCGATGGACTTCCCGCAAGGTGGACATAGATGACGGACTTTGCGCGGCCAGCAAAGTGGGGACTGCGGACAGAAGCGGGATCGATCTTCCCATCGAGGATCGGTGCTGACACGCCCAACTCGCCGAGCGCCAGTGCGCCCAGGCCCAAACTTCCTGCGCCTAGGAACTGGCGCCGAGTGATCGCGTGCAGGCTGGGAAGGTCGTGGTGCATCAGGGGCGACTCAGGAATTCGTCGGTGTTTAGAATCGCGTTCGCAACACTCGTCATCGCTGCCCGGCGGACAGGGTCGCCGCCCTCACCAGCTACGGATGCAGCGTCGGCGGGGGCCGCTTCGTAGCGCGCGCGCTCTGTTTCGAAGAGCGAGTGGAGCACAGACCGCTCAGCATCGATCGGCGTCCGGAGCAGCGCGCGATGCCACATGGCGTCGATCGCGGCGTTCGGATCTGCGCCATCGACCGATCGCGCCAAGGCTAACGCGCACTCGACGAACGCAGGGTCATTGAGCGTGACGAGGGCAGCGAGTGGAGTGTTCGTACGCACCCGCCTCACGGTGCAGGTGGCCCGATCCACTGCATCAAAGGTCATCAAACTCGGATACGGCGCGGATCGACGCCAAAAGGTGTAGATCGCGCGGCGATGACGGTGCTCGCCTTCGCTCGTCGTCCACTGCGCCCCGTTGTAGACGATGTTCCAGATTCCCTCGGGCTGCGGGGGCATGACCGGCGGACCGCCCATGGTGCGCGAGAGCAGCCCCGACACGAGCAGTGCACTGTCGCGGATCGCTTCCGCATCGAGCCTTCGCCGCGGTGCGTGCCAGAGCAGACGGTTGGACGGATCGCGCTCGATGCCTGCACCGGCGCGTGCGGCTGCCTGCCGATAGGTGCTGCTCAGGACAAGTTCACGGAGCAAGCGCTTCATGTCCCAGCCGCCGTCGCGGAATCGGATCGCGAGGTCATCGAGCAAGGCCGGATTGGATGGAGCATCGCCCATGACGCCAAAGTCTTCGCTCGTCGCGACGAGCCCAGTCCCGAAGATCGATTCCCACGCACGGTTCACGACGACTCGGGCCGTGAGGGGATTCGACGGTGCCAAGAGCCACTCGGCCATGCCTCGACGATCGCGCGGCCAGGCGGCATCGAAGTGGTGCAGCGATGCCGGCGTTCCAGCCTCGACGACCTCGGCAGGGGAGGTCAGCGCGCCACGATCGAGTCGGTGCGTCGTTCGGCGCTGTTCCGCCGGCAGTTCCTGAAGGATCGGCACCTGCGTGGCACCGTGTGCCGTCGTGACCGGCATCGTCGGCGCATCATCGTTGGTGTCGGCATCCGATTGCTGGTTCAGGAAGTCCAGAAACCGGTAGTAGTCGGCGTGGGTCAGGTCGTCGAAGGGATGCGCGTGGCACTGCACGCACTGCATCGACAGCCCCATCCAGGTGTTCCAGGTCGTGGCGACGCGGTCCATCACGGCGGCCATGCGGAACTCCTCATCGTCGGTCCCGCCCTCGGCGTTGTTCAGCGTGTTGCGGTGGAACGCCGTGGCCACGCGCGTGTGCTCGTCTGCATCGGGCAACAAGTCGCCGGCTAACTGCTCGCGCGTGAACCGATCGAAGGGCATGTTCGCGTTGAACGCATCGATCACCCAGTCACGCCATGCCCAGATCGTGCGTTGGCCGTCCTTCTCGTAGCCCTGCGTGTCGGCGTAGCGCGCGATGTCCAGCCACGGAGCGGCCCACCGCTCACCGAAGTGTGGGCTTGCGAGCAGCCGGTCTACGACCCGATCGAAGGCATCGGGTTCTGGATCGGCGAGAAACTCGGCGAGTTCGGCCTCGGTGGGCGGTAACCCGATCAGGTCGAGCGACGCGCGGCGCATGAGCGTCGGCCGGTCGGTTTGCGGCGATGGCTCGAGCCCCGCCTCATGAAGGCG
>VGXL01000090.1 GCA_016873315.1 Phycisphaerae bacterium | reverse complement strand
TGCACGAATTCGACCAGTTGCGACTGCAGGTGTTCCGACAGGTGGCGCAGCGTCAGGGGCTGGCCGGCACCAAGCAGGACATCGAGTCGCTGGGCATCGCTCCCGATGGGCAGATCGAGATCATGCGTCTGGCCCTTGAGCTGGCCGATCTTGCCTTGGTCACGACCGCGCCTGATTCGACCGGTTCGAGCCAAGCCAAACTCGATGCCGTGGCCTCCGTGCGCAAGGCGGTGCTTGCTGGGCTCGAAGCACAGGCCCGCGATGTCGTGCAGCACGACGACGCGAGCCCGGCCCAGAAGGTCGCGCCGCTGCTCCTTGGAGCGCAGCTCTGCGCCGCAAGCTTGGGCGACGAGTCCCAGACGCGTGACTGGCTCGAACGGGTCGAGGCGATCGCGCCGCTTGATCCCAAGGCTCTCGCGCGATTCGAAGGATGGATCGCGCTCAAGCGTGGCGACGCCGCGACCGCCGGTCAGCACTTCGCCCAGAGCGATCCTGATGCTCCGATGACGATGCTCGGGATGGCGGAAGTGCACCGCCTGTCGGGGCGCCCCGCCGATTCGCTCGCGGTCCTGCACTCGCTCGCGGTCCGAGATGCGGCGGGGCCCATCGGCTTGCTCGCGCGCACGCGCTGGGAAGCGCAGTCGGGCAAACCGCTGGTGCTGCCGGGCGCGGTCGAGTTCGAACGCATCGCCAAAGAAGTGCCCGAGTTCTGGGATGCCGTGCTGCGCGGCGAGAAGCAGGCCCTCTTGGTCGAAGGTCGTCCCATCGACTCCACGCTCAAGCCCTTCGATCCTTTGCTCGTGCGACTCACGATCACCAATGTCTCGCCCGCAACGCTGGCGATCGACGACGTGGGCCCGATTCTGCCGTCGGTCGTGATGCAGCCCACGCGCCTGCAACAGGGCACGCAGAATGAGCCGCCTTCGTTCGTCCAGTTGGATGGTTCGCTGTCCTTGGCGCCGGGCGCGTCGGTCAGCGTCGAGTCCGACATGCGTCGCTGGCCCGTGGGCATTGCGACGGAGCAACACCCGCTCGAGAGCGCTTCGATCTCGTTCAGGGTGGTGTGCAACCCGGTGTTCGTTGGCAGCGGCGTGGGCTTGGGCGCACTCGGCGGCGAGACGGTGATCGAGCCCATGATCATCACCTCGCCAGTCGTCAACGATGCGTGGATCGAGTCCGCCCTCGCGGCCACGCGCAATCCAGACACGCCATCGGATCTGCTCGATGTTGCGCTGCTCATGTGGATTGGCGCATCGGCCGAAGTGCAGACCAAGCTTCGCGCGGATGCGCACACGACGGCCGTCAACGCCGCCGAGTCAGCTTCGCGCGTGCAGCGTGTCGCGGATCTTGAGGCCATCGAACGAGCCAAGGCACTCGGACGACCGCTGCCGGCCGAGCGTGAACCGATCAAGCCGGTGCCCGTCGATGAGTCCAAGTTTCCGCTGGTCCGTTTTCAGGACCAGATCTGGGATTCGATCGCCTTGTCGATCTCACGCATGCCACCGCACGCGCAGGCGTGGCTGCTGCTCGTCAGCCCCGGCCGATCGCAGGGCATGGACAAAGTGCGCGATGCCGTTCGAAGCGTGCAGGACCCTGTGGTGCGGCTGTGCTACCTCTACGGCGCGATCGTGATGCAGGATGACCCGGTCATGGCACAGGAACTCGCCAGCTCGGATCCAGTTCGCGTGCAACGGGCGCAGGGGATGCAGGCCATGCTTCGACGCAACTTGCAAGGCGCGCTCGATCTTCGCAAGCTCGAGCTCGAGGCCGAGCGCCAGTTCGATCTCACCTCACCAAAGCCCCGCTGAACCCGGTGCCGATCGCGCGCGCGTCCCGATGCTCAGGATGCCCACGGTGCCTTCACTCTCCCGCGCGTTGGCGCAGGTTGTCGAGCACATTCATGAAGTTGATGTACGCGTCGTACGGGCTGTCGTACGGGCTGAAGTACTTGTGGACATCGCCGTCGGCCCAGTACTTCGTGCACATGTAGTACAGGTGATCGCTGGTCGTCAGCTTGCGCCAATCTTCAAGGATGTACGGATCGCCCACTGCATGCCGCCGCCGCACGGCGGGCTCGAGCCGATACAGCTCAGCAGCCGCGTTGTCCTGAAGCGGATTGCCGAGCCATGCGCTCAGATCGCGCTCGCTGTCAGCCCACGACATCGGTCGCTCCACGTCGTAGGTACCGACGGGTGAGTGCATCGAAGTCACCTGGCTGGGCGTCAGAAAGCCGTTCTGGCCTGGATTCACATCGAACACCTTCTCGGGCAGCGCGTCGAGGAATCCGAAGATCCCAGTCTGGGCCCACTGGTGCTCACCAAAGGTCTCGTAGTCCATGAACAGGTTGACGACATGCCCATCGCCATTGACCTGGTTGACCCACTGCGCGAAACGCTCGGCGGGGAGCGGCCACTCGCGCCAGTTGCGGTCGCCGAAGCGGAACGCGATGTCATCGCTCAGTCGATAGTTCTTCAGCAGCAGCCGTGGCGATGTCGCTCCCTCGGGAATCGATTTCGCCGGCGGTGCATAGATGTGATTGGGACTGCGCGCGCCGAGATGGCGATCCAGTCCTTCGCACAGGATCGTGCGGTGGCGTCCCATCCAGGCGATGTGCCCGGCGAGCTCGTTCATGTAGATCAGTTCCGTGTTGCGGAAGGTGGTCGGCTGCTGACCGAAGAGCCGCTCGATGCGCGCTTCCTGCAGCGCGACCTGCTCGTTGAACTCTGGGCGGGAGAAGAGGAACGACAGCGAGTGGTGACTCGTCTCGGCGATGAACTCGCAGGCCCCCGTCGCGCCGAGTTCCTGGAAAAGCCCGATCACATCCGGCGCCCACTGCTCGAGCTGCTCGAGCACGACGCCGCTCAGTGAGAAACTCACGCGGAACCGACGATCGTGACGCTTGACCAGGTCCAGCAGCAATTGCGTGGTGGGCCGATAGCACTTGTCCGCCACCTTCAGCAGGATCTCGCGGTTCTTCTCGTTGTCGAAGTAGAAGGGATCCGTATCGAACACGGAGTAGTTGCGCAGCCGGAACGGCTGGTGCACCTGGAAGTAAAAACACACGGCTGCCATCGTCGGCCGAGTCTACGCCCGCCGTGTTTGGATGGCATGGGCCAGGGTCCCTACACTCTTGATCATGTCCACGCTCGCCACGCCAGCACCAGCCACCGTCACCGTCCCGCTGCTTGACCTGAAGCCCCAGTACCAGGCGATCAAGGCCGAGATCGAACCAGTGGTCTCGAAGGTCATGGACAGCCAGATGTTCATCCTCGGGCCCGAGGTCGAGTCCTTCGAGCGCGAGATCGCCGAGTACTGCGGCATGAAGCACGCGATCGGGTGCACCAGCGGCAGCGATGCACTGCTCCTTGCACTCATGGCGATCGGTGCAAAGCCCGGCGACGAGGTGATCTGTCCGAGCTACACCTTCTTCGCGACCGGTGGAGCGATCGCCCGGTTGGGCGTCAAGCCTGTCTATGTGGACATCGATCCGTCCACCTACAACATGTGCCCCAAGCTCACCGCCGCCGCCGCCGCGTCGTGCCGTCGACTCAAGGCGATCATGCCGGTGCACCTCTACGGCCAGTCGGCCGATGTCGACGCGTTCCTCGCGTTGGGCAAGCAACTCGGCGTTCCGGTGATCGAGGACTGCGCGCAGGCGATTGGCACGCGTGATGCGACTGGTGCGATGGTCGGCTCGCGGTGCGAGATTGGCACCTGGAGTTTCTTCCCCACCAAGAACCTCGGCTGTTTCGGCGATGGCGGGCTCTGTGGCTGCAACTGCCCGAACCTCGACGAGATGATGCGCATGCTGCGCGTGCACGGCAGCAAGGTGCGCTACTACCACAAGTATGTCGGGATGAACGGGCGCCTCGATGCGCTGCAGGCCGCCGTGCTGCGCATCAAGCTTCGCCACCTCGAGTCCTGGCACGCGGCGCGCGCGCGCAACGCCGCCTTCTACGACGCGGCCTTCTCCAAGGCTGGCGCCATGGATACGCGCCACGGGTGGGAAGCGGGCGGACTCGCTCTGCGATTCCCATACGCGCTGCCGGCTCCGGCGCGGCACGTCTACAACCAGTATGTGATTCGCGTGCCCGCCGAGCGTCGCGATGCGCTGCGCGCGTTCCTCGCCGAGCGCAAGATCGGCTCCGAGATCTACTACCCGGTGCCGCTGCACATGCAAGAGTGCTTTGAGTACCTCGGGCAGGGGCCCGGTTCGCTGCCGGTCTCGGAAGCCTGCGCGCGCGAGACGATCGCGCTTCCGATTTTCCCAGAACTCAAGCAGGAACAACTGCAGGCCGTGGTCGACGGCATCCTCGCGTTCCTGCGCACCTGAACCACAAGGGCCGCAACGCGGCCGTTCAGGTCCCGAAACCAATCGGCGCGCCCCGTTCATCGCGGGGCGCGCTGCAATTTTTGCGCACTCGACTTGCGAACGCGTGGCTCGAAATCGACCCTCTGCTTTGGAGGGACGGAAAGGGACCTGGAGGGACGGAAAGGGATCTGGAGGGACGGAAAGGGATCTGGAGGGACGGAAAGGGATCTGGAGGGACGGAAAGGGATCTGGAGGGACGGAAAGGGAATCTGAGGGAAAAGGGGCAGCTCGACGAAAGTCGGCGGCCCCAGCGAACGATCAGGAGGCTGCCATGAACGACTCAACCAACGATGCGTGCAGCACACCCTTGACGCAGCAGGACGCCCGAGGGCGCTTGGAGGGAGCGCCCTTGGGCGTCCGTTGCGTCACGCCACGCAGTTGGACCCCACGGCTCGGGCCGCGCCCGAGCGATGTGGATGCGTTCGAAGCCTGCGCCGATGCGGACGATCCGCGCCGCGCGCCGGCATGCACCGTCGAGGTGCACTGGCATGACCTCACCGATCCCACGGAGGCCGACCACGGCGCGAGCACTGAGTGCGGCCAGGAATCCTTGGCCAGTTGCGTGCTGCGCGTGGTCGACCTTCTCAATTCGTTCGCGACGACGCACGATGTTCGGTTGCGTGCCGAGATCGATGCAAGCGCTCGATGCACGCCCGCCGGTCCTCTTGCCACCGTGCTCTTCAGCGCAGTGCGTCATGCGATCGAAGCAGCGTCGGGCCCTTCGGCAGCGAATCCGATCGAAGGACACGAAGTTTCGGTGTGCGTGCGCGCCGATGGTCACAGTGCCTTCGTGCATGTCATGGACAACTCTGCTGACGCCCAGTCAGCCGACTCAGTGATGCTCGGTCACAGCATGGGTCTGTGCCGCGGCATCGTGGAGCGGCTCGGTGGAGCACTCAGCATGCGTCAGGTGCCGTTCGGCCCCGGCGCACTCATCTCGGTCAGCGTCCCCGCGGAGAACCTGCGACGCGCCGGATGAACACAGTCCTACTTCTCCCGCGCAGCTGGTTGGCGCGGGACCTCCTGGTTGGGGCGGGTCGCGGAGGGGCGACCCGCCCTTTTTTTGTTGCGCATCCACGCACGAAGACTCAGGGAATCACGCATGTTTCGTGCATGCCGCACGCACCGAACCGATAGTCTCCCCGTAGGACTTGCATCATGCTGAAGGCACGAACCATCGTCACGACCTTGTGCGCTCTCGCGCTCGCCCATGCGGCGCATGCTCAGGGTCCACCGATCGGCTGGCAGGTTGCCGCTCAGGCGATCGAGGCACCCGCCACTGGCGAGAGCTGGGGCTACAGCATCGCGTTCAACGAAGATGCATCGCTCCTCGCAGTCGGCGCGCCGAACGCTCGTGGTCAGGCGGGATCGCAGTTGGTCAACGGTGCAGGCAAGGTCTACATCTACGAGCGGGACGTCAGCGGCACTGGTGCAGTGAGTTGGGACCTCGCGCAGACGATCCCAGCTCCTCCGTTCGAGACAGGCGATCCCGAAGACCCTTACGTGCTGACCGGCTTCGCCCAGTTCGGATGCTCGATTGCGCTCGAGAACAACACGCTCGTCGTGGGCGCGTGGGGCTGGACCGCACAAACCGAACAGACCACATTCAGCGGTCGGGCATTCGTCTACTCGCGGACCAATGGCACCTTTGGCACCTCCGTAACCAATCCACTTGGAGACCGGTTCACTCTTCCTACGAGGGAGTTGCGCCCGAACGACCGCGCGGCGCTCGATCTCTTCGGCTACGAGGTCGCGATCGACTTCGAAGGCGCCAACGGCACCATCGTCGTCGGCAAGCAACTCGGCGAGGGTCCCGCTGCACAGAACAACGCCGGCTCCGCCTATGTGTTCGAGGGCAGCGGGAACACGTGGACTCAAGTGGCCAAGCTCACCGCCGGCGACGCCGCAGCGGCGAACGACAACTTCGGTGAGCAGATCGCCGTGCGCAATGGCACGGTGGTGGTCGGTTGCCCCAAGCATGATGGTTCTGTCGGCAGCACCAACAGCGGAACGGTGTTCGTCTTCGAGCGGTCTGGGGCGTTCGGGAGTTGGGCGGGAGACACCGTGCCGACCTCGTCGATCCGCGCGAGTGATGGCAATTCGAACGATGCATTCGGCGCGAGCGTCGATCTGCTCAAGGATGCCAGTGGCACGCTGATTGCGATCGGCGCACCCGGCTATGACCGCGATGAAGCGGGTGACGCCTTCAACGGCAACGGTGCTGCGTCCATCTACACGGGCTCGGGCACAAGTTGGTCACTCGCTGATCGATCGTTCGCGCGCGAATCGAATCCGAACAACGCATTCGGCTTTTCGCTCTGCGCCGCAGGCTCGGTCAGTCAGCCCAGCCTGATCGTGGGCAGCCCCGGCTACGAGGGCGGTGCCGTCGGTTCAGGCGTCGGCTTCAATGTGGTCGGGGGCGGCGGGACCTACGGATTGACTCCAAGCGATCTTTGGGTCCCAACTTCGGCCGCCAGCGGCGCACTCGGTCGCAGCACCGCGCACCGTCTCGACAGTGGTGCGGGGTTCATCCGCGCTGCGCTCGGCAGCGAGTATCCATCGCTCGCGCCACGCATCTTTGTCTGGGACTTCAACGGATCACAACCGGGCCCTGACTACCCCAGCAGCAAGCAGATCACTGCCGGTGTGCCCCCTGAAGCCGTTGCGCCTGGCGCGAACGGGTTCCCAGATGATGCAACGGGCGGTCAGCCTGCCGGCGGCGGCGTCCCGACTGGCGGCGTCGGTGGCGGATCCACAGTCGTCATCCCGCTCACGCCGATCCAAGCGGATTTCGGTTTGGTGATCGGCACCGTCATGGTGACGAACGGCAACCAGTTGCTGGGCTTCCAGACCGATGGCCGCAACGCGCGCAGCCAGAGCACTGCGCAGCCAATCGGGACGATTCCCAAGGGCTGGATCTATCTGGCAGCACCAGACATCAACGGCGACCGAGGCGGCGATCCGCTGTTCATCGACACCACCACCAACAAGGTCCGTGCTTGGCTGCGCGACGGCCTCACGGTGATCGGCCAGCGTGAAGTCGGTACATGGAACAGCGACATGCGGTACATGACCTTTGGCAAGCTCAAGGCCAGCTTGACCGATGACATCGTCTGGCAAGATGGCGACGAGGCGGTCGTCTGGTTCATCGCTGATGGCGCTATCGAAAACGAAGCCCGCTTCAAGCTTCCTGGTGTCGATCCGCTCGATCCATCCACACTTGAGGGATGGGAAGCCACGGTCACCGACATCGATACCGACAATGCGTTTGAGTTGGTCCTTCGCCGTGTGGGCCTTGGCACCTTCCTCTTCCGCGTGTCCGATGACGGAGCGGAGCCCACGCGACAGGAGCTCCCCGATCAGGGTCCGGGCTTCATGCTGCTCGGTTCAGCTGACATGGACGGCCAGGACGCAAGCGACCTGATCTGGCACGACCTCAGCCGCGATGCGCCGTACTTCTCCTACTTGCGCGTGACGCAGGACAATCTCGGCAACGAGATCATCATCGAGGACGGTGGCCGCGATTGGCCGTTGAGCTTCGGCGGGATCACGCCAGTTGAAGTGCGCGACCTGGACTCGAATGGAACGGGTGACTTCATCTTGCAAGTCGGCAAGGATGCCATCATCTTCCTGACCGAGATCAAGTCGAACGACAGCGGCGTTGCCTACCTCGGCACGGCGTATCGTCGAAACCTTGGATCGGTGCCGGGCGGCGGCAGCGTCCGCGGTTTCGGCCTGCGTTGACCCACAGATCGCGTGCGGCCCGTCGCGAACTGGCCCATGGCCAAGTGCCCATCATCACGCGCTCGCCATGTTCGTGCAGCGCGTCGTGTCACCGCCTGCGCCGCGTGGCACCGTCACGCGACGCTTGACGCTTACGGCGCAAGCGTGTCGACGATGTTCTGAATGATCTCGTCGGTGCGAACGCCTTCTGCTTCGGCTTCGAAGTTCAGCAGGCAGCGGTGTCGCATCGCGGGGAGCGCGGCGGTGCGAAGATCATCGATCGTGACCTGAGGCCGCCCATTGAGCAGCGCGTGGACCTTGCCCGCGAGCACGATCGTCTGCGCGGCGCGCGGGCTGGCACCAAATCGCAGGAATCGATTCACATTGGGCGTGGCGAACTGCCCCTTGGGGTGCGTCGCCAGGACCAACCTCACGGCATAGTCCTGCACGCGCGGATCGATCCGCACTGCGCGCACCAACTTCTGGTGCATCTGAATGCCTTGCGCATCGAGCACCTTCTGGATCGGATCCTGTGCGCCGGCCGTCGTTCGGTTCAGGATCTCGGCAAGTTCCTCGCGTGAGCTGTAGCCGACCTCGAGCTTGAAGAAGAAGCGATCGAGCTGCGCTTCGGGAAGGGGATAGGTGCCTTCTTGCTCCACTGGATTCTGCGTGGCCATCACGAAGAACGGGCGATCGAGTTCGTGCGTCACGCCACCGACGGTCACGCTTCGCTCTTGCATCGCCTCGAGCAGCGACGATTGCGTCTTCGGCGTGGCGCGGTTGATTTCGTCCGCCAAGACGATCTGGCTGAAGATCGGTCCCTTGCGAAACTGAAACTCGCGGCCGCGTTCGTTCTCGACCACGATCGTCGTGCCGGTCACATCGGCGGGCATCAGGTCGGGTGTGAACTGGATGCGACTGAACTGCAGCGTCAGCGCCTGGCTCAGGCTGCGGATGAGGAGCGTCTTGCCTAGCCCAGGCACGCCCTCGAGCAGCGCGTGGCCGTTGGCGAACAGGCATGTCAGCACACCATCGACCACGTCGCGGTGCCCCACGACGGCCTTCTGGATCTCCCGGCGGGTGCGATCGAAGTCCTCCTGGAACTTCGCCATCAACTGCTCGGTCTGTGACATGCGGGTCACTGTAGTCCGGCCGCGGCCGGCGGAGTTCATCGGCTGGGTGCCCTCGCCCAAGAGCGTGACGACCGCG
>VGXL01000089.1 GCA_016873315.1 Phycisphaerae bacterium | reverse complement strand
CATCGCCATCCAGGCGTTGTCGACCGGCGGGGAAGAGACTGCCAAGGGCGACGCCACGGATCGTTGATCCGCGCGCGAGCTCCGCGATTGTTGCCCCGCTTCCCGTCGCTTCTATCTCCCCGCCACACGAAACGCGAGCCCGATCACGAGCAGCAGCACGCTGGGCCAGAAGGTGAAGAACGCAAGAATCCCGAAGCCGACCGGGTTGGGATTGGGGTCGGCGGTCCAACCCATCTTCGCTGCAACGATCACGCCCATGAGCGGGCCGGAGCCGAAGAGCAGACCAAGCGCGCCCAGCAGCAGCAGGATGGAACTCAGCGTGCGGCGACGCGTCGTGCGTTGAGAATCTCCATGCATCGCTGCCACGCTGCAAATCCTAGTCCGTCGCGGCGCGCAGTCGCCTTCTAGCGTCGCGGGGTCCCGCCGATCCTCACCGCCCGTCGCGGATGACCTCGACGGACAGCACGCCGTCGATCGCGCCCAGGCGCTGGATCAGGGCGCCGGCATTCTCCTCGCCCGCCAAGCCGACTTGATAGGTGCGCTTGCTCGCGGTGCCGCCGCGCGAGGATTCAATCCCCAGAAGTTCGCGCGAGCGACTCGCCGAGGTAATCTCGCACTGCAAGGCATCGAGTTGCGCGAACTCCGGCGTCACGCGGACCACAAGGCGAAATGCCACGACGGGCGCGCCGTCGCAGCCACGCGGCGTCGAGCCAAATGACTTGGCGGCCACGGCGACCACGACGAGCGCCAAGATCGGCACGGTCATGTACCCCGCCCCGACCGCGAGACCCATCGCGACCGCGCAGATGACGAACGCCGTGTCGCGCGTGTCCTCGACGACCGTTCGGAAGCGCACGATCGACAGCGCGCCGACGATGCTGAACGCGCGCGCGACGTTGTTGCCGATCACGATCGTCGTGACGGCCAAGAGCACCGTGAGCAACACGAGCGTGGCGACGAATCGACGATCGGTGCCGGCGCCCCGGGTCCATCGATGAATCAGCGCGACGCAGCAGCCCAACGCGAGCGCCGCAACGAGCCGGACAGCGGCATCGTCGAGGGCAATCTCGGCGTCGCTGGAGAATGCATGCGTGAGCCAGTCGGGCATGATCATCTTTCAATCGGCAGATGGCTTCCACGCCAGCAGGAATGCGGAGCGCTTCTCGAGAAAGTTGCGCAGGCCAGCGGGCAACGGTTCGCTTGCGGTATCGCGCAGGAACGCTGCGGTCGTGAACGCCTTGCGCGTGTCGAGCTCCACGAACGGCGTGATCAGATCGCGCTGCGACTCAAGCACCGGGCCGAGCGCGTTCCACTGCATCTGCGTCGCGATCACTTTGACGAAACGGATGTAGCGCTCGCGCAACGCCGGCACCTGCAGCAGCCGACTGCGCAGCGGTTTCGTCGCATCATCAAGGCCAGTCAGCGGATCGAGTTCGATCATCGAGCGATTGCCTCGCGGGCCGGGGCCGCGGGAGTCGCCGGAGCCGCGGGGTCCGTCGGGACCACCGGGACCGTCGGGACCACGAGGACCGTCGGGTCCATCGGGTCCACCGGGTCGAGGAGGACCCTCGGGCGGGCCGTCGCTTCCGCGGGGGCGGCGACCGCGCGAACCACCGGGACCACCCGGACCACCCGGACCGCCTCGACCGCCGGGCCCACCATGCGACGACTTGAACGCCTCGTTCATGTCGTGCGGAACGACATGGAAGATGCCCTTTGGATCGCGGTAGAGCGAGTAGTCGCTCGCGCGCGTCCAGTATCCATCGCTGTTCCCCGTCGCGATGTCGAGCGCCAGGAACCACAGCACACCATCGAGATCGAGCATCGGCTCGAGCTTCGCCTGCAGTTCATCGATCGGCGTGTCCGACAGCGTCTGGCAGAGCGTGATGAGCGCGTCCCAGTCCTCTTCACGATCCTTCGTCTTGAGGTCGTATCGCTCGCGATAGGGCGCAAGATTCGTGCCGCGATCATCGAGCCCGCTCGTCGCGCCCGGCGAGCCCGACACCTTCCACCGCGCGCCGTCACCCTTCGAGTCGGGCCAGCATCGCGCGACGAAGATCTTGTTGAACTGCTCGACGTTGACGAAGACGCCCCAGCACTCACCATTGACGACGACCTGCACGTGGTTCGCGCGCGGCACTGCCAGATGCGGCGCGGCCAGATGCGAGTAGAGGACCGTCGACATCATCGACGCGTCGCCGTTGGAATTGAGAAGGTTCAGCGTGTTCTGACCGCCCAGTCGCGCCTTGGGATCCGTGTGATCGATCGAGATGTTGAAGGACCGCTTCGTTCCGCGCGGCACCATGAAGTAGCTGCTCGCACCGCGAAAGTGCACGCCGACACCGGGAATGGTGACGCCGTCGACGGTCATCGTCGCGGGCACATCGGCATCGGTGTTGTGGAAGAGCTCGAGCTCCTCTTCCCAGTTGGGAACATCGAAGTCGAGGAAGATCGTGCGCACGATCGTCGGATCAAAGAGCGACGCGTTGGGGTACGCGGTCACATCCTTCGGCGTGAGCTTTGGACCAGGCGACGGCGTCGCGCGATCGGGACCGCCGGGACCGCCGGGTCCGCCGGGTCCACCTGGTCCGCCGGGTCCACCGGGACCGCCGGGACCACCGGGGCCACCCGGACCATCAGGTCCTTCGGGCCGATCAGGTCCATCCGGTCCGCCGGGAGCGCTTCGGCCACCTCGATCGGGACCACCGGGGCGCCTTCGCTGTGGGGGCGGCGTCTTCTTCAACTCCTCGCGCGCGGCATCGCGCTCCGCGCCCTCGAGTCGCCCGTTGCCGTCGGCATCGAACTGCTTCAGGATCTTGCGCTCGGGCGCGTTGGGCCCGCCCGGCGGACCCATCGGTGGTTGTGCGACAGCGCTCCGAACGAGCGCGGTCGGCGCGAATGCCATCGCTGCAAGCATGATGACGGCGGCAGACTGGGCGAGAGCAAAGTGAGTCGTGCTGCGCATGTGGCTCCTGAGACACATGGATTGTCGGTCTGTCGACCGGAAGGGACAACGAAATTCGCCACGCCAAAGCGCGGGGACCGATGTGGCCGTCAGCATCGGCACTGCACAGCGCGAGCGTAGGCCCGCGTGCGCGGAGTCCCTACGATGCATCGATGCCTTCAGCGGTGCCGATCGCGCAGATCAATGAGCTTCTTGAGAAGCGCGCGTTTGGGCAGGCGATTCTGCTGGCCGAGTCCGCAACGAAGGCCGAGCCAAGGAACGCGGCTGCGTGGTTTGCCCTTGCGCGCGCGAGCTTTGGAGTCGGCCGGTGCGCCGTCGCCGATGCGGCGATTGACAGAGCGATGAAGCACGGCGCCAGCGGACCGGATGTCGACTTCCTGCGCGCACTCATCGATCACCGACTCGGTCGCAGCGAGCGCGCGTTGGGGCGGCTGAGACCGCTGGTCAATTCAGGTGGCCCGCATGCCGCGCAGGCATCGTTCGCGTTGGCCGAAGTGTTGCACCGCGCGGGCCGAAGCGAGGAACTCGCTGCACTCGTCGCGGCTGGCGGACCGTGGCTGAGTGAACCGCGATCTGTCCTTGCACGAGCGCGCGTGCTCAAGTCGACCGATCCGATGGCCGCCATCGACATGCTCGAAGCGAACGCCCGCAGTTCGGCGCAACCACATGAGCGTCGCGTTTCTGGCTTCGAGGCCGTGCGCTTGCTCGATGCGGCCGGCCTCTATCGACGCGCGTTCGATCTGGCCACGCACGTGCACGCTTCGACGGGCACGGGCTTCGATCTTGCGGGTCTACTCGGCGACGCGCGCAAGCAGGTCGAACTGCTCAAGGGCCGTGAGGGTTGGTGCAAGCCTTTGACGCCGGCCACCCGCGGCGTGGCGATGGTCGTGGGCATGCCGCGCAGCGGCACCACACTGATCGAGCAGATGCTCGATCGGCATCCCGCTGTGGGCGGCATCGGCGAGTACGAGGGCATTCAGGCGATCGGCGACGGCATCGTGGCCGAGGGATGCTGGCCCGACCGCGTGGCATCGCTCGCACCGACGAAAGCTCGCGAACTCCAACGGGTTTACCTCCAAGGGGCCGGGTCATTCAGGCGCCCCGGCGCGAAGGTGAGCTTCGACAAGACGCTGCACGCATGGCGTTGGCTTCCAGCGATCGCCGCGGTGCTGCCCGGAGCGGTCTGCCTGCGCATCGAGCGCGATGCGCGCGACACGGCGACCAGTCTCTTCTTGTCCAACTTCCATCCGCAGGCCTTCGGGTGGACGGGGTCGCTCGACTCGATTCGCCAGGTCATCGCCGCTGAGCGCGAACTCGCGCCGCTTGCCCTGCGCACGCTCGGCATCGCGCACGAAGACATTCGCTACGAAGCCATGGTCGATGATCCACGCGGCCACATGGAGCGTGTGCTCGCTCGACTCGGGTTGCCGATGGACGAACGCGTGCTCGCGCCCCAGGACAACGCGCGCACCGTGCTCACGCTCAGCCACGAACAGGTGCGCAAGTCGATCAACCGCAATTCAATCGGCCGCTGGCGAAACTACGAGTTCGCGTTTGGGCCCGAGTGGGGCGCGTGATGACACAGCACGCGAGCAGGAAGCGATTGGTCCGGGGCGCCATCCTGCTTGATTCGATCACGAACTCCACGTGCCGCGGCTTCGCCCTGCCGATCGCATTCGCGCTGCCCATGCTCGTTGCCGCGTGCTCGGAGACCACAGCGCAACCTGCCAACATGGTGTGGATCGCTGGCGGCGAGTTCACGATGGGCAGCGATGCGCCCGATGCTCGTGCCGACGAACGGCCCGCACACCGCGTGCGAGTCAACGGTTTCTGGATCGACCGTCACGAAGTGACGAACGATGAGTTTGCTGCGTTTGTGGCCGCCACGAACTATGTGACCGTGGCTGAACGCCCAGTCGACTGGGAAGTGCTGAAACTGCAGGTCCCGCCGGGTACCCCCAAGCCGGCGGACGAGATGCTGCAGCCCGGATCGCTCGTCTTCACACCAACGACCGGCGCCGTGCCGATTGACGATCCGAGCCAGTGGTGGCGATGGGTCAATGGCGCGAACTGGCGACACCCTCAGGGACCGGATTCCTCGATCGATGGCAAGGGCAACCACCCCGTGGTGCAGGTCGCGTTTGAAGATGCGCAGGCATATGCAGCGTGGTCCGGCAAGCGGCTGCCCACTGAAGCCGAGTGGGAGTTCGCAGCGCGAGGCGGACTCGACGGCGCACCATTCGTGTGGGGCGACGAACCGCTCGACGCCACGCGGTGCAATGTGTGGCAGGGCGAGTTCCCCTACCACAACACGAGCGAGGACGGGTTCATCACGACGGCGCCCGTGGGTTCGTTCCCGCCCAATCGTTACGGTTTGGTCGACATGGCCGGAAATGTGTGGGAGTGGTGCAGCGACCAGTACTCGGCCGTTGAATACGCCGAGCGCGTGCAGAGCGCTGGTCCCACGGTCGTGATCGCGTGCCCGAGTGGTCCGAGCACGACGCGCGATCCGCGCAACCCCTACTCAAGCGAGAGCCGCGTGCATCGCGGCGGATCGTTCCTGTGCAATCCGTCGTACTGCTCGAGCTACCGTCCGAGCGCGCGCATGGCGTGCACCGCCGATTCGTCACTGCAGCACTTGGGGTTCCGCTGCGTAAAGGACGAGCCCGCGCGGTGAGCTGCGGTGCGCGACGGCTCCTTCGCCGCGCCAAACGCTCACGACCCGCCGGGCTCCCAAACCCACGTCGGCGGAGCCGATGCTCGATTTCGACCCGGAATCGCGCCCTGGGTGTCAGTCGACTTTACATCTCCTGCATCAAATGCAAAGTCTGCCGACACCCTGTTTGAACCCTCGACTCCACCGTGAGTGAATGGTTGGGTGGCAACACCGCAGGGGATGTGCTCCGCGTTGCGCGTGACGACCGGTCGCCGCAGCTCGCGCCGCCGCCGCCGCGGACAGTCAGGTGCGCCGCTCTACACTCGCTGCATGCTCCGACCCCTTGGCATCGCTGCATGTGCGCTCGCGTTCGCAGCCGGTTGCGAACGATCGAATCGGATCGCCGTGATCTTCGACGAATCCGGAACGCAGTCCTCGCTCGGCACGCCCGCGTGGAAGGGTGCGCAACTTGCGCTGCAGGCGCCGCCGCCGGCGTGGATCGTGGAGCAGGACATCGCGTGGGCGCCGGACGATCCTGCGAGCCGCAGCATGAGCAAGGACTGGTCGACCGCGAGCAACCATGGTGCGGCGCGCGTCCTCAGCCGATGGCAGTCGGCAGGTGTCGATCACGCTGACTCGCGCTCAAGCCCATCCACTTCAGCGGTCGTCGGTGAGCGACTACGCCGCGAGGGAGCCTCGATCGCGCTTGGATTCACCGACTCCGACATCGCTGCCGCCGGCATGCGTGCCTTCCTGTCCGCCAACGCCAAAGATCCTGCGTGTGCAGCGCCGTTCGTCGTTGTGGGCGCAACCGATCCGAAACTGCCTGAACTCGGGCACTGGCCCGACAGCACATTCCTGGCTTGTTTCACAGACGATGCGCAGGCTGTCGCCGCGGCGCAGTACATGGTCGAGCGATGGGGCAAGCGCGTCGTCGTGGTGATCGACCCGCACCACGACTACACGCGCACGATCGGTGGATTCGTGGAGAAGGCCGTCCCCGCATGCGGCGGCACCCTCACGCTCTCGATCAGCGCGCGATCGACGACCCTGCAGCAACAGCTCACGGCGCTCGGCGCGAAGGGCGTCGACGCAGTCTTCCTTGCGCTCGAACCCGAACTCGTGCCGACCGTGCTCACCATCGTTCGCAGGGCACTTCCCACCGTGCGCTGCATGGGCGGCGATGGTCTCGACTTTCCCGAGCTCGACACGCTCCTTGATGGAGCGACCGACGGCGTCGCGTTCTGCACGCACGCGTGGTTCGGCGAGGGCGCGTCCGAAGCAGCACACCACTTTGCCCAGGACTACACCGCTGCCTATGGCGAGGCTCCAACCGGTTTCTCAGCACTCGGCTACGACGCCGCGATGCTCGTGAAGTTCGCGCACGCGCGTGCGCCCAAGGTGTACACGGGCGGCAGGACCTCGGGCCCCCGCCCACCGGGCTGCGCTGCAACGATGACCGATGAACTGGCGTCGATCCGTGGCTATCCCGGCGTGAGCGGCACGATCTCGTACGCGAACGGACCGATCCCCGAGAAGGATGTGTGGATCGTCGAACTCAAGAAGGGCCAGCGCACGCTCGGCGCCGCGATCCGACCGGATCGTCGCAAAGCGCGCTGACTCAGCTCAGCGCATTCGCGCACCGCGAAAACCGATCGTCGCAAGGCGCGCTGATCAGCTCAGCGCATTCGCGCACCGCTCGCAGGCCGGGTTCTTGCATGGCTCGACATGGGCCGTCGCCGTTCCGGGCAACAGCGATTCCAACTCGTCTTCGGCGCGCGTGGCGATCGCATGCGCCGTGGAGAGATCGAGCGTCGCCGGCAACTGCACATGGAAATCGATCCAGTGCTCGCGCCCAACATGGCGGTGGCGGATCTTGTGGAATGAGCAGATCCGATCTTCGCCCGACTCCGCGTGCGTGCGCCGCGTGAGCACATCGTGGATCAAGCGAGCCTCGGTCGCATCGCTCTCGTCGAGCAAGAGCCCAAGCGCCTCACGCACCAAACGAATTCCCGCGATCAGCGCACCAATCCCGAGCGCAATCGCGCCGATCGAGTCCCACACCGGCTGTCCCGTCCACTGCACAAGCAGCAGCGCAGCAATCCCGATCACTGTAGATCCCGCATCCGTCAGCAGGTGCACGCCCGCAGCGCGCAGCACGATCGACTCACTCCGTGCGCCGTCGCGCATGAGCCACGCACCCATGAGCGCGTTGGCGACAGCCGTCCCACCCGCGAGCCACAGCCCACGTCCGATCATGCCCGTGTCGAGCGTCGGCGCGAACAACCCCTCGACGCCGCGAATCGCAATCGCCGCAGCGGCGAGCAGCACCATGCCACCTTCGAACGCCGCCGTCACGAATTCGATGCGACCGTGACCGTACGGGTGCGTCTCGTCGGCTGGTCGCGCCGCCCACGCAAGACTCGCGAGCGCCATGCCACCCGCGATCACATTCACGATGCTCTCGACCGCGTCGGACCAGAGTGCCGTCGATCGTGTGAACCACCACGCCGCGGCCTTCACGCCAAGGATGACGATCGCGAGCGCGAGCGTCCACGCGGCGAGCGTGCACTCGCGGCGACGAGCGTCCGCAGGATTGATGCCGACCCGTGCCATGCGGTGCGTTGTACCGCCGCGACACGGCACGCGGGTCCTACACTGTCGAGATGGGTTCCCCAGGGTCAGCCTCGATCGTCGGTGCCGTAGAGCTCGGCGGCACCAAGGTGATCGCGGCGATCGGGACTGGACCCGGGCGCGGCATCCTGGCGCGGGAACGGTTCCCGACCGGCGATGACCCGGCGCGCACGCTCGGCAGCGTGGCCGAGTGGCTTCAATCGCAGTCGGCATCCATCGGCGCCTTGCGCGCCATCGGCGTGGCGTCGTTCGGCCCACTCGATCTTGACCCGTCATCGCCGACGCATGGTTTCATCACGACCACTCCCAAGCGCGGTTGGGCAGGCACGAATGTGCTGGCCCCCTTCCGTCGCGCATTCCCCGGTCTGCCCATCGCGTTCGACACCGATGTGAACGGTGCCGCGATCGGCGAGGGTCGCTGGGGCGCAGGTCAGGGCATCGATGACTTCGTCTACCTCACTGTGGGGACGGGCATTGGCGGCGGAGCGATCGTGCGCGGCCGACCCGTGCACGGGCTCGTGCACCCTGAGATGGGTCACATTCCGATGCCGCGCGCCGTCGGCGATGCGTTCGCGGGCTCGTGCGCAATTCACGGTCGATGTTGGGAAGGCCTGTGCGCGGGACCAGCGATCGCCGCTCGCGCGGGGCGCCCCGCCGAAGACATGGCCCCCGACGATCCTGCGTGGGAGTTCGTGACCGAGTCGATGGGACACGCACTCGCCACGCTGACGCTCGTGCTCTCGCCCAAGCGCATCATCATCGGTGGCAGCGTGCGCAAGGCCGGGAAGTTGGGAGAGGCCGCCTTCTTCGAGCGATGTCGCCTGCAACTCAAGCGTGCGCTCGAGGGCTACGTCGATTCCCCGTCGCTCACGGATGAGGGGCTGCGGTCGTTTGTCGTACCACCAGGCCTGGGCGACGACGCGGGACTCTGCGGCGCGATCGCGATGGCGCAGCGGACCTCAACGGGGATCGGATGATTGACGGCGCTGACCTGGGCCTGATGGTTGCTGCGTGGGGTCAGGATTCGCGGGATTCCCAGCGCTGTTGTCGTGCCAGGCGGAGCCATGCAGCGTCGCACCCGCC
>VGXL01000088.1 GCA_016873315.1 Phycisphaerae bacterium | reverse complement strand
GTCGGCCCCGAGCGGACGCAGACGCTCGTCAGTGCGTGATCACGCGCGCGGACCGAACGGACCGACATCCCCCGCTCGGACCGCTCGACTCAATTCACTTGACTGGCTGACCCGGCTTGATGATCGCCGGCGGTGGCGTCACGGGCGTGGTCGGCGCGTTCGGTGCGGGCTGAGCACCGCGGAGTGTCTTGGGATCGAACGCACGCCCAGCAGGCTTGGCACGACGCAGCCCCTCACCGCGTCCGCGGAACTGGTTGCCCTTCTGCCCCGCCGGCGGCGGTTCGGGAAGGTCGCCCGTGAACGCAGTGCAGAGCGCTTCGGCGAATTGCACGCATGTTGCATCCCATGCCGTCGTGCAGCAATGGGGCTCGTAGCTGCAGACCAGATTGCAGCATCGGAAGTTGTTGCAGTACGGAACGGTTCGCTCCTGGAAGCACGAGCCCGCCTGCGGCGAACCGCAGGACTCGCCATCGCAAAGGCCGGTTTGGCACACCTTGATGGCCAAGTCAACGCAGGTCGCGTCCCACTGCACCTGGCAGCAGAAGAAGTCCACTTGGCACACACTCTGGCAGCACGCCTTGTTCTCGCACCCACCGCCCGGGTGCTGCACGCAGCAACTCCCGGCTTCCGGCAGGCCGCACCGCAGGGGGCACGCTTCGTCCTGGGCGTAGCAATTCTGGAGCGCGAGGCTGGCGCATGACTCGTCCCACGAAGTGTCGCAGCAGTATGCATCGCTCAGGCAAACGCGATTGCAACATTCCGCATCGTTGCACGAGGGGCCGAAGTGCGCCTCGCAGCATGTCAGCGCACAGGGATCGCCGCACTCAAGCCTGCAGCCGCAGGTGTCGAATTCGTAGGTGAGCTGCACACAGGTCTGGTCCCACTCGAACTCGCAGCAGAATTGGTCTTGGGCGCACACGACTTCGCAGCATTGGCGATCATCGCACCACGGACCCGCGTGAGGCTCGCAGCAATCGCCCAAGCCATCATCTCCGCAGATTGGCACATTGCACTTGGCGTTGGCCATGTCGACGCAGGTTGGATCCCACTCAAACTCGCAGCAGTACGAGTCAATCTCGCACACCGTCCGGCAGCAGTCGAAGTCGCTGCATCCCGGCGTGAGGTGATCGGTGAAGCAGCTTGGCGCGTCGGGCGAACCGCATCCCTGCGCGCACCGCTCACCGGCCAGATCCGAGCACAGTCCATCCCACGCAATCTCGCAACAGAATGGTTCCGTCTGGCAGACGGCCTCGCAGCAGTACGGATCGTCACAGTACGGGGTCTCGTGCGGAACGGTGCACGATCCGTTGCAGCCGCTGGCGCAGCCGATGGTGCCGCAGCAGATCGATCGGGCAAGGTTGGCGCACGCCAGATCCCAGCCGTCCGTGCAGCAACTCGGGAGTTGCGCGCAGACTGCGGTGCAGCACGCCGACTCGTCGCACCCGGGGGTGTCTTCATGGGGCGTGAAGCAACTGCCCACACACGGACAATTCCAGTTCTGATCCTGCTTCTCGCACAGGTTGTCGGCAAGGCTCGTGCACTGTCCGTCCCAACGATTGGTGCAGCAATCGGGGTCGAAGGAACAGACCGCATTGCAGCAGTACGAATCGTCGCAACCCGGTGACTGATGCTGCGTGAAGCACGAACCGGTGCCAGGACATGTGTTGGGAGCGATGCAGATGGCCAGCGCGATGTCGACGCACGACTCATCCCATCCCGACTGGCAGCATGTGGGCGCAACGCTGCACACAGCTGCGGCGCATGCTTCATTGGCGCAACTCCGAGTGGCGTGGACCGACAGGCAGTCACCGTTGCCGCCCTCCGAGCCCGCTGGCGGATCGCATCCCATCACCGCCATCCGGACGCAGATCGCATCCCAACTCACCTCGCAGCAGTAGGGATCGAGCGTGCCGCAGATCGAGTTGCAACACGCCGCGTCGGAGCAGGCTGGCGCGGTTGAAGCCACGAAGCACGAGCGGAGACTGTTGTCACCACACGCCTCGATCGCACCGCTGCAGCCGGCCGTTGCTTCTTGGACGCAGTTGCCGTCCCACTGTTCCGCACAACAGAACGGATCGATGGCACAGACGATCTGGCAGCACTTGGCATCGCTGCAGGTCGGAAGTCCGTGGGTGCTGTAACACGATCCACTCAACAGGTCGCCACAGCCATTGCAATTGGCTGTGGCGTACGCCGCGCAAACGATGTCCCAGCCGATGTCACAGCACCGCGGGTCGGCGATGCAGGTTTCGTCGCAGCAGTTCGGATCGTCACAGCCCGTCGAGTTCGGGTGCGGCACGAAGCAACTGCCGAAGACCGGATCGAACGGCGTTCCTTGGCACTCGCGGATCTGGGCGCACCGAGCGTCGGCCCCACCGACGCACGCCGCGTCCCACGAGACGGCGCAGCAGTAGGAATCGTAGGTGCACACCGTGTCGCAGCAGACTTGGTCGCTGCAGCCGACGCCCGCGTGAACATCGAAGCAGTTGCCCGACCCAAGTTCTCCACAGACGCAGGAGATCCCGGTGCAGTGCTCGCTGGCCAAGAGAGCACACGCCAAGTCCCACCGGACCGTGCAGCAGAACACGTCAGCCGCGCAGACGAGTTCGCAGCATGTGGCGTCATTGCAGTATGGCGTTGGATGGCTCAGGCAGCATTCGCCTGCGTTGGGTGCGCCGCAGCCGAGTTCTTCGCACTCGGCGATGGCCTGCTCGACGCAAGGCGAATCCCAGGTGACATTGCAGCACGATGGTTCGATCGCACAGACCGTGGCGCAGCAGTCGGCATCGATGCAATTGGGGAGCTCGTGTTCAACGAAGCAACTTCCGACTGGATCACCGCACTGCAGGCACTCTTCGCGCGCGTTCTGCACGCAGGTGCTGTCCCAGTTCGTCAGGCAGCAGGTCGGATCGACCGCACACACCTGGCCGCAACATGCCGCGTCGTCGCAGTACGGCATGCCGCTCTCAGAAAAACAGTCGCCCGCACCGCTGCCACCGCATGTCAAACACTCGGTCGATGCCTTGGCAACGCAGCCGGCATCCCACGAGAGCGTGCAGCATGCCGGGTCGAGCAGACAGACCGCCGAGCAGCATGCTGCTTCGTCACATGCCGGTGTCGTGTGCTGCGAAAGGCAATTGCCGGAGCCCGATTGGCCGCAGTATGCGGTGGTCGCGTCGCACGATCGGTTGATGCTCCCAGGGGTGTCGACGCCGAAGGCCGGCTCTTGGATCAGAGCCCTCCATTGGCCCTGGTCGCTGGTCCCTTCGCAACGCCAAGCATGGAGCGGCGCTTCGCTCCCACCATCGCCCGCGGTGATTGGCCCGACCGCAAAATCCGGTGACGGGCAGAAAACACAACCGTACTGATCACTGCTCGTCAGCGTGCGTCGAAGGCTCACCGCGTCGATGATCACATCCCACGGAGGTGGCCCCGCATCGGCCGGCGCCTGACGCGCCACGAGCCGACAGGTATTGCCGGAGTCCAGGTCGGACCCAGCATCCGGTTCCGTGGCCACCGGGACATACTCAGGGCTGAGTGCGAACGGACGCCGGTATGTCAGCAGCACGGTGAGGTTGCGTCGCTTCGTATTGCCAACGGTCAGGACCGACGGTGCGCCCAGATCCAGCTCAGGCGTGCGCAGCACCGGGATGTTCGGCGTCGGCAGGTCGTAGACAGGAATGGTGCCGACCTCTTGTTCCTGCAGCACGAGCGCGTATCCGGCCGAGGCACCGTCGCGTTGGAACTGCAGACCAGTCAGATCGATCGATCGAAGAATGATGCCCTGATCAGGTAGCCCTTGGTCGTCCAGATTGCGACCAACGATGAGCAGCCTGTACCCAGCCGGCAGCGTGCCGTTCCATGCGTAGTTGCTCGGGAATCGGTCCTGCGGAATCCGCAGTTCGATGTACCTCTGCTGGAGCGGCGTGGCCGACGAGGAAACCCCCAATCGGACCTCGTTCAAGGTGATGCACGGAACGCGGAACTGTCCCCCGCCGTTGATCGGACTCGTGGCGAAGTCCACCAGCGTCGACAAGACCATGCCATCGGCATCGCTCAAGATTCCATCGCGCGTGAAGTCAGCGCACGGCGAGTACCCACCCGATGCACGAAGTTGCTGGAAGACCGCGATGTCAGCGACCGTGACCTTCTTGTCATTGTTGAGATCCCCGACGAAGACCTCACCGCAGATCGCCGAGTCGGCGCGCGCGACTGGCGCCACGAGCACGGCAACCGTGGCCGCCGCGGCCCAGAGGGCGACGCGGAATCCACGGCTGGCACGCAGTCGAACCGTGAACGGAACGGATGGCTCGCGGGATCGGAACATCATGGAGAGTCGTGCCTTCCGGAACGCCCGGAGAAGTGTACGGACCGGACACGCACGCGCCAGCGCGGGTTCAGCACAATAACGAACTTCACGGGCCCTCCTGACCGGAAAGCCGGCCCCACTTGCGAGTTCGGCCTGCGAAGTCGGACAGCGCGCGATCCAGTGCGGCCGCGTCGAAATCGGGCCAGAGCGTGCTGGTCACATGAAGTTCCGCGTAGGAGATCTGCCAGAGGAGATAGTTCGAGACCCGGCTCTCACCCGCCGTCCTGATCACGAGATCGGGATCCGGGAGCCCCGCCGTATACAGGCTGTCCGAGATCAACGCTTCGTCGATCGATGACGGCGCCAGCGATCCCGACTGGACGCGCACAGCGATCGAACGGACCGCCTCGACGATCTCGCTTCGCGATCCGTAGTTCAGGGCTAGGCACAGCGTCAATCCCGTGCACGAGGCCGTGTGTCGTTCCGTCGCATCGAGTTCGTCCAGGACTCGCGGTGGCAATCCGGCGCGTGATCCAAGGTGACGGAACCTGACGTTGTTCGATGCGAGTCCCTCGCGTTCGGCTGCGAGCTGCAGCGCGGCAAGTTCCATCAGACCCGCAACCTCGTCGGCGGGCCGATTCCAGTTCTCGACGCTGAAGCTGTACAGGGTCAGGACCTCGATGCCGAGCGTGCCGCAGGTCTTGGTGAGCTCCTTCGCGCGCTCCGCGCCGGCGGCGTGGCCGATCAGCCGCGACTGGCCGCGCGCCTGCGCCCACCGTCCGTTGCCGTCCATGATGACCGCGATGTGCCGTGGCATCCGCCGTCCGGTTGCGTCGGCGCTGGTCCAGGCACCGTTGGTGTTCGTCGCGGTCACCGATGGCTGCCCTGCTTGACCGACCATGGATTGGAAAGGACCCAGCCCTGCCAGCGGATGAGCGTGACGAGGGACTGGGCCTGGATGTGCCGTGCTGAGTTCATGCGATCAGTCGTCGACCCGCTCGATGTAGAGCACGCGCGGCTGCTCGCCGGGACGATCGACATTCGATCGGTCGACGAGCATCACATACCGCGTGTCCTCGATCACACTCTCTCGATCCGACGCGTCCCAGATGCCGGTGGCCGGGTGCTGCGTGAACGAGCGGATGCGGATGTAGACCGTGAACACATCGCTTCGGGTCGTGACCAGGTTGGCGATGCCCGAGAGCAGCATGTTGGTCTCTTCCGGGTCGCCGAAGCTGGTGTCTGCTTCGGCCAAGAACGATTCGCCGGAGTTGTAGGGGAACACATAGCCCGCCTGCCCCTGCTGCACGTTGTCCGGCTTGAAGTCGTACTGGAGCGTGATGGGGATGCGGTCGGTCGAGAGTTTTGCGTCCAAGTACGCCGTCGCGCCAGGGCCGATCGAATCCCATCCGAGCCCCGCCGCTGGGTTGTTGGCATCAAGCAAGTACGGGTCGCGCCCGGCGTAACGCATCGACCAACTGCGTGAGTAGGCCGTGGGCGGCGCGCCAGTGGGAACGAGCCCCGCTTCGCGGCGAAGCAAGGCAAGCTCGCCCAGCGACATGATCCCTTGTCCCCGACGCATGCCCGCGTGGAAGCCGTAGGCAGGGTTCGCGTAGTTGGGGTCTTCGAGCCCGCGGTCGCCGTACTCGGCGAAGGGCGAATCGAACGGAGCGTCGTACGGCGTCGCCATCGGCCTGGATTCGCGATAGGTGGCGATTGCCTCGGGCACGCGCACACGCGGTCCATTGGTCGACACATTCTCACCCAGACCGAATGGGAACCCACCAGCCATCGGACGGAAGATGTCGAGCAGCGCGTCCGATTCGTTGGTGATGGCCGATGGGATGATCGCACCCAACACGCCACGCGGATGCTGATCGTTGTAGGCCAGCGCGCCCATCTGCGGCAGGGAACGCATCACTTCGACCGGGGCCGTGTTGATGTTGATCAAGCCTGGCGTCAACCGGCCCGAATAGCCATTGGCCAGCCGCGGCGAACGGTCCTCGGCCATCGCTGCGTTCTGGGCAGCCGTGTAGGTCGCACCACCCGCGAACTCGTAGAAGTTTCGGTCGAAGAACTGGCGACCGGGTCCGTCGACCGTGAAGGCATCAAACACCGCCGAGCCTGCAGGCAGAGCTGGATTGAACGGGTACTTGGGCGTCAGCACTTGGCGGCTGTAGCGCGGATCCGGCACCGTTTGGTCATGATCGGCGCGGCGCGTCGGGTCGTATGGGAACGAGAGGCGATTTGGACTCCCCCCCACGCGGATGCCATTGTCCCCAAAGGTCGTCGGCGGGCCGATCCACCAGTCCGCGAGATTGGGGTCGGCCTCGATGTCCCGTTCAGAAATCGAGATCAGTTCCGAGAGCGTGAACTCGACCCGATTCAGTTCATCATTCCAAATCGGTCCCCAGATCGGAACCATCGCGATCTCCGCCACCGACTCGAAGTCGCCATCGCGCTGGATCATCTGGAACGACGCATCCATCGGGAACGGGTACTGGTACAGGTCGGCAATGTCATCGCTGCCGCCGCGCAGTTCGCCCGTCGCGGGGTCAATCTGCCATTGATCGTCGATCGGCGCTGCCTTGTCGCCGTTGAACACCGTGCCGCTCCCGCTTCCACCTGCGTAGCGGTAGCCGTCGTACGACTTCAAGTTGCCACTGAAGACCGTCTGGCATGGGAAGGCCGTCGGTTTGCCCCAGATCGGGTTGGCGGCGACAGGCAGCCGCGCCTGCTTCAGCATCCAGAGCGACTGTCCGTTTCCGTCAGGATCGAGTGCGGAAGGCCAGCTCGACCCCTTGCCAAAGCCCTGGCGCTGCACCCCCTGCTCCCAGTAGGTGCGCTGGGGATGCTGAGCATCGCCCACGAAGGGCTCGCCGGAGCGCGCGATCACGAAGTTCGGCGATCGCTCGTCAGCGTCGATCGTTCCACCGCCATCGACATCCCATGCCCAAGCGCGGGCCGATCGAGTCCACACCGCGTAGAAGTCATCGAGCGATGTGCCGGTGCTGGTGCTGGTTCCGGCGGGAAGCAGCAACGCGTTGAAGTACCGCAGGCTCGGCTGACCAAGCGGTCCAGCGCCAAGGATCGCCGCCTCGGGACGGGGCGGAATGAACGCGCGCTCGGTCAACAGGCGCTCGATGCTGTCCGACAGCGACTGCTGCTGCTCGTCGATCGTGTTGTCAAAGCGGTCGACGACGACCCACTGCGGTTGCAGGCCGACGGTTTGCTGCGGATTGATGACCCGCTCCAACTCGATCATCGTTCGATCCTGCGGCAGGTTCTGGTACTTCTGCAGGCCGGCCTGACTTCCCCCCACATCGAAGCCGCCCTGCACGCCGGGCTCACCACGCGTGGCATTGAAGACCATGCAGTCTGGATACGCCGTGCGCGGATCCTCGAAGAGGTCGCAGCCAGGATCGTTGTTGCTCGGATAGGTGCTGTCCACACGGGCGAACGGGTACTCGGGCCGACTCGGATCGTTCCCAGCGGCCTGGACCGCGTCGTTGAGTTCGAACATCAACGAATACGGGAACGGCCATCCCTGAGTCCGATCCAGGTCATTGTTGGACGGATTGCGGATCAGCCACGGGTGCGTCAGATCGAGGAAGTCCAGGAACCGCGCACGAAAGAGCGGATCACCCGCGAGCTGCTTGGGCATGGCAATGACCGTGGCAGTCCGCGGTTGTTCAGGGGTCCCTGGTCCCAAAATCGGCGAGATCCCGTAGCCCCAGTACGGCTGGCCCGGATTGGGCGAATCGAAGTTGATCGACGCGGGGATCGGGATCTGGGAGAAGCGGAAGACATTGTCATTGCCTCCCGTACCACCCACGCGCAGGCGGTACGGCTGCAAGTTGATCGGCTCGTTGTACGGATTGGCAATCTGCACCGCGATGACGACAGCCGGATTCAGGAGAGCACTGTTTGGGTCATAGACCACGAAGTGCTGTCCACCGCCCTCGGGGACTTCGAGTGGCAGGGCGAAGGGATCCGTCGGAGGCAGAAGCGTGTCGAGATAGTCCTGGACCTGCTGATTCTGACCGGGCGCATTCGCTGCTGCCAGCGCACGCACATCGGACCAACGCGACTTGGGATACACGATCGCAAAGAACACTTCGGTGATGAAGGGCTGCTTCTCGTTTCCCAAGAACCGACGCTCGGGTTCTTCGATCACGAACGGCGCCTCGGCTGGATGGAACGGATCATCCACCACGATCTGCGTGTTGCCGTACTTGCGGCCACCATCGCGCCATGCTTCGACATTGGTCGCCCAGCTCGCCGCCATGCGTTGCGCCCGGATGTACTGATCGGGCGTTCCATCAACCGTCCCGAAGTAGCTCGTCCGCGTGACTGGGTCAAGCATGCAGCGCGTGAACACCGTGTAGAGACGGTTCACGAAGCGAAGCTGGTCACCCAGAATCTGAAGGCCGTTGGTGAGCTGAAGCCCGTTGTAGATCGGATCGCTGACGGGAGAACGCAGATCGAGCTTCTGGTTCCAGAGCAGGAAGTCGCGACGCGCCAGTTCATCGTCGCGCCAGTCGTAACCGCCGTCGTTGTTGCCATCCCCCGCGACCGGCCGGTTCTGCGTCTGGGGATACTGGGTCTGGGCATCAGGACCTTCGGCGCCAATGATCTTCGGCGTTGCCAGACCCATCGAGCTCGCCTGAGCGTTCGCGTTTGGCGGGAAACTCCACAGCCAAGGCGGAAGCTCCTCGTTGCGCGCTCCGTTGTAGGTCGTCAGGTGCCGGCGCGTGTCGTGCAGCAGTTGAAGCGAGGTGAGTTTGCCGATGCTCGGCGGGTTGGCGGCACCGACCGCCAATTCAAAGCCCTCGAAGCTCTCGCTGCGGGCGGGACTCGCACGCAAGAGATCGCGGCGTGGTCCGGTCCCGGCGCCCAAAGGCAGGGCCGGATCAAGTGATCGCTCGAGGCGGCTCAGGACGGGATCGTTGTGGCCCGCGAATCGGCGAAGTTCGATCTCATCGGCCAAACTGAAGAAGTCAATGCGCGAACTCGCACGCTGACCAGCCAAGAATGCCGAGGTCCCATCGACAAAGGTCTCAAGCCGGCCACCATTGAGGAGCGCCTTGTAGTGATGCAGGCGATCCAACGGACTAAGCAGCAGTGCATCGATGCCAGGAATCGGGGCGAGGGCAGTCGGCGTACCAAGCGTGCGCACCAAGCCCAGCTCGCGAATGAACCGAGGGTCCGTTGCCGAACCGTGCACGGCCAAAGCATCCGGGTTGGCCTCGGTATCGACGGACACACCGAACTGATCACGCCACAGGTCCACGCTCAGCGGTGGGTACAGATT
>VGXL01000087.1 GCA_016873315.1 Phycisphaerae bacterium | reverse complement strand
CGGCGAAGCGCGCCGCCCGCAGCATGCGCAGCCGATCCTCGCGGATGCGTTCGTGCGGCGAACCGATGGCGCGCAAGACGCGCGCCGCGACATCCGCACGGCCGCCGACGAAGTCGATGACCTCGCCAGACTGCGGATCCATGAAGAGGCCATTGACGGTGAAGTCGCGTCGGTGCGCGTCCTCTTCGGGCGTGGCGAACCGCACTGAATCGGGTCGACGACTGTCGGAGTACGGGCCATCGGCACGGAAGGTCGCGACCTCCACGACCACGCCGCCCAGTCGCACGAGCATGACCCCGAACGACTCGCCCACGCCCTTGGCACCCTTGAACAGCGCGGCAATCTCGTCGGGCCGTGCACTGGTGGCGACATCAAAGTCGACTGGCTCAAGCCCAAGCAGCTGGTCGCGCACGCAACCGCCAGCGAAGTACGCCACATGTCCCGCCTCGCGCAAGCGCACGGCGATCGACCGTGCAGCGTCATGCGGAGAGAGTTGCGCGTGACTCATGATCCGCCTCGCCCCATTCGCGCGCGCAGGTCCTGTTGAAGCGCTCCGACGCGTCGCTGCAATTCGAGCATGCCAGCCGTGGGGTCCTTGAACAACTGGGCCACTTCGTCAGCGGGGATCATCGGGCCGGCCAAGCAACCGATGCGATGGAAGGGACGCGGCAAGAGTTGGCCCTTCGGCCAAGCGTCGAAGGTGCCTTCGATCGCCATGGGGACGATGGGCACCGCCGCCTTGCGGATCATGATCGAGACGCCGCGCTTGAACTCCTTGAGCTCGCCGTCCTCAGAGCGCGTGCCTTCGGGAAAGACAAGCACAACGCGGCCGGCCTTCAGTTCATCGATGCCTGCCCGCATCGCCGCGGCGTCGGCGCCATCACGGTTGATGGGGATCGTGCCCAAACTTCGGATGAGCCACCCGAACGGTCCCACGAAGAGCGACGCGCGACCGATCGGCGAGAACGGTCGTTCCGCGAGGAAGGTGCCACACACCGGCGGGTCGAAGTAGCTGGCGTGGTTACAGACGGCCAAGAACGGGCCCGTTCGCGGCAGGTTCGACCGGCCGAGGTACATCCGCCGATGGAAGATCAAGAAGAATGCCTCGACCGTGAGCGTGACGAGGTCGAACCACGACGACTGGATCGCGCCCCGCCCCGGGCAACGCCGGGCGAACTGCGTCAGGCGCACGGCGCCGCCCCCTGAGCGTGCCGTTGCTGAAGTGTGTGGCCGACCATGGCACGAACGATGGTCTCAAGACGATCGACCACTTGATCCTGCGTGAGGTCGCTGGTGTCGACCACCTTGGCACCCTCGGGACACCGCAAGGGACCTGTGGCGCGGCCGGCATCGAGGGCGTCGCGTCGAATGATCGCTGCCAAGATCACCGACTCGTCGACGCGTTCACCTTGTGCGACGAGTTGTTCGCACCGCCGACGCGCACGCACCTCGGGGCGCGCATCGAGATAGATCCGGACCGGCGCGTGCGGGAACACGACACTGCCTTGGTCGCGGCCTTCGGTGACGAGCCAAGGGTGGGCCGTGGCGATTCGGCGTTGCGCCAGCACAAGACGCTCGCGCACAGGTCTGTGGGCCGCCACATGCGAGACATGCTCCGTGACCGATTGTGAACGAATGGCCGCGCTGACATCGCGGCCATCCAAGAGGACCCGCGGCGGGTTGACGGCAAAGTCGAAGTCGACGATGCACTCGCGAGTCACACGGTCGACGGCCTCGGGATCTTGCGTAGAGACGCCGTGGGACAGGGCCTGCAGCGTCAGCGCGCGATACATCGCGCCAGTGTCAAGCATGTCCAGGACCAAGCGGGACGCGAGCATGGATGCGACCGAACTCTTGCCCGTACCAGCTGGGCCGTCGATGGTGATGACGACCCCGTCGATCATTCCTGATCGCCCCCGTCAGTTGGGCCGGGACCAGCGTCGTCGTCGGCGTCCTTCTCTGCGAGGAGTTCGGCGAAGAGCGCAACTGCCTTCTCGATCGGAGCGACCGGGTCGGCGGTGCCCACATAGTCGATGCAGAGCGTGTTGCCGTACCCCACAGATCGGATCGCGCTGATCGCGTCGGCAAGGTCCCACTCCTTGTGGGTCCCCGCGCGCGTAAAGGTCTTGACGGTGGCCTCGATGGAGGCGCTGGCGTAGGGCGCAACTCGCCGCAGTGCGCCTTGCAGATCGCGGGAGTTGTGGGCGTAGGCGAAACTCGGCAGAGCACCGATGCGGAAACCCCCGACCTTCTTGATGAGCTCCGTAAAGTTCACGGGATCGTTGAGGATCGTGTCCATCGGACGCAGCAGCGTGTTCACATCCATCCGCTCGATGCGCTGCATCGATTGCTTGATCGCCCTGCCGTACCGTTCGATCGAATCGACCGATTCGATCCCGGCGGGCGTCATGCCCACGGAGTTGCAGCCGAGCGACTGCGCAGCTCCCGCGAACATGAGCAGGCGGTCGCCACAGTGTGTTGGTTCGCGAAGGAAGTCGAGGGGATGGTCGTCCACCAGCACCAAGATCGGGCAACCGGCCTTGTCGGCACGGTCACGGAGCTTCTCGAGGTCGGTGCGAGTCTTGCCGCGCAACATCGTCCCCGGCAAGTTCATGCCACGCAGCCCCAGGTACTCGGCGGCGAAACGCGGGACATCCAGCAGGTCCGTCGGAGCCGGCCCCTTCTGGACCTTTCCCGGCGCGATGCAGGCCGCGTTGATCGTGAGAATGTTCTGGATGTGCACGGCTCGTGGATCCCGGACGGAGTCTAACAAGGTGCCGCGCTATGCTTGCGCCCCCACGCACCCACGAACATTCAGGAGCCACCATGCCAAGCCCATCAACCTGCCGCTACACCGATTCGCACGAGTGGTTCCTTCCCGAAGGCGACACGGTGAAGGTGGGCATCACACAATTCGCCGCCAACGAATTGACCGACATCACCTTCGTCGGCATGAAGCCCGCTGGCACGGCCGTCTCAAGCGGTTCGAGCCTGGGCGAGGTCGAATCAGTCAAGACGACCAGTGACATCTACTCCGTGCTCGCTGGCACGATCGTCGAGATCAATGCAGCGGCCGCGAACGATCCGTCGCTCTTGAATTCCGATCCCTTCGGCAAGGGCTGGTTGGTGAAGCTCAAGGTGTCGGACACGACGGCGCTGACTCGACTGATGGACAGCGCGACCTATGACGCCAAGCACCCCGTCGACTGAATCCACCCCAGCGGCGATGCAGTCATCGATCCCGAGCGCGGGTGCGGTCGGAATCTCGCTTTCTGGCGTGGTCAAGAGCTACCGCCAGGGCCGACGCGCCGTGCAGGCGCTGCGCGGCGTCGAGTTGCAGATCGATGGCCCAGGGTTCTACGGCATCATGGGCGCCAGCGGCAGCGGCAAGAGCACGCTGTTGCATCTGCTCGGTGGACTTGATCGGCCCGACTCTGGCTCGATCACCGTGGCCGGGCATCGGCTGGAATCGATGGACGAGGCCGACCTCACGCTCTTCAGACGGCGCGCGATCGGCATCGTGTTCCAGCAGTTCAACTTGCTGCCCACGCTGGATGCCTTGGGCAATGTGATCCTTCCCGGCATCTTGGATGGGCGCCCGCGTGCTGAACTTGAAGTCAGGGGGCTGACCCTGCTCGAAGAACTCGGACTCGGCGCGCGCGCGGATCACCGCCCCGACGCGATGAGCGGCGGGGAGCAGCAACGCGTGGCGATCGCCCGTGCGCTGCTCTTCGAGCCTGGCGTGCTGCTGGCCGACGAGCCCACGGGCAATCTCGACAGCGCGAGCGCGGACCGCCTCTGGACGATTCTTCGCGAGGTCGCTTCGCGGCGGCAGATGACGGTCGTCGTGGTGACCCACGAACCCTCTGCGGCGTGCAACTGCGTCGAGACCTTTGTGTTGCGCGACGGCACCGTCGCTGGGCGATTCGAATCCTATGGCCTCACTCCTTCCGAGCTGGTCCTTCGCGCGGCAAGCGCTGGCGGGTAGGCGCGGTCGTACCGCCCTGCTGGTGACGGCCGTCGCGCTCAGTGCGGCGCTCGTCACGGCGGTGTCGTGCGTGATCGCCACCGTGCAGTCGAATGTCGACATGCGCCTGCGCAAGCTCGTGGGCGATGCCGACGCGCGGCTTGTACAGCGCTACGGTGAGGACTTCAGCGACGACGCGATTGCGACCGTTCGCGCGCTGCCGGGCGTGTCGTACGCGGTCGGTCGCCTTGAGGGATCGCTGACACTCGTGCGGGCGGACGGCGCGAAGGACGAGTTCGGTCGCCCCAAGCGCGCCACGGTTCACGCGCGCGGCGATGATCTGGTCGAGGATGTGCGGATTCGCGAGGTCACGATGCTCGCCGGGCGACGGCCCGAGCGCGATGACGAGATCATCGTCGACCCCCTTGCTGCACAACTGCTCGACGCCGGCCCTGGAACGCAGGTCGTCGTGCAACGCTTCGGCGAGCCCGTGCCGCTCACCATCACGGGCATCTATGAGCGGCCTGTGCTCGGCGCCCTGCAACGCCCCTTGGCGCAAGTGGCGCGCCGCACGCTGTCGATGGCGCAAGGCCAGGACCCCGAAGTCAGCCGAATCGTGATCAAGCTCGAACCCGGCCTGAAAGCGCAGGCTTGGATCGACGAGCACAAGGGCGCGTTCGAGGACCCGTTGTTGCTCGAGCCAGCAGAGTTGGCAACGGCGGGCTTCACGCGCCAGATGGAGGCCGCAGATCTAGGACTTCTCATTGCGACCATGATCGCCTTCATGGCGTGCGCGTTCATCGTGGCGACGGGAATGACCGTGGCCGTGAGCGAACAGGTGCGCGAGATGGCGATTGCGCGGTGCATCGGCGCGGAGCGTCGTGATCTCTTCCTTGGACAGCTCATGGTCGGCGCGGTGGTCGGCGGACTCGGTGGCCTATTCGGTGCGCCACTGGGAATCGCCATGGCCTGGGGCTTGGCGGAGTCCTACAAGGATCTCGTTCCCGCAGGGATTTCGATCGCACCGCTCGGCGTCATGCTGAGCCTAGGCGGCGCGCTCATGAGCGGTCTGCTCGGCGCGATGTGGCCTGCGACGGCCGCATCGCGCGTGTCGCCGCTCATGGCGCTCACCGTGCGGGCGCGAACAGTCAGCGGATCGCTCCCGTGGTCGCTCGGAGCGCTTGGCGCTGCTTGCGTCGGCGTGCAGCTCCTGCTGCTGATGATTCCCGAAGTGGAACCGCGATTCTGGGCGTGGGCACTCGTCGGCCTTCCACTCGTGCACCTGGGGTGGTTCCTCCTCTCGGTGCCGATCTTGGCAGCGATGGCACCATGGACAGGTGCGCTCATCGAGCACGCGCTCCGCGTCCCACGGGGGCTGCTCACGGGAAGTCTGCGTGCGAGCCCGGTCCGGTTCGGACTGACCGCGGGCGCCTTGATGATGGGCGTGTCGCTGATGGTCGGCACGCGATCCGACAGCGAAGCACTCGTGCACAATCTGAGCGAGCGCGTGCGATTCGCCGACGCGTTTGTCTTCAAGACCGCTGGGTTCACCCCCGAGGAACAAGAGCGCGTGCGCGCGATTCCCGGCGTGATCAATGCCGTGAGCGTCGGGTACATGCCGATCCGCGTGCGGGGCTTCGAACGCAGGGACGGCACAGCTGGAGAGACCGTCCTGGGACTCAAGGCGATCTCTCCGCCCAATGTCGTCTGCATCGGATTCCAGCCCGAGGCGTTCTTCCGGCAAAACCGCATCGAGTGGATTCGCGGCACCGCCGAGGCCGCACTGCCGGCGCTGCAGGACGGTTCCGGAGTGCTGGTCGCCGAGGAATTCCTGACGGCGCGCGGGCTCGATGTCGGCGATCGGGTGTTCCTCGGCTCGCGCGGCGAGAAGCGAGGCTTCACGATCGTGGGCGTGGTCGGCTCCGCAGGGCTCGACTTGGCCACGCAGTTCTTCGGCATCCGATCGATGTACATGGAACACGCCGTGTCGTGCATCTTCATGGACTTCGATGTCGTGGCCCGCGACTTTGGCAACCGCGAGGCGGTCATCATGCAGTTCAGCGTGCCGCCAGACCTTGATGATGCTGGCGAGAAGGCGATGGCGGCCCAACTCGAGGACCAGATCCCCGGCGCGAGCTTCGCCAGCGGCCGCTCGATCCGTCGCGCTGTGCTGGAGATCGGCGATGTGATGCTGGTGCTCAGTGCAGCGATCGCGCTTGGAGCGATGATCCTTGCGTGTTTCGCCGTGGGCAATGTCGTGGTGGCCGGAATCGCTGCACGGCGCCAGGAGTTCGGCGTACTGCGGGCCGTCGGCGCAACACCGTCCTTGCTCCTGCGCGTGATCGTGGGCGAAGTGCTCGCCATCGCGCTCGCTGCGATCGTCAGCGGATTCGGTCTGGGCATCCATCTGGCCTGGATGGCCACTCGTCTGTACCGGGAGTTGGCTGGGCTGGAGTTGAAGGTGACGCTGACACCGCTGCCCCTTGCCATCGGCTGCGTCGTGTTGATGGTGCTCACGGCGCTCGCCGCGATCCCCGCTGGCGTGCATCTCATGCGTCGCCCGGCGCGCGACCTGCTCGCTGCCGCGCGCGGTGCGTGATCCCTGACGGCGTACGCTTGTCGGCATGGATCGACGCTTCGAGCTCGTGAGCCCCTTCGCGCCCACCGGCGACCAGCCTGAGGCGATCGATCAACTGCTGCGCGGGCTCGAGTCCGGCGAACGATTCCAGACGCTGCTCGGCGCAACAGGCACGGGGAAGACCTTCACGATGGCCAATGTGATCGCACGCTCGCAGCGGCCGACGCTCATCATGAGCCACAACAAGACGCTGGCGGCGCAACTCTTCGAAGAGATGCGGCAGCTCTTCCCGCGCAACGCCGTCAGCTACTTCGTGAGCTACTACGACTACTACCAGCCCGAGGCGTACATCCCGCAACGCGACATCTTCATTGAGAAGGATGCGTCGCGGAACGAAGACCTGGACCGCCTGCGACTGGCGGCCACGAGCAACTTGCTTTCGCGACCTGACACGATTGTCGTCGCCAGCGTGTCGTGTCTGTACGGCCTCGGCTCGCCGCATGAGTACATGAAGACCATGCTCATGCTCGAACGAGGCGTCAGGCTCGATCGACGCGCCTTCCTGCTCGGCCTGGCTGACATGCAGTATTCGCGCAACGATGTCGCGCCAGGTCGCGGCAACTTCCGCGTGCGGGGAGACTGCATCGAGGTGTTCCCCGCCAACGAACAGGTCGCGCTGCGGATCGAGACCTTTGGCGATGAAGTGGAGCGGATCGAGGCCTTCGATCCGATCTCGGGTGAACTGTTGGATGAACTCGATCGCGCGTTCATCTTCCCCGCCGTCCACTATGTGACCCCGAAGGATCAGCTCGATCGCGCGATGGCGTCGATCAAGAGCGAGCTCGACGCGCAGGTGCTCGAGCTGCAGTCGCAGGGCAAGTTGCTCGAAGCCCAGCGGCTGCTCGGACGAACGAGGTATGACCTTGAGATGATCGCCGAGACTGGCGCCTGTCGCGGCATCGAGAACTATTCGCGTCACATGGAAGGGCGCGAGGCCGGGAGCCGCTCATACACGCTGCTCGATTACTTCCGCAGCGTGCCGGGCCGGGGCCAAGACGACTGGCTCATGATCGTCGACGAGAGTCACGTCACGATCCCGCAGGTCCGAGGCATGTACTTCGGCGACCGTCGGCGCAAGGAAACGCTTGTCGAGCATGGCTTCCGGTTGCCGAGCGCGCTCGACAACCGGCCGCTGACCTTCGAGGAGTGGCAGTCGCTCTTGCCGCAGGCCGTGTTCGTCAGCGCCACGCCGGGTCCGTGGGAACTCGAGCGTTGCGGCGGTGTGATCGCCGAACAGGTCATTCGGCCCACGGGGTTGGTCGACCCACCGATCACGCTTCGACCCGCGCGCGGGCAGGTCGCTGACTTGCTTGAAGAGGTTCGCACCGAAGCTCGCAAGGGCGGGCGCACGCTGGTGACGGCGCTGACCAAGCGGCTGTGCGAGGAGCTCACCACCTGGTTCCACAACCAAGGCGTGCGCGTGCGCTACTTGCACTCTGAGATCGAGACCTTGGAGAGGCTGGAGCTCCTGCGCGCTCTGCGCGAGGGCGACTTTGACTGCCTTGTTGGTGTGAATCTCTTGCGCGAAGGGCTCGACCTGCCCGAGGTCAGCTTGGTGGCGATTCTGGACGCCGACAAGCAGGGCTTCTTGCGCAGCACGAGCGCGCTCATCCAGACGATGGGCCGAGCAGCGCGCAATGCCGGCAGCCGCTGCTTGCTTTACGCCGATGCGGTGACCCCCGAGATGCAGCGCGCCATCGACGAAGTCGAGCGCCGCCGCGCGAAGCAGCTTGCGTACAACGAGCAGCACGGCATCGTGCCGCGCACGATCGAGAAGGCCATTCGCCGTGGCATCGAAGACGAGATCAGTGCAGGGCGTGGTGTCGAGCGCGCAGGTCGCCGTCGGGAAGTCACGATCGATCGCGACGACCTGGTGCTCGAACTGCATGAGGAGATGATGGCTGCTGCGGGTCGGCTTGAGTTCGAGCGCGCGGCACGCTTGCGTGATGAGATCGAGCGCGTGAAGACGGCCGAGCGCGTGGAGGATGTGCTCGGCGATCCCGTCGAGGAGCAGCGGCCAGCGCCGGGCATGCCGGGAACGAAGGCTCCCAGACGCAAGCCCGATCACTTCAAGAAGAAACGCGGCGGGTAATCCTCGGGCGAGGAATCAACCATGGCGACGTCCCACGCCTCGGCCAAGAGTCGTCCTGTCGGTCAACGATTGCAAGATCGCCCGATCGTCGATTGAATCGCCGAGAGGTCAGTGGGCGACGCTGAGTCAGCGATCAATGCGGCGCGCGCCGAGGCGCAGCCGCGAGCTTCGGTCGATGAGGTCGCGCCACTCCTCGGGGGTCGGGCGGCGAGCGTGCATCGATGGAGCGACTTCGGCGCGAGGCCGCGAACGGGCGTGCGCTCGCGCGCGCTGGGCGCGTTGGGCAGGTGCGGTTGGAGGAACGGTCTGCATGAAACTGATCCTGCGAATGGTCGTCCAAGGCGTTGCGGCCTTGGGTCGGTTCGGCGGGAGCCGTATGATGGACGCAGAATTCGTCTCTTCAAAGCAGGAAAGGCGAGTTTTTTGGTTCCGCGGGCCCCAAGAATGCCCCCTTCCATGGCCCCCCACGACCCAAATCACTGCATCCGCGTCCGCGGCGCTCGTGAGCACAACCTTCGCGGGCTCTCGGTGGACATCCCGCGCGACCAGCTCGTCGTCATCACGGGCGTTTCGGGGAGCGGCAAGAGCAGCCTGGCGTTCGACACGATCTTCGCCGAGGGCCAACGCAAGTACATGGAGAGCCTGAGCGCCTACGCGCGCCAGTTCCTCGACCAGATGAAGAAGCCCGACATCGAGTCGGTCGACGGGCTGCCGCCAACGATTGCCATCGAGCAGCGATCCGGGGGCCACAGCCCGCGCTCGACGGTCGCCACGACGACCGAGATCTACGACTACTTGCGCTTGCTCTGGGCACGCTGTGGCACGCCGACCTGCTGGCACCGCGACGAGTCCGGCAGGGTCTGCGGCAAGACGATCACGGCGACGCCACCCACGCAGATCGTGGAGTCGGTACTCGCTTCGAGCGTGGGCAGGAAGCTGATGGTCT
>VGXL01000086.1 GCA_016873315.1 Phycisphaerae bacterium | reverse complement strand
CCACCCTGTGGCGCTCGACCCGGATCGGCTCAAAGGTGTCCATCGGGTCGAATGCCACGATCCTGCCGGTCGACATCTGTGACGGCGTGGTCATCGGGGCCGGTGCCGTGGTCACCAAGCCGATCACCGTCCCTGGCATCTATGCCGGCAACCCTGCTCGCCTGATCCGTGCGCTCTGAACCAACGAGGATCCTCCTGTGAATGTCCCCTTCGTCGATCTCTACGCCCAGTACCTGACCATTAAGGCCGACATCGATGGCGCCATCGCCGACGTGATCCGCCAGTCGGCCTTCATCCGCAGCAAGCACGTCACCGACTTCGAGTCGCAGTGGGCCAACACTGTCGGCGTTCGCCACTGCGTCAGTTGCGCCAACGGCACCGACGCGATCTACATCGTGATGCGCGGCCTGGGCCTGAAGCCTGGGGACGAGGTCATCACGACCGCGCACAGCTGGATCTCGACCTCAGAGACCATCACGCAGGCCGGAGGTCGCGTGGTGTTCTGCGACACCGATCGCGAGACCTTCACCATCGACCCGAAGCAGATCGAGTCGAAGATCACTCCGCGCACGGTGGGGATCATCCCGGTGCATCTCTATGGCCAGCCGGCCGACATGGACCCGATCCTGGAGATCGCCGCGAAGCGCGGGCTCTGGGTGATCGAGGACTGCGCGCAGGCGCACCTTGCCGAGTACAAGGGCCGTCAAGTGGGCACGATGGGCACAGCGGCGACCTTCAGCTTCTATCCGGGCAAGAACCTGGGGGCGATGGGCGACGCCGGCTGCCTGGTGACCAATGACTCGAAGCTCGCCTCATGGTCTGAGCTCTACGCACGCCACGGCGGCAAGGGCGAGCACACGATCGAGGGCATCAACAGCCGGCTCGATGGCCTGCATGCGGCGATCCTCTCGGCCAAGCTCCCGCACCTTCGTGGCTGGACGGCCGAGCGGCAGCGGATCGCGGCGCGCTACGACGAACTTTTCGCCAAGGTTCCGGGCGTCGAGCGACCTGCGATTGCCGCAGGACGGACGCACGTCTTCCACCTCTACGTGATCCGCGTCAAGGATCGCAACGGGCTGCAGAAGCACTTGAACAGCCGCGGCGTGTCCACGATGCTGAACTATCCGCGTGCGCTGCCCTTCTACCCGGCCTATTCGTACCTCGGCCATACGCCCGCGGACTTCCCGGTGGCCAGCGACCACCAAGACCGCATCCTCTCCCTGCCCATCTATCCCGAAATGACCGACGAGATGATCCGGTACGTCGTCGAGTGCGTGGCGGAGCACCAGGCACGATGAACCAGCTTCTGGCCGTGGTGTCGCTTGCCTGCGTCGCCACGATCAGCTCGCTGATCGTCACCCCCGAGCAATCGGCTTCACCGGTCGTTCCATCCGCGCGGCCGATCGTGCTGTTCGATGAGATCCCGGCGTACGGCGATGTTGCGTCACGCGTGGCAGCCATCGAGGCCCGGCGATTCCTCGTCGTGTACCAGTCAGTCGATCCAAAGGCCGCATCGACTGGACTCATCGACACTGCCGCCGTCATCAAGTCCATTCGGAACGAAAATGATCCCAACAACCTCCCGGCATGGGGCATGCTGGACTTCGAGGATCCATTCCACGACCTGCTGCAGAAGGGGCCAGAGACGCCGGAGTGCAGACGAACAGTGGCAGAGATGGTCAGGACCATCGACGCGGTCCGCAAGGCTTTCCCCCAGACGAAGTGGTGCTTCTACGGCGCGCCATTCCTGCCCTACTGGCTCGACGGGGGCAAGGACTGGGTCTCCGCGTCTGATTCCATCAAGCGTCGCGAACTTGACCGAGCGATGGCGATCTATGCACCCATCATCGCAGCGTCTGACTGGGTGAGTCCGACGATCTACGGCAAGTACGAACCACGGCTCTATCCCGAGGCCGAACGATCGACCGTGCGGGCTCAGGGGCGGGCCTGGCGGACGGCACAGGTTGGTGTGGCGCGCGTCATGGCTCGAGGCACTCCCGTGATCCCCCTCGTCTGCCCGTGGTGGACTCCCGGAGGCAAGGCGGAGTACTGCAGACTGATGGATCCGATCGAGTTCATCGAGGATCAGGTCGCTCCCGCGATCGCTGAAGGCGCATCCGGAGCGGGCGTTTGGGCAGCTCTGGGCTACCAGATCAACCGCATGACTGCGGCCGATGCTTCGCGCTTCGTCGATGAGAAGGACTTCGGACTCCGGGAATGGCGTGCAGCCGTGGTCAAGGACTACCTCGGGGGACGGGAGCCAGCGAGTTGGTCGGCTCCGGGCATGGCCGCGTTCCTCCGTGCGCGCATGAGCAGCAGCATGGTCAAGGCGATGGAGGACATCAGCGCGCTGAAGCTCCGGGAGCCGGCCGGCCCACCCCCCGCGGCCACGAAGTAGCACCGCGGCTTCTCAGGGGTCATCTGAATCGGCGGAAGACCTTGCCAAGGACCCGACCAGCAATGAGCCGCAGGTCGGCGAAGGTCTCAGGCTGCGTCCATCGGAAGGCGAGAACCATGCAGGCCATGGCAACCGGGCCAACGATCAGCAACGCCCCTAAGGAGCCGGACCTGCCCTGGTCCTCGAGCCAGCGGACGAGGAACCACGAAGCCCCCGCCACGGGAAGACATGTCAGCCAGGGCAGCAGGAAGACCTTCAGCGAGATGCCGAAGCCGACGCCCCCCCGTCGTGCAGCCACGCCAACCGCGATGGGCAGGCTCACAGCCCAGAGGCACGTGGTCGTCAGCGCGATGCCGAGGGCTCCTGCATTCGAGGCTGCCATGGGGAGGACGACGACCGCGACCAGAAGGTGCGCGCCCTGCCAAGCCAAGAACGCCCGGAATCGCCCCTGCGCACGGAGCAGCGCCATCGTCGGAGCGGCAGCGAAGAAGAGTGCCTCGCTCAGGCAGAGGACTGCGAAGACAGGCGCAGCAGGCTGCCAACGTTCGGGAAACACCAAGAGGAACAGCGGGCCGGCGAGCACCGCCTGCGTGAGGCACACAGGGACGATGAGAGCGCTGAGCACGCGAAGCGATCGAAGGAAACCAGCGACCTGACGCTCACCCGAGTGCGAGAGGCTGGACAGAACCGGCTGAAGCACCCCTGAGAGTTGGCTGCCCACGATGGCGTTGGCCTGCGCCGCGAGGTTGAACGCGAAGGCAAAGAGTCCTGTCTGGATCTCATCGGCGCAGCGTCCGATGATCAGCAACGGAGCGGTGTCCACGAGGCTGTGCACGTACTGGGCACCTCCCGCGAAGCGAAAATCCCGCGAAATCGACGGGTCATCATGGACCTGCGCCATCGGAGCCGGGTCGGTCCCGAGCGACCATCGATAGAGCGCCGCCTTGGCGAAGGCAGCAAGAGTCAATGGGCTCACGAGTGCCCAGGGGCCAGCACCAGACCACGCGAGCACGATCGTCAGCACGGACGCACCGAGCTGCGCGGCGCCATCCACGAGTGCAACGCGGCGGTATCGAAAGTCCATCCGCAGCCCGACCAGGGGCACGACTTGGAGCGATTCACCGAGCACGCGGAGTCCGGCAACGCACAACAAGGACACGAACAACGTGCGTGGGTAGTGGTCGTAAAAGCTGCCGAGGACAGGCGACACCGCGGCGATGCCCAGCACGATCACGAATGACCACCAGAGCACCACCTTCGTTGCCGCCGAGGCCAGTGTCTTGAAGCCCGCTCCTCGCGCCACGAGCACGTCGCCCATGTTGAGTGGGGGCAGCACACAGAGCACCTTGGTGGCGGTCATCACGAGCGCCGCCACGGCAACGTCGCTCTCCAAGAGCTTGAGTGCAACCACCCAAGTGGCGACGAGCACCGCGATCTTGCTCACGATCGCCTGTCCCGTCGTCCAGGCGGTTCCATCGATCGCAACTGCAGCGAGTCCTCCAGCAGGTCCGGAAGATGGGCCTGACGGCGGCGCCGATGAAGACATCAGGTCCCCCACCGCCGCACCATGCCGTCAAGCCTGAGGCAGCGCATGACGTCCGGCCGGCAACTCATCGTCGTGACGGCGAAGGGCGAACGCGCAGCCGGTTGAAGATGCCCATGGCCCTGCCGAACATCACGGCTTCGGAGCCGTAGCGGTCGTGAGGCTGGCCGGGCCGGGAGATGTAGTCATCGAGCTGGGCCTTGGTCCAGTTCATCTTCTTGAGGAAGTATGCAATGTCCGCATCCAGGTCCTGTTGGCTGGGATACGGGATGCCGTCAACCATCGTGAGCGCTTCGTCCCGGCTCATCTCACCGCCAATGATCAAGGAACTGAGGTGCACACGGCGCTTGTCGACTCCGAACTTCCAGGGAAGGATGTAGCCCTGGTAGAAGCGGGTGAAGATCGACTCGTAGTGCTTGTAGGGATAGGGCTTGTAGCCGTAGTCACGCTGAAGCACGGCCAGCGCATCGACCTTGCGGTACGGCAGGTAGTCCAGGAACCAGACCCACTTCGTCCGGTGAACCAGCGCGTGCCACGCCGCCTCGAAGGTCCCGATGGCGGGGAACGTCTTCACGCGAACATTGTTGCGCCGTGCAAGCGACATGATGTTCCGGCGATCGAACTTGTTCCAGGTCCAGCCAGGAGGCATGTCAAGGCCTTCCGTCGCTCGATTGGTTCCGGCCAGGATGTGTCGCAGGCCCGCACGCGCCGCCTGGCGGTAGTTCACCGCCAGCATGGCGTTGTCGTAAAGGAGTTCAACGTCGATCACGTCGGCGTCGAAGAACGCCTGCATCAGGGATCGGTACTCGGTCCAATCGATCACATGCGTGAAAAGGTCGAGGCCCAGCCCGCGCACCAGGTTCGCGATGTTGTTCTGTGCCAGCTCCGAGTTCCAGCCGTTGTCCATGTGGACCGCCAGCGGACGGAGGCCGAGCTCGACCGCCTTGACCAGGACCCAGCTGCTGTCGACGCCGCCGGAGACGCCGACGACGCAGTCATAACTCTTCCCACGACCTCGACGCTTCACCTGATCCACGAGCGCCGCCAGCGCGCGCGAGCGCTCCGTCTCATCCGGCGCGAGGACGTGGCCGCACGTGTTCAGGAAGGACGTGCAATAGGAACAACGTCCCTCGGCATCAAACGTGATGTCCGAGGCCGACGTGTCCATGATGCATCGGGTGCAAATCTTGCGCGGTACGTCCATCATGACTCCAAGAGGGCCACGAGCTCATCGTAACGGGGATAGGTGATCAGCACCGCGCGATGGGGACCGTAGAACACGAACCAAGCACCAACACCCACTGCGCTTGCGCCTGCATCGACCGCCTTGCGGATGTCCGCAAGCGATCCAACGCCACCGACCGCTACAAGCGGCACAGAGAGCTCCTCGCACCCCTTGCGGATCAGGTCCACATCAACGCCCTTCATGGTTCCGTCGCGATCCACAGCGTTCAGCACGATCTCTCCCGCACCGTGGCGCACAGCGTCGTCGATCACGGATCGCCACGCCCTAGACTCGGCGCGGCTGCCCGCATGCCGATGAACGGAGCGCCCGCCGAGGAGACCCTTGCGCACATCAAGGCTGAACAGGACGCTCTGGCTCCCGAAACGATCCGCGATGCGACGAATCAGGCTCATGTCCTCGAGCCCCGCCGACTGAATGCACACCTTTTCGACACCCAGCGCGAAAAGCCGCTGGGCCTGCTCCACGGTACGAATGCCACCGCCGTAGCAGAGCGGCATGAAGCACTCCCCCGCGAACTGCTCGATGAGACCGAAGTCGGGCTCCCGTCCGCGTCGGGAGGCCTCGATGTCCAGAACCATGAGCTCATCAACTTCCTTGTCGTTGAAGATGCGAATGGCATTGATGGGGTCGCCGACGTAGACGGGGTCGGAGAACCTGGTGGTCTTGACGAGGCCACCGTCCTTCAGGAGCAAGCAGGGAATGACACGGCGCTTCAGCACGTCCACTCCAAGAAACGCCGCATGAGTGCGAGCCCGAATCGATGGCTTTTCTCAGGGTGGAACTGCACGCCCATGACGTTGGCCCGCCCCAAGGCGGCCGTTAGCGGCTGGCCATGAAGGGCGGTGGCGATCACGTCGGATGGCTCGTCACAGACCGCATGGAACGAGTGAACGAAGTAGTAGCGCTGCTCTTCGCCGTCCATGGGCATGATGGGATTGGGGCGCATCACCTTGACCGTGTTCCATCCCATATGCGGAACCTTGAGACCACTCCCGGGCTCAACCTCGATGCGCAGCACATCGGCGGGAATCCATCCGAGTCCCGGTCGAACGCCCTCGTCGCTCCGGCGACACAAGAGCTGCATGCCAAGGCAGATGCCCAGGATCGGCACGCGCCCGCCACGCGCGAGACGGTCGAGCGGCTCGATCCAGCCCCCTTCTTCAAGGCAGGCCATGCCGAAATCGAATGCGCCCACACCCGCGAGGATGACCCGGTCGAATCCTTCGAGCTCCTTGGGGTCATGAATCAAGCGCGCCGTCCCGCCGGCCTTGGAGATGATGTTGACCACCGAGGCGAAGTTGCCGCACTGGATGGCCGGGATGGCAACGTGCACGGAAGTACCTCGATCTGCCGCCGGGGCGCGCGATCCGTCGCGGACCCGGAAGACCTTGGGTCGCAAGTATAGCCCTGCGACCTCCGGGGTCGGTCAGCCGTTCAACCGAGCCCGGGTACGCTCAAGGTCGTCAGGTGGGGCATCATCCCCTTCCTCGCCGACATCGGAGTCATCGTCCTCGACAAGACCGCCAAAGGCCCGCTCCCGATCGGCGATCCGCTGCGCAAGCACAGCCAGCAGGAAGAACGGGAAGGCGAGCCAGAGATTGCCCTGCTTGTTGACCAACAGGACTTCGTACAGCAGGAGTGCCGCGAGGACGAGCATTGACACTCGACCGCTTTCGGTGGGGGCTGCCTTGGCCACGCTGCGGAGCGAGCCAAAGGTGATCCACAGTGCCCAGAGGAAGACGAGGAACACAGGAAGCCCAAGTTCCGTCAGGACGTCGACGAACAGCGTGTGCGAATAGCCCTCCGTGACGGCGGGGCTGTAGAACGGGAAGGCATTGAAGCCGAGGCCAATGAGCCATGCCACTGGATCACGGGCGAATGCGCGCAGGATGTCCATGGCGTTGGATGAACGCACGGCAGATCCCGTGAGCAAGGTCGATGCGTCCCAACGCTTGAGACCCTCGAAGTCGAGCACCTGATCCGCGATCAGCAGCGCGCCAAACAAGAGGATCGAGACCACGATGACCGTTCCAAGAAAGGCGAAGACATTGCGCGAGCGCTGGACGAACGGGAGCAGGACGATGGATGCCATGCCAGCGAAGAGCAGCTGGCCGCGCGAACCCGATCGCAGTGCCAGGACCAGACCGGCCAGGAACCCGATGACCCGTATGACCGCCCACAAGGTCGGCCGTGACTCGGGGCGGAGCAGGACGCAAATGACCATGAGCAGGCCACCGTGCTCGCCCGTCGCCAGTGGGTTGGAACGCAGCGAGGCAGCAATCGAGATGGTCAGCCGACCGTCGCGGATCTCAAAGGCAGGGTTCGCCAGGATCACCAACGCCAGCACCGTGCCCCAGACCACATAGGCCCCGAGAAAGCCCTTGAGATCATCCAGCCCGTCGATGAGGAGGGGCGAGACCAGCATGAACAGGATGAGGTACGGCAATCCCCACGTGGTGAAACCCAGTGCTGACTCGAACGACGGGGTCCACAGCAGCGACACCGATGACCAGACGTAGAGCCCCATGAGAACGAGCCAGACACGATTCGCATAGCCCACGAATGGCTGTTCCTGTCGCTGCAGGCACCCCAGGGCAGAGAGCCCGGCTACCGCCGCAATGCAGAGATTCGCGAGCCAGGTGAACCGAACGAACACGCCGGACGATGCCTGAAGCGCCTGCTCAGCCGTGTACATCGACAGCACAAGTGCCAGAGCCCAGCCCGGACGCAGGAAGCTCAGCACGCACGCGATCAGAAAGGCACCCACGGTGACTGCTTGAATCATGCGACACCTCGCGGGATGCCGAGCTGATTCAACCGGGACTGGGCGTCGTGCGCTGACAGGAATGCCTCGATGTCCGGCTGCCACGTCATGAAGCTGCGTCTGCAGGCATCGATTGCTTCACCAACCCCGACACACTCATCCAGTCGCAGAATGAAGGGCTTGCGAATGAAGTTTGGCATCCCCGTGATGATGAAGGGCAGGCCCGCCGAGAGGAGCGCAAGCGTCTTGTTCGCCAGCATCACCGACTTGACCCACTCCTCGCGGCCGTACGGGATGATGGCAGCCAGAACGTCGTCCAGCGGCAGTTGATCCAGCGGGGTGGAGTCATGGAGCGTCACGTTGGGATGGCGCAGCAATTCAGAGGCCAGGCGTTCGCGGGTTCGCGCAACGCGGGTTGGACCCACGAACATCAGTTTCCAGTCCGGCCCTCGGCGCCGGAGTTCATCGGCAAGGCGTGTCACCACTTCCGGATCGATGGCCGTGTCGATCGATCCCCAGAAGAGCAGCGTCTTGCGTTGAGCCACGTCACCGCTTGGTGCCCGATACGGGCGAACCGCCCAAGGCAGGAACAGCTTGGGCGTACACCATGCGCCCAGACGCTCGACCAGGCTCGTCGAGACGGCATGCACCTCATCGCTGTCCATGCACGTCTGGCGCAAGGCACGCGTGACGTGACCGAACCGCGGGAAGCGAGCCTGCGACTCGAAGTCATCGTTGATGATGGTGATGATCCGGTTCGATGGGAACAGGCGACGGATGAAGAAGATGTCGTGATTGAAATTCACGACCGTCGTGGCCGGTCCTATCCCGAGTTGCTTCATCAACTTTCGCATCGATGAGGCTGCGTACAACGCGTTGAGTTCCGCCAGCGGGCGCACGATGCGCAATTGCGGATGAATCAGGCACCTCGGTCGTGCAACGGTGACCGCCTCCGAGACGCGTTCCACGGGCTTTGCGACGTTGACCCATGGCATCGCCGGCCGCTCGAAGAAGGCTACGCGGTGACCATCACTCACCAGGAGGTCCGTGACCTGCCGACGAAGCCGGGGCGGCTCGGTCCAGAGGGAGTTCGTGATCACGGCGATGTCTGGCATGCAGGCGTCCTGTGGTCGAGGTGGCGCGGAGCACAAGGCGACATCCACGGCCGCTCCCTGAACCTACCAGAGCGGGGCCTCCATGGTCCAAGAACATGGAGGAGGACGCCGCGCTGCCCCCGCGTGGCGGAGACTCAGAAGGCACCGTGACAGGCGACGCGCTCCGGCGTATGCTCCTCCCCCTGCAAGGGCGATTAGCTCAGCTGGCTAGAGCGCACGGATCACACCCGTGAGGTCGAGGGTTCGAGTCCCCCATCGCCCATTACTCCCTTCCGGGATGTGGGCTCACCACGCGCCGAGCAGCGCGCCGAGGTCGGCGCCGGTCGTCGAGCCGCTCCAGTCCAAGTCAGTCGGGCCTGGGAGCGACCACGCCGCCAAGAGCAGCGACAGGTCCGCGCCGTCGACCACACCGTCGTGATTGAGGTCGGGCGAGCGCTGCGCACCGATCACGATCATCCAGAGCCGACCGCCGTTGACGCCCGCGCCCGCACCCACGCCGAGCACCACGCTGCCATCACCGCGCAGGTCGCCAAGGTTGGCGAGCGCACGACCGAACCGCTCGCCCGGAATGAGCGTGAGCCCTGGAAAT
>VGXL01000085.1 GCA_016873315.1 Phycisphaerae bacterium | reverse complement strand
ACATGTTGCTGTTGGGCCAGCGCTGGCTGATCCACCAGCGCAGCATGACGGCCGCGGTCTGCAACAGGAACGCCACGCCGAACACGCCAAGCCCCCACGCGAGCGCGCGCGGCCAGCGATAGACGAGCCCGAGCAAGAGCAAGATGATCGACGCCATGTAGACGAGCCACACGCGGGTGAGGTTGTTGTTGCGGAAGTACCACGATTCCCAGCCCAAACGAGCCGTGTCGGGATAGACCGCTGGATTGACCTGGTGAAGCGCGTCTGCCAACGCAGCAACTGCCTTGGATGCAGCCGGTGCATCCTGTGCAGCCCACGCCTCGATGAGGTCCTTCCACGCCCCCGCCACCGCACGCTGCTTCTGGATGTCGATCCCCGCGATCGGCGTCTGTTCGATGCCCGCGGCCTTTGCGCGCTCCGCATCGACGGCGAGCATCATGATCTCGCCGAGCCCGTGCCAGCGCTGCTGCGCGTCGTCGGCAGCCGGCGGGATCACGAGCAGCCGGCCGAGCAGGTACTTGGGCTCGCGCACGCTCATGGCGCCTTGGATCTGGCTCACAACCTTCTCGGTCCGGATCAGATCCTGCTCCATCTGACGCAGCGTGGCCATGACCTGGGGCCGCTTGAGAAGCGCCGGCGAGATCAGGCCGTGCTTGAGGAAGCCCTCCATGCGCACCTCGGCATCGGCCTTTGCGGCTGCATCGTGGAAGGACTCGATCACGGCCTCGGCGATCGGCACGCGCGCGGCGGCACCCTTTACGAAGACGATGTCGGCGTCCTCGTAGCTCTCGGGGCGAAGGAGCATGTCGAGGTACGTGAACTCGGGACTCTGGCCGTTGATTCGACGGGGCCCGCTGACGAAGGACATCTGCGTGTTCGCGAAGCTGCCGAAGCTCTTCAGCCGGCCCTCGGTCTGCACAGCGACTTCGCCCAGCGGCAGAAGATCGACGGCTTCATGGAAGGGCTTGGCGGGTTCCTCGGCGCGCGCTGGCGTCGCCCCCATCACGGCGAGGGTCGCCAGGAGCGCAACCAGCGCGGCGCGAACTTTCCCTTCCGCACGAAGGCGTGTCGCGAGTGCTTGCGCGGCTTCGCGGCGTCGCCGCTTGATGATCGGCTTGACGTAGAACGCGTAGCACATCCCGAGCACCGAGATCACGCACCCGAGCAGCTGGATCACCACGCCCTCGCGATTGGCCACCCCGAGCACGGTGTAGTTGAGGCCGCGGCTTGCACGGTCGCCCTCGAACCGGGCCTGGTCCGGCGGATCCCACTGCGCCTGGAAGAACCACCAGCCATCGTGCTCGACCGGCGCGTTCACGCTGCACGGCACGGGCTGCGACCAACCCGCGCCGTCGTCGAAGCGAAGCATGCTGGTGTAGTCGCGGATCGTCGAGGCCTCGCCGGTGTAGCCGCCGATGTGCGTGGCCAGGATGAAGTCATCGAGCGCCACGGCGGTCGGCATCGGCTCGCGACGGCGCGAGAAGAGCACCTCGGCCTTGCGTCCACCGCCCAGATCGACGACCGTCGGTTCGAAGGGATGCCGCCGAAGTGCATCGGCGCGGCGATCGAACACGTACGGGTGGTAGTCGAGCCACTGAGCGCCGCCGCCTGGCCCCGAGACGAGCGCACGAGAGAAGAGCTCGCGCGCATCGCGCTGGCGCTCCTCGGGCGGCACGATGAAGGGCTTGGTCACGGCGACCGCGTTGGGCAGGTACTCAAGCAGCGTGATCGTGAGGCCCGAGGGCAGCGCGAAGGGCTTGCCCACCTCGATCGGCTGCGGCGCCGAGCGCATCGAGCCGATCGAACTCGCGAGTCGGAGCTGGTTCGGACCGGGACCAATCAAGACCGTGAGCAAGGCGCCGTTTTCACCGGGCTCGTAGACCGTGGAGATCGATGGATCGGGTGGCAGCTGCTGCTGCTGCGCCTGGTCCCCGGGCGGAAGGTCACGGTTCATCGACGGATTCGAGAACGCCCAGCGCCGCCAGGTGCGTTCGGGCGAGGTGATCTCGACGATCGCCACATCGGCCGTGACCTCGCCAATGGTCAAGCGATCCTGAACCGCGACCACGCGGAACGACCAGCCTGAGTCCGCCGCACCGATTGGTGTCGCCGCGACGGGCGCGCCCGCGGTGGGCGGATCGATCGGCAAGATCCCCTCGAAACCGATCGAGGGCACCGCGACACGAAGGCTCGGACTCGAGTTCGCGCGCGCGATGTCGGCCTCGTCCTTGATGACCTGCGCGCGGAGCAACCCACCGTCGCCCACACTGCGCTCAGGATCGAGCGCCTGCAATTGGTAGCGATCGCTCTGCCCCGCGGCCTGCCCGGTCGACTGCCCCTGCGCCACCTCAAGGACCACAACAGGATTGAAGGGATCGCGTTCGCTGCCGGCCATCCACTTCGAGCGATCGTGCGCGTAGCGCAGGAAGCCAATCACGCGGAATGCCACATCCTGAAAGGGATCCGCCGCGTCCACCGCTGGAACCGAAAGATCGATGGGATCGATCGGTGTCCGATCGCCGTTGAAGACATCATCTCGGCTCGCGATGCGGTCGTTGTAGAGCGGCATTCCCTCGATCGGCCGCATAGTCCACGGCCCATCGCCTGGCGTACGCACATACAGCGCCCACGCCTTCGCCAAGTCGTTGCGCAGGTAGAACCACTGCTGGCCCTCGTACTCAAGGTCCACGCTGAGCGCGCCATCGATGATCGGATTGCCGTCAGGGTTGACCTTGCGTGCACGCTTGACGGGCTGCTTGGGATCGTCCGTGAGCACCAGATCCTCGGTGTACTCCGGGTACCCCGCCGCAACCTGTCGCATGAAGCGCTGATCGCCTCGATTCACCATGACCGTGACGCTGTAGGTGCGCTTGCCCTTGTCGTTGCCGCTGAGGAGTTCCCACGAGGGATCGATGTCGGCGATCTCGATCAGGTACGGCTCATGACCAAGCTGCGTCCGCGCGCCCGGCACGGCGATCACGCGCTCCTTGGCGACGACCGCGCCCGATGCGTCCTTGATCGACACGACGACCGCACGACGGATCACGGGTGCCTCGCCCTCGACCTTCTGGCCGAAGTAGATCACGCTGCCCACGACCAGCACGATGATGCCGGTGTGAATCATCCACACGCCGTAGTTCACAGGCTTGAACGGAATGCGACGGATGGTGGTGATGATGATGTTGGCCGAGATCAGTCCCATCAGCACATCGAACGGCCACCAGTGGAACCACTCGAACTCGGTCATCTCGAATGGACGCCATTGTCGGAACTGCGCGTGCACCCACGCAGCTGGATGGAACAGATTGGGATGCTCGGGGTAGATGATGCCCGCGCTCCCCACGGTCATGTAGAGAAAGAGCAGCGCCAGCAACACGATGCCAAATCGCACGCTGCTGAAGAGGTCGATCACTGGGGCGAACGGTCCACCGACGCGCGGCAACGAACGGCGGGCCATGGTCGGTTCAGTCGTGGGGGTCGTGTCCATCGGATCATGCATGGTAGGAGCGAGGCCCCGCGGCGGTTCCCCCCGCTACGATCCCGGACCAGTTCATTGAGGAGTCCACAGACCATGATACGCATCCTGTTCGCCACCGTTCTTTCCCTCTCCACCGTCGTCGCAGCTCAGGATGCAGCCAAGCCGGCCCCTGCCGCACCCGCCGCCCCGGATGCGGCCGCTCCCGCTGCCGAGAAGTTGGTCTTCGCCAAGCTCGCGACGAGCAAGGGCGACATCATTCTGGAGCTGAACGAGACCAAGGCTCCGCTGAGCGTCGCCAACTTCGTGCAGTACATCAAGGATGGTCACTACGACGGCACGACCTTCCATCGCGTCATCGGGAACTTCATGATTCAGGGCGGCGGCTTCACCCCCGACATGAAGCAAAAGAACACGCGCGATCCGATCAAGAATGAATGGCAGAACGGCCTCAAGAACACGCGTGGCACGATCGCCATGGCACGGACCTCCATCGCGGACAGCGCGACGAGCCAGTTCTTCATCAATGTGGTCGACAACGGCGGCCTGGACCTGCCGCGTGATGGCGCGGCCTACGCCGTGTTCGGCCGCGTGATCGGCGGCATGGATGTCGTCGACGCGATCCGCCAATCGCGGACGGGGATCAAGGGCGGCATGCCCAATGTGCCGATCGAAGACATCATCATCACCAAGGCGACGCTGCTCACGGCTGAAGAAGCCAAGGCCGCTGCAGCGTCGAAGGCCCCCTGATCCCGCGCAGGAGCACCTCGACCATGTCGAACTTTCGCATCTACACCGGTGACGGCGACCGACTCGTCCAAGTCCCCGAAGGCTGCCCGCACCTGAACTTGATGCCCAGCGGCGATCCGCGCTTGGCGGACAAGAAGCCGGGCATTCGGATCCAGTGGGGCCAGCATCTTCTGAGCGACGTCGTCCACGGGCGATACCGCACGCTCATTTGCGGCGTGAATGACACCGACAACAGTCGCGGTGTGCTCGGCGAGATCCTGTCGCTGATCCCCACGAGTCAGTGGACGCTGGGCAGCGCCACGAGCTACGCCAAGGTCTTCCGCCAGGCAACGCACCTGCACGCGCAGGAAGATCGGGAGCCCTACATCCTGAAGTTCGATCTTGACCGTCTGCTGGTGCTCGCGCTGTTGCGACCCGCAGGGCGCGACCACTTCACCCTCGAAGACATCCACCGCGGCTTCTCGACGGTGTCAAAGATGCTCCAGGGGCGGCATGATCGTCTGCCAGCCGCCGCAGTGTCCTTCCTTGGCGCGCGCAGCAATGTGCTCGTCAACAGCAAGGGCGTCGAGGCGAGCTTTGAGTCCGTCCTCGATGCCATGCACAAGGCGGGATTCACGGGCGATGTCTATCCGCCCGTTGCGGCGTGGGACCGACAAGAAACCGGCGTGTACGCGCGGTTCCCCTTCCCCGAGCAGCTCGACCGTATGCGCGAAGGCTCGAGCTGAGCCAACGCTCGCGCCCGGATCGGTCAGCCGAACTGAATGCCCTGCGCGAGCGGCAGATCCTTGCTGTAGTTGATCGTGCAGGTCTGCCTGCGCATGTAGGTCTTCCAGCTGTCGCTGCCCGACTCGCGGCCGCCGCCAGTGTCCTTCTCGCCGCCGAACGCGCCGCCAATTTCTGCACCGCTCGTGCCGATGTTGACATTCGCGATGCCGCAGTCGCTGCCGGCAGGACCGAGGAACCGTTCCGCCGCGCGCACGCTGTCGGTGAAGATCGCGCTGCTCAGTCCCTGATCGACGCCGTTCTGGATGGTGATCGCTTCGTCGAGATCCTTCACGCTGAAGACGTACAGGATCGGGGCAAACGTTTCTTCGCAGCTGATCGGCGGCACGCTCCCCTTGCCGACGCGGATGATCGTGGGCGAGACATAGTGACCGGGCGTGCCCTTGAATCGTTCGATGCCCTCGACGCCGCCGCACACGATCGTGCAGCCCTGCGCCACGGCCTGTTCGATCGCGTGGCGCATCGTCGCGACGGCCTGACGATTGATGAGTGGACCAACCAGCGTGCCGGGCTTGAGCGGATCGCCGATCGAGATCCCCTTGTATCCCTTGGCCAGGCGCTCGACGAGTTGATCGACAATCGACTCGTGCACGAGCAGACGACGCGTGGTCGTGCAACGCTGACCAGCCGTACCGACCGCGCCAAAGAGCACGCCACGCACGACGAGTTCCAGGTCAGCATCAGGCAGGACGATGATCGCGTTGTTGCCGCCGAGTTCAAGCAGCGTTCGGCCCAGGCGCTTGCCCACGACCTCGGCCACGCGGCGACCCATGCGGCATGAACCGGTCGCGCTCACCAGCGGAATGCGACGATCGGCGATCAGAGGCTCGCCGACCTCCGCGTCTGCACCGATGATGAGCGGGAAGATGTCCGCAGGATCGATGCCCTCAGGACGCCACAGTTCCTGCTCTCGCATGACCTTCCACGCGACTTCGCTGCCGGCGATCGCCGTGAGCGGCGTGAGCAGGCTCGGCTTCCACAGCGTGCTGTTGCCGCAGGTGGCTGCGAGCATGCTGTTCCAAGCCCAGACCGCGATTGGGAAGTTGAAGGCGGTGATGCAACCGACGATCCCCAGCGGATGCCACTGCTCGTACATGCGGTGGCCGGCGCGCTCGCTGTGCATGCTGAGGCCGTAGAGCTGACGCGAGAGACCGACGGCGAAGTCAGCGATGTCAATGCACTCTTGAACCTCGCCCAAGCCCTCGGCCTTGATCTTGCCCATCTCCAGGCTGACCAGCTCGCCCAGCGCATCCTTGTGCACGCGGAAGGCTTCGCCGATGCGTCGCACGATCTCGCCGCGCTTGGGCGCGGGCAGCGATCGCCAACTTTCGAACGCTCGCTGCGCGCGAACGATCGTGGCCTCGAGTTCAGCGCGCGACTGGAGCTTCACCATTGCCAATGGCGCACCATCGGCAGGGTTGTCGGAGATGACCCAGCCCTCGGGCGCGGGGCCAGAGACGGGCTTCACGAGAGGGTGGCGATCAAGACCAAGCGCAGTCAGGACAGGGTGCATCGGTGGAGGATACGGCGCGCCGCCGCGCGTGCTACAACATGCGCCCTCATGCCGCTCGACCGCAACCAACTCGCCAAGCGCGCCGCTCGGGAACTCCGCGACGGCTTCTATGTGAACTTGGGCATCGGCATCCCGACGCTCGTGGCGAACTATGTCCCCTCAGGCATGACCGTCTGGCTGCAGAGTGAGAATGGGCTGCTGGGCATGGGACCATTCCCGACCGAAGACAAGGTCGATCCCGACCTCATCAACGCGGGCAAGCAGACCGTGACCGGAGTTGCCGGACACAGCTTCTTCTCGAGCGCCGACAGCTTCGGCATGATCCGTGGCGGACACATCGACCTAGCGATCCTTGGCGCGATGGAAGTCGATGAACAGGGCGACCTCGCGAACTGGATGATTCCCGGCAAGCTGGTCAAGGGCATGGGCGGCGCGATGGATCTGGTCGCGGGCGTCAAGCGTCGCATCGTCGTCATGGAGCACTGCAACAAGAAGGGTGAGAGCAAGTTCATCCCCCGCTGCACGCTGCCCCTGACTGGCAAGTGCTGCGTCGACATGCTGATCACGGATCTCGCGGTCTTTGAGAAGCGCGGCGCACGCTTCATGCTCACGGAAGTCGCTCCCGGCCACTCGGTCGAGGATGTGCTGTCGAAGACGACCGCGCGCGTCGATGTCGCGCCCGCCGTGTCCACGGTCGACGCCTAATCACGCGATCCGCAGATCTGTGGCGACATGCAGTTCCTGTCGGCGTGCCTCTGCCCCGCCGCAAGGATCGTTCGTCCCTGCTCACTGACCCCCCTGCGCCGAACCAGGGCGCCGATCGTTTTCGCTGTGCGTTTTTGGCCGAGCCATTGCGCGGAACTTTGCGCCGAGCGTTTGCGCCGTACCTTGCGCGCATGATCACCTCTGCGCTGACCCAGTCGTTGGCCACCTGCGTAATGTCATTGGTCCTCATGGCCTGCTCCGGTCCAGTCCGCTCGGCAACGGCCGCGCCCGCCGAGCGTCCATCCGCTTCGCATGAAGCCGCCGTCGTTCCCGCTCAGCAGGCTGGCACCTTCACGGTCGACTTTGCGCGCGAGCAGGCCGCCAAGCCCGAAGGCTGGCAACCCCTCTTCAACGGAACGAATCTCGATGGCTGGGTCAATGTCAACACATCGCCCACGACCTGGACTGTGGGCAAGGACGAAGCTGGCACGCCAGTCATCGTGTGCTCCGGGACGCCGACGGGCGTGATGCGCACGGACCACCAGTTCCGCAACTTCGTTTTCGAGATGGAGTTCAGCCATCGCAAGGCTGGTGGCAATGCGGGTTTGTTCGTGTGGAGCGACGCGATCTGCGCGCGCGGCGTGCCCTTCACCCGCAGCATCGAAGTGCAGGTCATGGACGGCGTCGAGAGCCGTCTGCCCGATGGTCGCCTTCGCTACACCTCGCAGGGCGACATCTTTGCGATCCACGGCGCGAGCATGGTGCCCGATCGTCCCCACCCCGAAGGATGGGAGCGTTGCCTACCGAGCGAGGACCGCACGAAGCCCGCGCCCGAGTGGAACCACTATCGCGTGATCTGTGTCGACGGCACGATCAAGCTCGAGGTCAACGGCAAGGAGGTCTCGGGCGGCAAGGATGTCAAGCCGCGTCAGGGATACATCTGCCTTGAGAGCGAAGGTTCTCCCATCTGGTTCCGCAACCTACGCATCAAGGTGCTTCCCGAGAATCGCATGCTGATGCCGACGCCCGAGATGCGCGCAGATCCGGAACTCGCTGAGTTCCGGCCGCTCTACGACGGCACGCTCGATCAGTGGACGATGCCCAAGGAGAGCGAAGGTCACTGGAAAGCGAGCGGTTGGACGCTCAACTTCGATGGCCAAGGCGGCGATCTGTGGAGCAAGGAGAGCTTCGGTGACTTTGAACTCATCGCCGATTGGCGATGGACCGGCAAGAGCCAAGGCACGATGCGCCGCCCGGTCATCGGTCCCAAGGGCGACGTCCTGCGCAACGCCGACGGCAGCGAGATGACCGAGGAGATTGACGAGTACGACAGCGGCATCTTCCTTCGTGGGAAGCCAGAGAGTCAGGTCAACATGTGGAATTGGAGCGTGGGCAGCGGCGAAGTGTGGGGCTACCGCACCAACCCCAACCTGCCTGCAGCGGTGCGCGAGGCTTGCACGCCAGTTGAGAAGGCCGACGCGCCGATCGGCCAGTGGAATCGCTTCCGCATCCGCATGCAGGGCGAGGTCCTGAATGTGTGGCTCAATGGCAAGCATGTCTTGAAGGACGCCACGCTGCCGGGTGTGCCCGCGAGCGGACCGATCGGCCTGCAAAAGCATGGAAGCCCAGTCGAGTGGGCCAACATCTCTGTTCGGAAACTGTGAGCCGCGCGTAGCATCGATCTCCCGGAGGTTCCCATGCGAACGACGATCCAGAAACTGGTCCGAATTCGCTGCGTGACGATGTTGGCGGGCGCGGCCGTTCTTGCGGCGTGTTCGAGTCCAGCGAAGCAGGACGAGGCCACGATCGCTCCCGATCCTGTTGCCGTCGCGATCGACGGAGAGACCTCGTCGGCCAACACGCCGTTCAATCCTCGCGAACCGCGGGGCGCGCTTGATGTTGATGTGAACGACGGCGTCGGAGCGGCGTCCGGATCAACGCCATTCCAACCCGGGCGTGGATCCGGGCGAGCGGGCGGTGGATCTGGCTCCGGGGCCGGCAACGGCGCAAACAACGGAAACAGCACTGGCGGATCGCAAGGCGGATCACAGGGTGGATCGCAAGGCGGTTCGCAAGGCGGTTCGCAAGGCGGATCACAAGGCGGATCGCAAGGCGGATCACAAGGTGGATCGCAAGGCGGATCACAAGGCGGTTCGCAAGGCGGTTCGCAAGGCGGTTCACAAGGTGGATCGCAAGGTGGATCGCAAGGTGGTTCACAAGGCGGTTCACAAGGTGGTTCACAAGGTGGTTCACAAGGTGGATCGCAAGGTGGATCGCAAGGCGGATCGCAAGGCGGATCGCAAGGCGGTTCGCAAGGTGGATCGCAAGGCGGATCGCAAGGCGGATCACAAGGCGGATCGCAAGGCGGTTCGCAAGGTGGATCGCAAGGCGGATCGCAAGGCGGATCACAAGGCGGATCACAAGGTGGTTCACAAGGTGGATCGCAAGGCGGATCACAAGGTGGTTCGCAAGGCGGTTCACAAGGTGGATCGCAAGGAGGTTCGCAAGGCGGTTCGTTGGGATCTGGCGCGAGCAGCGGCAGCAGTGCATCAAGCACGGGGCAAGGGCGCTCGGGTGTGCCGACCGTGCAAGGCAACGGTGCGCAAGGCCAGGGCGCCGGCAATGGCAGCATCGGTCGTGGCCTCGACGATTTGGTGAAGGCCGGCTCGAATCCGAATCGCAAGCCCCGCGACGAACGCTCGCTGGAGCGCCGCGGCCGCACCGGTCCCGCCGATGGCAGCGGCTCCGACGAGAACGAACCTGGTGGCGACCCGGCCGATCCAAACGCGAGAACCTCTCGCGCAGCGAGTGGCACATCGAAGCCGGAGTCGCCGAAACCATCGACCGGGGCCGCGAAGCCGAGCACGACCGAACCCGCGACGGGCGTCACATCGTCGAGC
>VGXL01000084.1 GCA_016873315.1 Phycisphaerae bacterium | reverse complement strand
AGGCGCAAGCCAAGTACAAGCCAGGCGCAAGCCAAGTACAAGCCATGCGCAAGCCAAGTTCAAGCCAGGCGCACCCGTTAGGATCGAGCGATGTCCACAATGCCCCTGCCGAGCGATCACGACGCAACGCTCCAACCTCGGATGTCGGTGTGCGCCGTCGCGTCCCTTGTGCTTGGACTCGTGCTCTGCTGCCCGCTCACGACCATCGCCGCGATCGTGCTGGGCGCGGTCGGCATCAGCGCCACCAAGCGACGCGCGGCATCAGGGCGCGGATTGGCGATTGCGGGACTTGGACTTGGGCTGGTGGGCACCGCCCTGCAAGTCGCGTTCGGAGCATGGTCGTACTCGACGATTTACGCGCCGTTGATGGCGGGCCCAGCACCTGCACTTCGGGTCGGACTCGATCAGGGTGCAACGGCGATGCTGGAGCATTTCTCGATCCCAGAGGACGCGAATCTTGATGCAGAGGCGGCGGCCTTCATCGGAGCGATCCAGAGCCGATACGGCAATGTGGTGTCCTGCGAACTCGACCGAACCTCGCAGCCTCCGACGCCGGATTCCAAGCGCCCAGTGTTCGAGGCTGACTTCGAGCTTCGATTCGAGCGCAGCACGATCAAGGGAAGGTCCTGCACCGAGATTGTGACGCCTGACGGACACCTTTCGATGAAGCTTCGCTGGGTCGAACTCATCGATCCAGCGCAGGGCGATCTGCGATTCCCACCTGAGGAGCCGAAGCATCCATGACCAAGGAGCTCGCCGGGCGGCGCGTCACGGTGATGGGGCTTGGCCTCTTCGGTGGCGGTCTGGGCGTGGCGAAATGGCTTCATGCACAGGGTGCAATCGTGCGGATCACCGATCGGCGCGATGCCGCGGTCCTTGCGGATGCGATCGCTGCACTCGAACCGCTGCGAGAGCGCGGACGACTTGAGATCGAGTGTGGCACGCACACCAAGACTTGGTTCACCCAGACGGATCTTCTGGTCGCCAACGCAGCCGTGCCCACGCCGTGGAGCCATCCGCTGCTCTGTTCGGCGCGCGATGCAGGGGTTCCGGTGACCACCGAGATCAGGCTCTCGATCGAGGCGATCGCAGCGCGACGCACCATTGGCATCACTGGAAGCGCCGGCAAGAGCACGACCAGCGCGATGACGCTTGCAGCCCTTCGCGCCAGCGGACGGCGTGCCGAGATCGGTGGAAACTACGGCGGGTCCTTGCTTGGCAGCTCAGACGCTGAGAGGGCTGATTGGCTCGTGCTTGAGTTGAGCAGCGCGCAACTCTGGTGGCTCTCGGATGCCGCGGCCGATTGGTCTGGGCAGTCCCGACTGGGTTGGCGACCCACCATCGGCGCGCTGACGAACCTTGCGCCGAACCATGTGGATTGGCACGGCTCGGTCGAGCACTACCTGATGTCAAAGCAAGGCATCGTGCCGAACACGGGGCACTTGGTGACCTGGTTTGCCGACGACGACGCTGATGCAGAGCGCGCTGCTGCAGCCGCGGCCGGAGCAGAGCGCGTGTGGTGGAGAACGACCCCGCCCGCTGTCGCGTTGGAGGGTCTGGCGCTTGCCGTCCCGGGCGCGCACATGGTGCAGAACGCGCGGACTGCTCTGGCGCTCTTGGACCACGCGTGTGCGATCGATGGACAACCGATCGATCGCATCGCGGCGACACAGGCCATCAGTTCCTTCCAAGGATTGCCGCACCGCATGCAACGGATCGGCGAGTGGAACGGTGTGGCTTGCTTCAACGACTCCAAGAGCACCACGCCAGCAGCGACGATGCGCGCACTGGAGTCGTTCGCTGACCTGTCCCGCGTGCACTTGATCGCCGGGGGATACGACAAGCACATCGACCTGTCTGGAATCGCTGGATTGGCTCCGCGGCTTGCGGGCCTTTACGCGGTCGGCCAGGTGCAGGAGCAGTTGGCGACGGCGGGCGGCACGCGGTGCGGGACGCTCGACACGGCGGTGCGTGCGGCCTTCGCCCGCGCTCGCACGGGCGATTCGATCCTGCTGTCACCCGCGTGCGCGAGCCTGGACCAGTACCCGAACTTCGAACACCGGGGTGAGCACTTCATCGATCTGGTTCGCACGGCGGCCACTGCTGAGAGCCGATAGAGTCCTACTATGGCCATGACCAATGTCCTTCTTCGCGCTGCGATGCTGTGCCCGGTCGTCGTGCTGAGCTCGTGCTACACACCAGGCGGCGGCCTGATGCCGACAAGCGGCCGTGGGTTCACCTACATCAGCACGCCGACCCAGCCGCTCACGATCAAGATCGTGAATGTCTGCAAACTCGACCCCGCTGGTGAGCCCGAGGTCTTCCGTGAGTGGCGGTTGGCTCCGGGACGCCAACTCACCTTCAAGTTCATTGCTGGGAAGGGCGACCACGCAAGCGAACGCCCCGACCAGTTGCTCTGGGAGGACTGGGAAGCGGGCACAACCGTCGGCACGCTTCGAAACCAAATGCCTTGCCCGCCTTCGGTGTGCCGCAGGATCGATGTCGAGATCCGCTCACCCGAACCATGGCCGGTCGAGGACGCATCGAAGGAAGTGGACACGAAGGCAGGCGGGACAGACCGCCAGCCCGACAAGGATCCGCGCGAGATTTACGACCCGTGACCCGCGCGCGGATTGGCCACGGCTACGACCTGCATCGGCTTGAACCGGTCGCGCCGCAGGGCGCTGGCCGGCCGTTCGTGCTCGGTGGTCTTCGGATCGAACACGACCGCGGGCCCGTGGGTCACTCCGATGGCGATGCGTTGCTGCACGCGGTCACCGATGCGATCCTCGGAGCGCTGGCAGAGCCCGACATCGGACAGCTCTTTTGTGACCGAGATCCGCAGTGGGACGGCGCCGACAGCGCAGTCTTTCTGGCCGAGGCCGTGCGACGCATGCAGGCGCGCGGGCTTCGCCTTGGCAATCTGGATGCGACGGTGATTTGCGAACGGCCGAAGATCGGGCCCGTCAAGGATGCCATGCGCGCACGGCTCGCCGAACTGCTCCACGCGGATGTGAGCGCGATCAACATCAAGGGCAAGACGCACGAGAAGGTCGATGCAGTGGGCGAGGGTCGCGCCATCGAGGTGCACGCGGTCGCCTTGCTCGTGCCCTAAGCGCGACGCCCCATCTTGATCGACTCGCGGGGCGCCCATGACGCGATCAAGGATTGCGGGGTCGATCGTGTAGCCTTGGCGCCATGCGAGCCATCGTCACCGGCCAGATCGGCGTGGACAAGAAGCCTTACCTGCAAGATGTCGAACGACAGGCGGGCGAGCGGGGAGATCGCATGCAGGTCTTCCACATCGGCGACATGATGTACGCCGAGGCACCCGATGTGCGCCCGGGCCGGATCTTGGACCTACCCATCAGCCGGCTGAACAGTCTTCGTCGCGCAGCCTTTAAGGATGTGATTTCCCACACCATGCCGCGCGAGGATCACCCGAACATCGTGGTGAACACGCACGCCACCTTCCGCTGGCGGCACGGGCTCTTCAGCGCGTTCGACTTTGACCAACTCCGTCGGCTCGAGCCGAACATGTTCATCTGCTTGGTGGACAACGTCGAGACCGTGCACCACCGATTGCACGCCGAGCACGACATCGATGCCACGCTGAAGGACTGCATGGTCTGGCGCGAGGAGGAGATCCTGGCCACCGAACTCATGGCGCAGGCGCTCGACTGTCGCGATCAGTTCTACATCCTCAGCCGCGGACGCCACAAGGACACGGTCGAAACATGCTTGCGGCTGGTCACGCGACCCGACATGCGCAAGGTCTACCCGAGCTTCCCCATGAGCCACGTGGTCGACATGCCCGATGTGCTCGAGGAGATCGAGCGGTTCCGCGCGGCGCTGGCGCGATTCTTCATCACCTTCGATCCGGCGGATGTGGACGAGAAACTGCTGCTTGACCGCGGCTTGGCCGCAGCGCGCGAAGGCAAGGACTTCATCGAGGTGGCGGCGCACGCGTTTGGTGGTCGTGCCGACGCCCCGCCGATGAAAGTCAGTGTGCGCGAGATCTTGGATATTGCCGGCGATGTCGACGGCCAGATCTACATGCGCGACTTCAAACTCATCGACCAGAGCGACATGATCGTGTCGCTGGTTCCCGAGCTCCCAGGCGGCGTGCCGGGTTTGTCGAGCGGCGTGGAACGCGAACTACACCACGCATGGGAGCACACCAAGGAGGTCTATGTGGTGTGGAAGCCCCGCAAGGCACCGTCGCCGTTCATCACGGAGACCGCCACGAAGATCTTCCGCAGCGTGGACGAGGCGCTTTCTTACTTCGAGTCCAAGGGGATGATGGCCCCCGTGACCCTGTTCGGCCACTGAGCCCGAGGGCGCATGCGCCGCTGGAAACTCACGGTCGCGTACGACGGTACGAACTTCCACGGCTGGCAACGCCAGGAGGTCCCGGGCGGTGAGCCGCTGCGCACCGTCCAGGGCGTGCTCGAGTCGACCATTCGATCGACCTTCTCGATCGATGCTCGCGTGGTCGGTGCCAGTCGCACTGATGCTGGCGTGCACGCTCGCGCGCAGATCGCAGCGTTCAATTGCGGCATCGAGATTGATGGTGAGCGCTTGGCCCGGGCCATCAGCGCGCGGCTGCCGGATGATGTGGCGGTGGTGGCAGCCCAACCCGTCCACGCGGGATTCGATCCCATCAGTGACTGCGTGAGCAAGGGCTACCGATACACCTTTCGCGATGCGTGTCCCAACGCTCATCGTGCAGGCGTCTTCGAGCGGCTCTGGGTTGCCGCGACGCCGCACGCCGTGGACACGCAACGCATGCAGGCCGCCGCAGCACTGCTTGTCGGAACACACGATTTCGCAGGGCTGGCGCACAGCATCGAGGAACGCGCGACCACCGTGCGCACCATCCACGGCTGTTCGGTCCGCCGCTTGCCCGACGGGACCGTCGCGATCGATGTGAGCGGAACCGGGTTCCTGCACAACATGGTCCGGATCCTGGCCGGCACGCTGCTCGAGGTCGGTCGTGGGCACCGTGAGCCCGCGCACATCCGGACGATTCTTGCGTCGCGTGATCGCAGCCTTGCGGGTCCAACGATGCCGGCACAGGGATTGTGCCTGCAGTGGATCCTCTATCCCACGAGCGGGAGCCAACCATGAGGGTGGCGCCTTGGTCGGCCTCGATCCTCATTGCGCTGACGCTGGTCATCCGTGGACACGCCGCGGATCCGCCGCGGGGACCTGGCAGCGTCGTCGACGCCACCATGACACGGCTCAGTGCGGAGTCGTCTGCCATGACGGCTCCGGCCGACGAGATCGGCCGCGAGCTCATCGCCGTGCAACGAACTTGGCGCGCCGTGTCGATCGAGCTCTTGCGCGCCTCGTCGACTGAGCCGTGGACTTCGCAGGCAGCGTTCGTGACCGGCATGCGCATGGCCGATGCACGAGTCACCATCGACGCAACACTGGGTCGCGCGCTGGCACGCCCCCGCAGCGACGCTGAAGTGGTGCGCCTGGCCGAAGCAGCGCGCGCGTTCACCGAACGAGGCTCCGCGGCGGTGCACGCGCTTGCTGCAGACGACCCATCGCGCATCGATGCATCCGTGTCGGCGTGTTTGGCCGGACTCGCGGACGCGCTCGCTCCCTTCGCCGGTGACGGACCCCGTGCGCCGCAGGTCGATGCAGATCTCTGGCCATCGGCAGCGTTCGGCGCGGGCTCGACGACCGCGCTTGAACGACTGGTGGTGGCCCTTGGGCACTTCCCACCGAAGGAACCGTGGGTCATCCGAGCCACAGCCGGAGCATCGATGCTGCGTCAGGCGGCGGCGATCGCCGCGTTCCGTCCGCACATTCAGTCCTTGGCGGATCACGCGGTCGGGTCGATCCAACTCCTTCGTGCACTCGACACCGTGAGTTGGCTCGATGAGGACACGAAGGCGTCGTTGCGCGCGTCGTGCGAATCTGCATTGGCTGGCCTCGATCGCACGAATGATCGCGATCGACTCGCCGTGGAGTTTGAGCGACTCGACGCGATCAGCGACCTCCTGGACGATCTCTCGACGCTGTGCGCGGGTCGCGGTGGGCGGCCGCCCATGGGCGTCGACGGAGCGGCGCGGTGTGTTGGGCTCGTCATGCATGGCGATCGGCCTGCCGAGCGCTTTCGCGCCGCAGCGGCGCTGGCCGCGGGCATGCGCGTGCACGCGGATGCCCTGCCGGGGTCGATGCCGGCACTGATGGGTTCGATCCTCCGACGCAGCAACAAGGAACGATCCGCGCTCGTGCAGTGGCTGGCTGATGGTGTCGGCGTGGAACCGCCGGATGGATCCGTGGTGGCAGCCGAACGCTCGGCCCAAGACTTGGCGTTGCTTGAGCGATCGGCCACGACCATCGGTCGTTCGGCCGCGCTTGGGAACCGTGCGCAACAGGCTGTCCTTCGATCGATCGAGCGCGCGGGCGACGGACTCAGGCTTGATCGCACACGCGATGGGGCGCGGAGCGCCTTGTCGGCGCTCACTCAACGCCTGATCCAGTGGATCGAACTCCCGGGCGAGCGGGAACTGCGGGCACCAGAGTCGGCCATGGCGAACACGGTCGGACCACTGGCGAACCGACTTGCCGCGCGCATCGATCGAACGCGGTCCCTGTGGTCTGCATCGCTCGGACGGCCTGAGCCCGCATCGATCCGGGAGATGGAGTTGCTTGAGCGCGTCATGACCCAAGCTGCTCGGCTTGCCCATCTGGGGCTCGCTGATGCCGAGATTCTTGCGGCGAGCGCATCGGTTGCCCGCTGGGCTGCGTGGTCGCCATCGGCCGACGGAGTCGCCGTCACGCTCGCACCGCTGCGACCTCGAATCGTGCTCGCGTGTTCTGCGGCAGCAGAGGGCGAGTGGGATGAATGCGAGCGAACGCTCGAAGCCGTGGAGCGTGAACTGCCGCTGGCGGAGTTCGTGATCATCGTCCAGGACCGGATCGGGCCTGCGCTGCCCCATCATGATCCTGATGCCTGCGCGCTGATCCGCTCGCTCGGCTCGCCGACGCACGAGGGCTCATGGCTCGCGGCCGATCGCGCTCGACTGGCCACGCTCGCCCGCGCGTGGCGTGAACTTCGCCACGCCACCGTCACGGGCACCGAGGACCAAGCTCGAGCGTGCGCCGCCGTCACGACGCAGGTGGCGCGTGATCTTCTTGATTCGCTCGCCGCGATCGGACCGGATACGGTGGCGCCATGAAGGTCTTGGTCTTTGCCCCGCACCCGGATGACGCTGAACTCGCCATGGGTGGCACGATCGCCAAGCTCGTTGCGTCGGGCCACAGCGTGACGGTCTGCGACATGACCGACGGCGAGCCTACGCCCTTCGGCACGAGCGAGATTCGTGCGCGCGAGACGGAAGCGGCAACGGCCGTGCTTGGCGTGCGACGACTGAATGCTGGACTCGTGAATCGGGAGTTGCGCGACGATCTGGCCTCGCGGCGCGTGCTTGCCGCGATCATCCGTGCAGAACACCCGGACGCCATCTTTTCGCCCTCTCCACGCGATGCGCATCCTGACCACATCGCGGCGTCGGCGCTCGTTCGCGATGCGCGCTTTGAAGCCAAGTATGTGAAGACCGATCTGCCCGGGTCCCCCTGCTACCCGCGCTGGCACATGCACTTCTTCGCCACGCACTTGCGGATCGTTCCGCAGCCAAACTTCATTGTGAACACGACCGGCTTTGCAGCAGTGAAGCAGCGTGCGATCGCGTGCTACGCGAGTCAGTTCAGTGCGAACCCTGCGAATCATCGGGTGCCAATCTGGATCGCGGCCGCCGACACCTACTTCGGCAGCCGCATCGGGGCCGAATCTGGTGAACCGTTCGCGTGCGACGAACCGCTCGACCTGTCGAGCCTTGGGTGGCTGTGACGAGCGGCTGGTTGATGGTTGGCGCGTGACTACGATCCCGACATGAACCTGCCAGTGCGCATTGAGTGGAAGCGGCTTTCACCGCTCGCACGAATTCCCGCCTATCAGACGAGCCTTGCCGCAGGCATGGATGTGCACGCGGCGATCACAGAGCCGATGCTGCTCGAACCCAATCGTGTGGTGCTCGTCCCGACTGGGTTTGCGCTGGCGATCCCCGAGGGATTCGAAGCGCAAGTCCGCCCGCGAAGTGGACTGAGCACCAAGCACGGCGTGACGGTTCCCAACGCTCCTGGCACCATCGATGCTGACTACCGCGGTGAAGTGATGGTGGCGCTCATCAACCTTGGGCGGGCGAACTTCACGATCGAACCTGGGATGCGCGTGGCGCAACTGGTCTTCGCGCCGGTCGCGCGTGCCGACATCACGGAGGTCAGCGAGCTCTCGTCCACGGAGCGCGGCGCTGGTGGCTTCGGCAGCACTGGTCACTGAAGCAGGCGGAGGTCGCGAACCGCTGAGCGCGCGCCGCGCTTTCGAAGCGTGGCGAATCGTGACGAATCTCACTTCGCGCGGAGCGAGCTCATCAGCGCACTACGCGGGCGCGATGCGCGGCGGGCGGCTTGGGTGCCGAGCCACGTCGGGCGTGCGCCAGCAGCCGACCCAGCGATTGGGGCTGACTTCGACGAGCGCATAGGGCTTGTTCGGATCGTCGAGCTTGGGACGCTGCGACTCGTCCATGAACGGCCACCACGGCACGACCGGTCCGGCTTCGCCGCGAAGGCCTTCGTACTCACGCGGATCAGCCACCACTTCCTCGACCGTCACGAGTCGGTTACGCAACTCCGACAGACCTGGAATGCAGCGGAAGAGCCCGCGCGTATACGGGTGGAGCGGGCGATCAAAGAGCTCGGTCACTGGTGCGTACTCGACCACGCGGCCCGCATACATGCAGCACACCACATCAGCGTTTTCGGCGACCACGCCAAGGTTGTGGGTGATGAGCATCATGCCCATGTCGCTCGACTGCTGCAGCCCGCGGAGGAGCTCGAGGATCTGCTTCTGAATCGTGACATCAAGTGCCGTCGTCGGTTCATCCGCCAGAAGCAGGCTCGGACGGCACGCCAGCGCCATCGCGATCATGACGCGTTGGCGCATGCCCCCCGAGAACTGGTGCGGGTACGCGCGCATTCGTCCTTCAGGATCGCGAATGCCCACATCAGCCATTGCTTGGATCGCGATGCCCGCCGCTTGGTCAGGTGAAACGGCCTGATGCAACAGGACCGCCTCCATGATCTGGTCACCGATCGTGTAGACCGGATTCAGACTCGTCATCGGCTCCTGGAAGATCATGGCGATCTTGCCGCCGCGAACCTTGAGCATGTCGCGTTCGGGGAGTTCGAGCAGATTGCGGCCCTCGAACATGATGCGACCTGCGTCGAAGCGCCCCGGTGGGCGCGGGATGAGTTGCATGGAACTCATCGCAGTCACGCTCTTGCCGCAGCCCGACTCACCGACCACAGCAAGCGTCTGACGCGGGTAGACGCTCATGCTCACACCCGCCACAGCCTGAATGCGCGGGCCCGAACCATTGTCGAAGCTGACGGCAAGGTCTTCGACGCTCATCAGGGGTTCCGATGGCTTCGGCGACGAGGTGATCGCGTCGTGGTTGGCCATCAGTGGGCCGCCTTCCTGAGCTTGGGATCGATCGCATCGCGCATGGCTTCGCCGAGCATGTTGTACGAGAGCACCGAGAAGAAGATGGCCAGGCCTGGGAACACCGCCAGCCACCACACGAAGGTGCCCGTCGCTGCGGTTGCACTCGACAGGAGCTTGCCCCAACTGGCTTGTCCGTCCGGACCGAGTCCGAGGAAGGACAGCGTGGCCTCGATCGTGATGGCGGCCGCGATCGCAAAGCTCGCGTCGACGAGCACCGGGGTGATGCCGTTGGGAAGCATGTGTCGGAAGAGGACGGCGCGCACAGGAAGCCCAGCGGCCTGCGCAGCCTGCACGAAGTCCATCTTGCGCAACTTGAGAAACTCGGCGCGCGTGAATCGGGCGGCGCCCGTCCAGCTGAAGACACCGATGATCGCCATCATGACATAGGTGTTGCGAGGCAGCACGCCAGCCGCAACGATGAGCACGAACAGCGTGGGCACGCTCATGAAGATCTCGACCACTCGATAGAGCAGGAGATCGATCCAACCGCCGAAGAAGCCCATCAGCGCTCCGATCGTGACGCCGAGCACCACGCTGATGCCCGTCGACACCAGGCCGATCGAGATCGACAATCGACACGCCCAGAGCATTTGCCCAAGCACATCGCCGCCGATTGCATCCGTGCCCAGCAGGACGCGGCGGTCACCGAACGGCGTGCCCTTGAAGGACGCTGTCTTCTCCCAATCGGCCACGCGCGTGCCAGGCGGGATGCCCACCATGTCGCTGCGCGTGTACTGGCTCGACCAGGGAATCAGCGTCCAGGTTGCGCGGACCTTGCCCGCTGCCTCGTCAAGGATGACCTGCTCATGATTGACCAGCGACTGTCCGCCGGCGAGCCACGAGAGCGCGAAGCCCAGCATGGCTGCACCCAGGATCGGACCCATGCGGCGCGAGAGCGGTGCTGCGATCGGCACAGCCAATGCGACGACCGCCACGATGACGGCCGAGACCAAGACGATTGGCCAAGGTCCCGCATCGAGTCGCGTGAGCCGCTCGAGCGATTCGACGCCGGAGCCCTCGGCGATCCAGTTGAGAAGCGCGGCGAGCACGATCGTCGCGCCAGCCTGCATGGACAGCCCGATCAAGACGCCGATGCGACCTGAGCGGCCCAGTGCCCCGGTGCCGAAGAAGATCCACGGCACACCCAACGCCGTCGCGATCATCAG
>VGXL01000083.1 GCA_016873315.1 Phycisphaerae bacterium | reverse complement strand
ACAACACCAGTTGCTGGAACACCGCCAACGGTGACAAGCGTTGCACCCGTCAGATCGGTTCCCTCGACGATAAACGGCATTCCACCCACGGTCGGACCCGCTGAGGGCCACACGCCATCGGGGGCAGCTGTGATGGTCGGCGCATCGATGTAGGTGAATACGGATCCCAGCAGAATTCCATCACCATCAGGCGTACGAACTTTGACTACCCCCGACCCCGTTCCCGCAGGTGTGACGGCTGTGACCGTGGTGGAACTGACGACCGTGAACGTCGTAGCCGGTGTTGTGCCAACCCACACGTCGGTCGCGCCAGCGAGATTGGTCCCAGTCAGGGTGATGGTCGTTCCGCCCACCGCTGGCCCGCTCAACGGGAAGACGCTGCTCACCGTTGGCGGCGCCTGAAGCGGCGCAAAGCCGCCTGCGGAGAGAGCGGCGAGGGCAAGCAGTGCGCGGATCGAATTGCGGAAGACAAGGTGGGCAATTGCCATGGGGGATTCTCCTGAACGCGGGAGATTACCTTCCTGCGAGTTGCCCGAAAGGCCATCAACCCGAAACGAGTGCCTTGAGGATCAGTCAACTCCCCGCTCAGCCCGTCCAGGCGGCCAAGAGGATGCCCAGGTCCGCGCCGTTGACCACGCCGTTGCCGTCGATGTCGGCCAGCGTTCCCGCGGTGTCGAACTCGCCGAGCAGGATGCCCAAGTCCGCGCCATCGACGCGCGTGTCGTTGTTGAGGTCAGCGGGATTCGCCGGCGTTCCGCCTTCGACGAAACTCTTCACCTCGCCCGAGACGAGATTGTTCGCCCAGTCACGCGCCAAGATGTAGTAGTCGACGGTCGCGCCGGCGGGCTGCGCCGGCATCACCGCTCGCCAAAGGTTGTTGCCGCTCCAGTGCATCGGGATTTCGTTCCAGGGCCCCTGATTCGAGCGAATCGCCAGCACGACGCCGCGATCATGGAAGCCACGATCGCTCGTCATGTCATCGACGATGATCGCCCGCACCACATGAGTCGTCGGAGCGGTCCCAGGCACGACCGTCTCCATCTTGAGCACGCGCGGTGGACGGTTGTCGGCCGGGCCGATCGAGTTGATGTAGATCTGGTTCTGGAACGAGCCGCTCTCGCCCTGCGCGGTGACGATGTCGAAGTCGCCATCGTTGTCGACATCGGCGACCTTCACATCGAGGCTCGAGTCAGTCACGCTCGTGATGGCGTTGGTGACGATCGAGAAATTCGCGGTCGTTGGACGATTGTTGCGGTAGATGCGCTCGCTCGTAGAGCCCAGCGTGCCGACCACGATGTCGAGGTCGCCATCCATATCGATGTCGAAGAACCGGCTGTCGTTGTCGTCGGTCGTGGGATTGCTCGTGAGTTGCGAACTCACATTGGTCCAACTGGTGCCCAGTCCGTTCGCATTGGCCAGCAGCAACTCGGTGTTGCTGGTCCCGGCGTTCACGCCGAGCAGGTCGAAGTCGCCATCGCCGTCGAAGTCTCCGGCGTCGTACGAGTAGGCGCTGTTGTCGGTCGGCATCGTCTGATTGACGAATGTCCCCGAACCGTTGTTGAGCCAAAGGCGGCTCGATTGCGTGCTCGCCGTGCGCGTGCCCACATGAAGATCGAGGTCGAAGTCCTGGTCGACATCGACGAACAGGATGTCCATCTGCTCGCTCACATTGCCCGTCGGCGTCAGCGCCGTGTTGTCGGTGAACCTGCCGGTCCCGTCGTTGAGGTAGAGCTTTGGCTTGCCGGTCGTCCCGAAGCGATTCGTGCCGCTGTTGCAGAGCGCAATGTCGAGATCACCATCGTTGTCGATGTCCCCGAACTGGCCACGGCTTGAGCCGAGATTGATCGCGGGCATCTGTCCTGCCGGTGCTGCCGTGAAAGAGCCCGATCCGTTGTTCAGCAGCAACAGCGCCGGCCGCGCATAGTCCTGCGCAAGAAGCATGTCCCAGTCGCCGTCACGATCGACGTCGCCAAACTCGACGCCGCGGAAGCAGCCGGTGATGCCAGCTACGTTCGTGTCGGTCGCGTCGGTAAATCGACCGGAGCCATCATTGATGAAGAGCCGCGGCTTCAGGAGCGCGCCGAGCGAGCTGTAGCCCTGTCCATTCGCCCACGCGATGTCCAGATCGCCGTCACCATCGACATCGCAGAAGGAGAGTTGGTTGGTGTACTCCGATTGCGTCGGAAAACGACTGGACGTCTGTTGGACGAACTGCTGGGCGTAGGCGGCCTGCGCGGCGCCGCACGCCACAAGAATGGACAACTGATAACGCACGGGATCTCCTCGGTGCACAGAACCTAGCACCAAAGTCGCCTCGGTCGACGGCACTTCGCTCCCTTTGTACGAACAGCCGCGTTATCGACGGCGGCGCTTGATCGCTGCAGACACCGTTTGCGGCGCCGGTGGGGAGCCCGGTGCGGAGCCCGGAGCGCTGGAGCTCCCATCACTCGCAGTTTGCGAGCGGCTCATGAGCGTGCTGTGCAGCGTGCGGACGCGGTCCCGCGCTTGGTGAATCTGCTCAGGCTCCGCCCCCTGTAGGAACGCCGCCGCCATCGCGTCGTTTTCGTTCAGCCCTTCGATCGAGACATTGACGCGGTCCCCCTCCTCTTTGACGACACGCATCCCGCGCACGCCGAGGTCCGACAGAAGCAGGATCGCGCACTGAAGCTTTGGGTCCTCAGTCGACAGGCCCTCGATCACGCGTCCGACCAAACCGCGCATGGCGGCCGAGTAGAAGTCCTCGTGCATGCCCCGGCTCTTCACGACAGCCTGCACATGTTCTTCCATCAGCGCCTTCTCTTGAAGACGGACCTGCACGACGGTTCCGTTGAGCGAGAAGGTGCGATTGCGAAGGTTCGCCACCGACGCCAAGACGGCGCGACCGGTGGCGATGTTGCCCTTGCTGTACGGATCGCTTGTGTCGCGTGCACGCTCTTCTGGAGAGAGTTGACGATCGACTTCCATGCGCTTGGCTTCAACATCAATGCGGAACTCACGCACGCCCATCTCGTGCATGATCCAGAGCGCCGCCTGGAAGAGCGGATGCTCCTGTTCGACCTTCTTCTCGAGTCCGTCGGCGAGCAGGCCGCTGAGGATCGCCCCGAAGTTGGGCGCGTCGTACATGCTCTTGATGATGGTCGCGGCAAGGTTCATGAAGACCGGCCGCGGTTGCGGATGAAGCTTGATCGACGCGCCGTTCAGGACGATCTCGGTAGTGGCCATGGGAAGCAGAGGCTAGCCGAACGCAGGGCGATGCTCCATCAGCCGCTCAGTCCCGGAACACGATCGCGCGGCTTCCATGGAGCAGCACCCGATCCTCGACATGAAACCGGACGCCGCGCGCGAGCGCGATGCGTTCGCAGTCGCGGCCGAGCCGCACGAGATCGTCCGGGTCATGGTCGTGCTCGACTCGAGCCACATCCTGTTCGATGATCGGCCCCTCATCAAGGTCGCGCGTCGCGTAATGACAGGTCGCACCGATCAGTTTGACGCCCCGCTCGAAGGCGCGGCGATAGGGATTCGCGCCGACGAACGCGGGAAGGAACGAGTGGTGGATGTTGATGACACGGCCAGCGTGCTCGTCGCACAGCTCATCGGGAAGGACCTGCATGAACCGAGCAAGCACGATGAGCTCGGCACCGAGCGCACGAAGGCGTGAACCGAGTTCAGTGAACGCAGCCGGTCGATTGGTGAAGTCGATGCGTTCGAAGGGAATGCCCTCCCGCTCGACGATGGTTCTGGCCGAGTCATGATTGGAGATCACGGCAGGGATCTCGATGTTCAGTTCGCGCGACCGCCACCGCCAGAGCAGGTCCGCAAGGCAATGGTCTTCTCGGCTCACCAAGATCACGGTCCGCAGCGGTTGTTCCGCGCGACGAAGGCTCCACTGCGCGTCCAACGGCTCAAGATGCGCGCCGATCGAAGCGCGGAATCGCTCCGGCGCTTCGGTCACGGATCCGCCAGAAAACGCAAGGCGCGTGAAGAACCGATTCGCGATGGGATCGGTGTACTGCCCGACTTCGAGCAGATTTCCTCCAGCCTGCGCAATGAACCCGGTGATCCGTGCAAGAAGTCCGATCGCGTCGGGGCAATTGACCTTGAGGATCCAAGTGGCTGGCGCGTGTTCCATGATGGGGATTGTCATCGAGGTCGCCGTACAGTGCCACCATGCTCGCTGCGATGCTCACCGTGGCCGTGGCCCTGCCGCCCGATGTGTCGTGGTGCCGCGCCGGCTCGAGTGGTGCGCCTGGCTGGACTTGGCTCACGCCGAAGGATCGGCTCGTCGATGCGGACCTGTATATCCAGTGCACGATGGTCACGCCCCAACAGATCGCGGATCGGAAGGAGCGCGGTGGACCGCATGCGATGCGCACGATCTCGCTCTGGACCAACGCACTCGCCACCGAGGCGCTTCGGACAGGAAGCACGACCTGGCCCGACGGCGCCGCGATCGCCAAGCTCAAGGCTGCACCCGATGCTGCGTTCGACTCGCCGTCCACGAGCACTGCACCTGACGCCGGATCGCTCGGCCTGATGTGGCGCGAAGGCGGCGCGTGGCGCTACGGTTGGCGCGACTCGGCGAAGACGCCCCTCGTTGAACTGCCCGTCGAGAATTCGTGTCGTGCGTGCCACGAACCGGCGGCCCGCCGCGTCGTGACATCCGCAACGCGCGGATGGAACGAGCCCACCGAAGGACTCTTCCTGCCGTGGGCCCGTGACGAAGCGGGACGCGTCGACGGCACGAAGGCGCTCGCGGACGCGCGCCTGCCGACGGTGACGGGCGAGATGGAACCGGCGCAGACTGCCACGCCAACGCAGCACGGCGCGGGTGATGCAGGTGCAGAAGCACCGGCGCAATCTGTCACGCCGATGCAAGACCGCGCGGGTGATGCAGGTCGCGACCACAGTGCGACGGTTGCCGCGACGGGCGCGGATCTTGCCTGGTGGCGCGAGGCGCGCTTTGGCATGTTCGTGCACTGGGGCCTGTACAGCGTTGCGGCGGGCCAGTGGGAAGGCAAGGACATCCCTGGCTGGGGCGAGTGGCTCCTGAACAAGATCAAAGTTGATCCTGCCGTCTACGCCAGCACGCTCATGCCGAAGTTCGATCCCGCGAACTTCGATGCCGATGCCTGGGTGCGCACGGCCAAGGACGCTGGCATGGGCTACATCGTGGTGACGACCAAGCACCATGATGGGTTCCTGCTCTGGGACAGTGCGACGACGGATCTGGATCTCATGGGCACGCCATTCGGCAAGGCTGGGCGCGATCCGCTGAAGGAACTGGCGCAAGCGTGTCAGCGACACGGCATCCGGTTGGGCCTCTACTTCAGCTTGATGGATTGGAGCGATCGCGACTACCTACCGCGTCGCGAGTGGGACACGCGCACGACCGACGGCGCATCGATGCCACGCTTCGTCGACCGCATGCATGCTCAGGTGAAGGAACTGACGGACGGACGATTCGGTCCAGTGGCGATCCTCTGGGGCGACGGCGACTGGGAACACTCCGCCGCAACCTGGCGCGCGGCCGAACTGATCACCGATGTTCGCAGGGCGCAGCCGGGCATCCTCTTCAACGATCGCTGGTCGATGCCAGGCGACTACATCACGCCGGAGAACAAGATCCCCGATGCTGAACTTCCAAAGCGCCCGTGGGAATCCTGCCTGACGATGAACGGGACGTGGGGATACGTCGTGCACGACCACCGATGGAAGCCCGCGACCGAGATCATCCGCAACCTCGTTGACATCGTGAGCAAGGATGGCAATGACCTTTTGAACGTTGGTCCGATGGGCGACGGTTCGTTTGACGCAGCGACGGCTGAACGACTCGCCGCAGTCGGCGCGTGGATGCGCATCAACGGTCAGGCGATCCGTGGATGTGGGCCCGTCGCGTGCGCTCGTCCCGCATGGGGACGACTGACGGCGAGCGCCGATCGCCACCGCGTGCACGCCATCATCTTTGAGTGGCCATCAGACCGAACGATCGCGATCGATGGCATCGCGAGTGCACCGGCTCGGGCACGCGTGCTCGGTGCGCCCGACATCGCGGTATCCACGAAGACCATCGGGCCGACGCTCTCCGTCACGCTGGGCGATGGACCACTCGACCCTGCTGCGACCGTCATCCTGCTCGAGTGGGACGACGCGCCGGCCATCGTGGGCACGCCTGAACTCATCGGCGGCGACGATCTCTTCCTGCACGAAACCGAACTGGCGTTCAAGCCCGCTGCCGCCGGGTCGATCCATGTCACGCTCGACGGAACCGCACCGACCATTGACTCGCCGCGATACACGGTGCCCATCAATGTTCAGCGCACCACGCAGGTCCGCGCGAGGACCTTCGTCGATGGACTGCCCGCCGGTGCTCCCCTCGAGACGATGGTTCGTCAGGCGACCTGGATTCCCGGCAGCGATGATGTGCCGCCGGAACCGGGCATTGCGTGGACGCTCATGCCTGGCCGGTTCGCCCGCGTGCCGCAGCAGGACCCGTGGCGCGGCGAGGGCATCACGCACGGCATCACGAGCGTGATCGAACTCCCGGCCGCGCGTCCGGCTGATGCCTTCGCGCTACGCCTTGATGGCTTCGTCCTGTGCGAGCATGCGGGCATCCATACCTTCATGCTCGAGAGCGACGACGGAAGCACGCTGGAGATCGATGGTCATCACGTCGTCGATCACGACGGATTGCATGGACCGGTCGGCAAGACCGGCAAGGCGGCGCTCGACATCGGTTGGCATCGATTCACGATCCGGTACATCGAGGCTGACGGAGGCGAGGACCTGAAACTTCTTTGGAACACGCCGAAGGATGGCCCAGGCACCGCGCCGCGCGCGATCGACGCGTCGTTGCTGCGGCACGAACCTGTTCGCTGAGGCGTCGCCCTACCATCGCGCTCGATGACGAAGGCCGCGACCAATCCATGGCTTGTGCTTGCGGCCATGACCGGCAGCCTCGCCATGGTGTTCCTTGATGCCACCATCGTTGGCGTGTCGCTGCCGACGATCCAGCAGGACCTTGGCCTTGGTGTCTCTGGCGGCGCATGGATCATCAACGCGTATCTCGTCGCGCTCGCCGGCGCCATGGCGCTCGGGGGCCGATTCGGCGATGTGATCGGTCGAGTTCGCGCCTTCCAACTGGGCGTGTCGCTCTTTGCGCTCGCCAGCCTTGGCTGCGCGCTTGCGCCCACCGGCGAGCTGCTGATCACTGCACGCGTGATGCAAGGGCTCGGAGCGTGCCTGATGCAGCCCGCGTCGAGCGCCATGGTGGCTGGTGCGTTCCCTGAAGGCAAACGCGGCAAGGCGATGGCGGTTTATGTCGGCGTGCCCCTGCTCTTCATGATGCTCGGCCCCGTGCTCGGCGGCGCACTGACGCAGTGGGCAGGATGGCGTTGGATCTTCGGCGTGAACCTTCCCGTTGCCATCACCGCGCTTGCACTCGTGGCGATCGTGCGGCCCGTCGAGCCGATGGCCGATCGACGACCGATCCACTGGCTGAGCGCAGTGCTGCTGCTGATCGGCATGCCCTCGCTCGTGTTCGGGTTGCAGGAACAGGCACGGCCAACGGCGGGCATCGAACCGTGGATCGGACTCGGCGCGCTTGTTGTGGGTGCGGTGCTTGTGGCGCTCTTCACGCGTTTGCAGTTCATGCTTGCCGCGCCGCTCTTGGACCTTCGACTCTTCCGCGACCGCACGCTGCTTGGTCAGGTCGTGGTGCTCGGGCTCACGCAGGTCGCCACCATCGGGCAGACCATCTTCGGACCGACCTATCTGCAGCGCGCGCTCGGATTCAGTCCGCTCGAGAGTGGGTTGGCTGGTCTGCCGCTTGCGCTGCCGGCATTGCTGCTCGTGCATGTGGCAGGTCGCGTCTACGACCAACGCGGCGCCGTCGGCGCGGTGCGCGCAGGCAGCATGCTCTGCGCGGCCGGTCTGGGCACGATCACGATCGGCATGCTGATGCGGTCGTATCCGATCATGGCGATCGGCATGACCCTGCACGGAGCGGGCATGGCGTTCCTGATGAACCCGATCCAGACGGATGTGGTGAGTCGCGTCCCGCCCCAGCAGCGTGGCGAGAGCGCCGGTCTGGCCGCCACGGCGCGACAGGTCGGCAACGCACTCGGCGTGGCCGTCGCCGCAACCGTGCTGGTCCGAACAGGAGGCCCGCTCGTCGACGCAGCGCCCGTCGAACCGATCGACATCGATGTCGTGACGCACTCCTTCGCGTGGATGGGCGCCGCGCAGGTCGTGGTGATGTGCGTGGCCGCGGCGGCTGCGTGGAGTTTGGTCCGCGATCGAGTGCCGCGTCCAACCGACGCAGCTCACGAGGACGCTGGGTGCAGCGTCACTCGCCGTCGAGGACGATGACTTTGGCCGGATCGACGGCGAGCCGCAGAGTCTGGCCGGATCGATCCGCAACGGGCGGATTCAGTTCGGTCACTCGAAGACGAAGCCCGCTTGCGTCGAGCTCGTGCTGCGCGAGCTTGCCGAGGTAGGTGCTCTGCACGCATGGCAAGGCGACAGGGCCGGCAGCATCGATCGACCACGCTTCGGTGCGCACACTGAGAAGCACCTGACTGCCCACAGCGCGATCGCCCAGACCCGACGACTCGAGTGTGCCAAGCAGCGTGCGCAGCACGGGTCGACCATCCGCCGAGCGTTCGACCGTGGCCGGTATGAAGTTCGTCTCGCCCAAGAACTCGGCAAGGAAACGCGTCTTCGGTCCCTCGTAGAGCTCGCGCGGCGATCCCTGCTGCACGATGCGACCATCGCGCATGACGACGACATGATCGGCAAGCGAGAGCGCCTCGTCCTGGTCATGGGTCACATAGACGGTCGTGATGCCGAGCTCGCGGCAGATGCGCCGGATCTCGTGGCGCATTTCCAAGCGGAGCTTTGCATCAAGGTTCGACAGCGGCTCGTCAAGCAGCAGCACGCGCGGCCGGAAGACGATGGCGCGAGCGAGCGCGACGCGCTGCTGCTGACCACCGGAGAGCTGATTGGGCTTGCGATCCGCGTACTGCTCCATGCGGACCATGGCGAGCGCCTCGTCCACACGACGCGCGCGCTCCTGCCCCTTCACGCCACGCACATCAAGACCAAACGCCACATTGTCGCGCACCGTCATGTGTGGCCAGAGCGCGTAGGACTGGAAGACCATGCCGCACTGGCGCTGTTCGGCGGGAAGCGCCGTCACATCCTGGCCGTCGAAGAGGATTCGTCCGCCGGTCGGCTCGATGAAGCCGGCGATCATGCGCAAGATGGTGGTCTTGCCGCAGCCGGATCCGCCGAGCAGGAAGAACAGGCTGCCGGGCTTGACCTCGAGCGAGAGATCGTGCACGACCGGCACGGGGCCGAAGGACTTGCGAATGCCTTGGAGCGTGATGCGGACCACGGTCGTGGGAGGATAGCCTGATCGGCATGCACGACGCGGAGCAGCGCATGCGCGACTTCGAGCGGTGGCATCGCCGTCCGACCCCACGGAGCGAGACCTCCGCAGGTGCCGACTTTGATGCACTCCGTAGAACGATGCGTGATGCTGCCAAGCGCTTTGCCGGCATCGCCGAAGCATGGGAAGCCTCGGCGCCGATCGAACTTCGTGATCAATGCGTGCTCACCGGTTTCGCTGCGGGCGTCCTCACGGTGGTCGTGCCCAGTGCGAGCGTGACCTACGCACTCGACCGCGCCTTGCGCGAGGGACTCGAGACCACGCTGCGCGAAGCGACTGGCGGCAAGCTCGTGCGCGTGCGCAGTCGCGTTGGTGCCGGTCCTGGCTGACTCACTTACCCACGCAGAACTTTGCGAACACCAGCCCGATGACATCATCCGGCGTGACCGATCCAGCGATCGAACCAAGTGCATCCAATCCTGCGCGAAGGTGGACGGCGACGAGTTCGGCGTTGAGCATCGCGGCGCCACCCGCGTGGGCCAGGGTTGCCGCCGCACGCAGGTCGCCGATGGCCGCATCGATCGCAGCTCGGTGACGCGGCAGCAGCGCGATGCCTTCGGCAGATTCGGTGGTCTGCGAGCCACCGAGCCGCGCTGCCAGTTCGGCGCGCAGTGCATCGAGCCCATGACCACGGTGCGCGCTCGTGGCGATCACACCAAGTGTTGCGCCGGCGCCATCATCCATCTTCGTCAGCACGACGAGTTCACGCGGCGTGCTCGCGGGCACTGCAGTCGCCGGGGGAACGCAGCGCACGATGAGCGATGCCCGGTCCATCGCCTGCCTGAGTTGCTCCTGCATGGCCACCTCGAGTGCCGTGCGCGGTGATTCGATGCCTGGGGCATCGACGAGCATGGCCTCTTGTCCACGCACCGTGATCGGTTCGGGCACGGCATCGCGCGTGGTGCCGGCGTGTGGCGACGCCACGGTCCGTTCATGACCAAGCAGTGCATTGAAGAGGCTGCTCTTACCAGCATTGGGTGGTCCGACCAAGACGACCCATGGCAGCGGGCGCTCGATGGCACCCGCAACCGGTGTCGCATGCAGCGTGCTGAGTGCCGCCACGATCGGCTCAAGTCGATCCGCCAACGCGCGACCGCCGATCGCCACCACATCGTCTTGATCGGTGAAGTCGATGCCGGCTTCGACGAGCGCGAGGAGCGTGGCCACGCCATCGCGCGCAACATGGACGGACTGTGCCGCCTCGCCCCGCTGCAGTCGCTGCGCTGCGCGAAGTTGGGCATCGCTCGTTGCAGCGATCGCCATCGCGATCCCCTCGGCCTCGTCGATCGATCGCTTGCCGTGCAGCCATGAGCGCGCAGCGAACTCGCCGGGCTCCGCCGCGCGCGCACCGCGCTCGATGCACGCGCGAACCGTGTCATCAAGCAGCGCCGGATGCCCAGGCA
>VGXL01000082.1 GCA_016873315.1 Phycisphaerae bacterium | reverse complement strand
GCCGGCCACGGCATCATGCAGGTTGGAGCGTTGTCGCCGCGTCATAAGGCGATCTCGGCGCCCATGGTCGTGCGGCGGCTCGATGATCAGGCAGGGTCGGTGCTCGTGGATTCGACGGCCGCGTACACAGGTGTGGTGTCGTGCGTACGAAGCGTGGACTGGGATGCCAGCGGGCGTGTCAACATCGGTGACACCGCGACCTTCCGCGACGAGGTTCCCGCCGGCACCGAGGTCTATCGATTCCACACCGGTTCGGCGCTGCCACTGGAGATTTCCGGCGGCGGGACCTCGTGGCGGGTCGGCTGGGTGGGCGCCTCGATGTCCATCAGCGCTGACCGACCGATCGTCCTCGAACAGGCCGAATGGCCCGATGCTGTACTGCCAGGCAAGGTGCACCGAGTCATCACGATCCGCAGCGTTGAACCGCTGAAGTCAATGGCCATGACGAGTTCGCTCGAGGTGGCGGTTCGCTGATGTGCGCCGTGCCCGTGCGAGACCACTACCCTTGTGGACATGGACGACCACGCGGAGCTTGAGCAACTCATTCACGCCTTCGGTGCGCAGACTGGGACGATCCACTGGATCCGCGATGACGGGCTGCTCCATCTGGCCGCGTGCGTCGGGCAGTTTCCGCCGCCGGTGATGGACGCGATTCGCGTGATCCCCGTGGGGAAGGGGCTCGCAGGACTCGCTGCGGAACGACGATCGTGCGTGACGATCTGCAACCTGCAGACCGATGACAGCGGGCAGGCCCGTCCAGCAGCGCGCTCCACCGGCATGGAGGGCGCGATCACCGCACCATGCCTCGCGCCGGACGGGCGCGTGGTCGGCGTGATCGGTGTGGCCAACGCGCAGGCGCGCACCTTCACGGATGCTGAGCAGGCCGCCTTGATGGAGCACGGCCGAGCGCTCGCATCGCGTCGTGCGTGCAGGTCCGCATGATGGATGAGGCGGCCAAGCCGGTCCTGGTTCTCATGCTCGCTGGCGTCGATGTCTCGCCCAACGATGCATGGCTGCCCGTTCTTGGCTTCGCGCTCGCCGCCGGCGTGGTGAGCGCTCTGGCAACAGTGGCCGTCGAGCGATTCGGTGGACGGGTTGGTGGGATCTTGGGCACCGTGCCCACCACGATCATGCCGGCCACGATGGGGCTTTTCGCGACGCATCCGATGGGCGCTGATGGGACCGCCAGCGATGGATTTCTCCGTGCCGTTGCCGTCGTGCCTGCCGGCATGATGCTCAATGCTGCGTTCCTCGCAAGTTGGCGGGTGCTGCCGCGCTGGCTGCACGCGGACGATTCGAAGTCGACGCTCTGGCGTTGCGTGGCGGCCAGCCTTGCGGTCTGGGCGGTGCTGTCCTTGGCGTGGGTTGTCGGCATGCACGCGATGCAGCCCTCGACGGGTGTCCTGCTCGCCATCGGAGTCGGAACATTGCTGGCGACTGCAGCGCTTGGCATCGTGCTGTGTCGTCATGGCGTGCCGGCACCGAAGGGGACCAACCATGTGATGTGGCCGGTCCTTGTGGCGCGCGGCGTTGCGGCGGGCAGTGCGATCGCGATGGCGCTGGTCATCGCACAAGGTGGGCACGCGATCGCCGGTGGCATGGCAGTGACCTTCCCAGCGATCTTCTTGACGACGATCGTCGGGACCTGGCTCGCACAGGGCCGCGAAGTTCCCGTCGGCGCCGTCGGACCGATGGTGCTTGGGTCCTGCGCAGTGGGCTCCTACGCGATGCTCGCAGGAGTCCTCTATCCGCGGCTTGGACTCTGGATCGGGACGCCGGTGTGTTGGGTCCTGGCGGTGGGCTGCGTCAGCGTTCCTGCGGGTCTGTGGTTGCGCGCGCACAGCATGCGGGCCGATCAGGAGTGACGCGCTATCGTGCGTCAATGCCGCCGTGGATTCGATGGTCCTTGCACACCGTGGCCTTGACACTGCCGTGGATCGTGGCGATCTGGTTGGGAGCATCGTTGCCCGATCGATATCCGGTGCACTTCGACGGCGCTGGGACTCCCGATCGTTGGGCGGGTCCCGGTCACGGTGAGTGGTACATGTTGGCAGGGATCTCGTCGTTCGTTCAGTTCGTCTTGATCGGCGTCATGGCCCTGACACCCTTCTTCGCCGTTCGCGCACCTGACTACATCAATGTGCCCGCGAAGGCGTCGTTCGTGAAGTTGCAGCCAGCAGCGCGCGTGCGGTGCCTCGCGCCGATGTTCGATCTGCTCACGATGATCGCGCTGTTCATCTCGCTGCTCTTCGCGCGCATCTTCCACGGCACATGGCAGGTTGCCACGGGTGAGCGCACGACGCTCGCCCCGTGGGACGTCATCGTGTTGGTTACGCTGATCCTGGCAGCCACCGCGTGGCAGTCGATCGTGACCCGTCGTCGAATCTTGACCGAAGCCGCGCGTCAGCTGTGACCGGCTTGAACGACGGGTTGAGCGTTCTGTTCACCGCAGAGCACGACGAGCAGATTGCCCACCATGCGTGCGCGCTCAGCGCCGTCGAGCTTGGCCACACCACGATGTTCAAGCTGCGTCAGCGCCATCTCGACCATGCCGACGGCACCTTCGACAATCTTCTGTCGTGCCGCAATCACCGCTGAAGCCTGCTGCCGGCGCAGCATGGCGGCCGCGATCTCGGGCGCGTAGGCGAGACTGCTGATGCGGGCCTCGATCACCTCGACGCCTGCCTGCGCAAGCCGGACATGCAACTCGTCACGCAGGCGCGCACCGATCAGGTCGGTGTTGCCGCGAAGGCTCGGCGTGTCGTGATCGTCTGGGGCGTCGTAGTGGAACTGACTCGCGAGGTTGCGCAGGGCGCTCTCGGACTGGATCTCGACGAAGTCTTCGTAGTCGTCGACCGAGAAGATCGCTTGGGCCGTGTCGATCACCTGCCACACGACGACGGCAGCGATCTCGATCGGGTTGCCGTCGCGGTCGTTGACCTTGATCGGCATGCCTCGACTGCGCGCGGCCTTCACAAGCACCTTGCCGGTGGTGGGCTCAGTGACATCGGATCCCTTGCTGCTGCCAGTCTCGAAGGTGCGCACGCGCAGACTCACCTGCCGCTTGCCGCTGAAGGGATTCACCCAGTGAAAGCCGACCTTGCGCACGGTGCCGCGGTAGACGCCAAAGAAGGTGATGGCGCGGCTGGCGCCGGGCTGCACCGCGAAGTACCCCGCCCAGAGGATGAGCCAGAGGAACATGGACAGTGCGCCGACGATGATCGGGAGCAGATGAGGACTGTTGGCACCGCGAACGCCCGAGACGATCAGCGCGATGTTGATGCCCAGCATGATGAAGTGGAAGGGCATGATGGCCCAACCGCTCTTGGGCTGAAGTGCGTTCTCTCGGACCGAGGTGGCAGGCGTGTTGGACATGGTGGCCTCCTGATGGAGCCTCCATGGTACGAGACGCTCAGCAGCCGCCCCACGCTCCCAACATCAGGCCAAGGTCGGCCCCGTCGACGGAGCCGTCGTCGTTCAGGTCCGCCGCGCAGCCGCTGCACGCGCCCCATGCGCCGAGCAAGAACCCAAGGTCGGCGCCGTTGACCACGCCGTCCTGGGTCAGATCGGCGGTGCACAGTTGTGGCACACTCGTCGGATCGGCCGGATCGCTGCCCGCGTCGAGCTCGTCGCGATCGGCGAAGCCATCCAGGTCGCGGTCGTACCCGAGTCGGATGCCCGTGCCGTCAGGGACCGCGGTGAAGGTGATCTCGCTTCCGGGTGCGGCCATCGCGCGCAACTGAGCCGTGGTAGCGGACTCGACTGCGCGATCGGACTGCCATTCCGCGGTGCTCAGGAACATCCATCCCCGCGCTTGCCCGTTGATGTTGCCCTTGGCAATCAGGTCGATGTTGCCATTCGCGGCAAGGGAAGCCAGCGTGTCGAGCATCGCGAGCTGCGCGGGCGTTGCGGTCGCGAGCGACGTGAGCGTGACCTGTTGGCCGACCGCAGCGTGCGTATCGGTGGCCAGGCTGAACATGAACGCCTCCAGGTCGCGCCGCTGCTGCTGCCCGGTGGACCCCGAAGCGAAACTGAAGACGCCCAAGTTCAGGAAGTTGATCAGCGTGTCGAAGCCGCCGTCATGCGTGAAGGCGAAGCCGCGATTGTTGGTCTGGCTCGTCTTCAGGAAGCCCGTCTTCTCGTGCAGGTTCTGCAGCTGCGGGATCTTCATGCTCTGCGGCTCTTGCAGCAGGTTGGCGCTGATGACCACCCCGAGGCCGCCGGTTGGCAGCCGGTGGCAGACGGCGCAGTTGGTCGCCGCGCCGTCGACCTGAAGCGTGTTGAAGAGCGTCTGCCCGTTGGAGGGGTTGCCGCTGCCCGCAAGGCTGGTTTTCAAGGAGTTGTCGATGTTGCGGTTGGGGTTGGGCGGGAAGCGCATGGTGGCGACGAACTGCACGAACGCGGTCATCTCCGCTTGCGTGAGTTGGGTGTCGTCGCCGACGAGACCCACGAAGGCTCCGTTGAACGCCGGCAAGCCCTCGCGATCGCCGCGCCAGTGCAGGGGTTCTGCGCCGAAGATGCCCACGAGCGTCTGCGTGGTCATTGGTCCCTTCATCGGGTGCCAGTTGGCGCAGCCGCCTGCGAGACCGAAGTTGCAGTTCTGGTTGAAGGTCTTGACTGAGCCGCTTGGATCACCCAGGTCCCAGCCGATGAAGTCGAGCTTGCCGTCGATGTGGCAGCTTCCGCAGGATGCCTGACCAAGCCCGCTCGTGCGGTGCGTGTCGTACAGGAACGGACGACCCGCGCTGATGTCAACCGGCGTTGAATCGTGGAACGCCACGCGCGCCGTCTCGGTGCCGCCGCTCATGCTGACGCGGCTGATCGACCCGTCGAACTTGTTCATCACATAGAGCGCGCCGCGTGACTCATCGAGCGCAAGGCCCGTGGGGCCTTCACCGACCTCGATGCGAGCCTGCGGTACACCCGACGCGTTGATCTGCAGCACATTGTTCGATCCCATGCCGGCGACCCAGCCCGTGGTGCGTGCTGCGTTCCAGATGATCGCGCGCGGATCGCCGATGGACAAGTCACGCTGGGCTTGCGGCAGCGTGCCGGTGGTGTAGTTCAAGTGCGGATTCAGATCGACGATCGTCGGTGTGGTCGGGGCGGCCGGATCCACGCTCGCCATACGAACGCGGATGAAGGTGCCCTTCAAGAGCGGCTCGAAGCGCGTGAGATTGGTGGCTTCGGTGCCGACGACCGTAACGCGTCCGGAAGGACCGACATCGAGGGCCATGTTCGTCGTCATCAGCCCCTTGGCGTAGGTCGTCGCGAGCGTGCTCGCATTGATGATCGCCAAATCCTGGTCATGCAGTCCCCAGGTCACGGAGCTCGTCCAGTTTCCGTTGTTGTCGTCGCGCCAGGTTCCGTCGGCTTGCTTGCGCACGATGAGCCCACCGCGCGGCGCCGTTGGAAGCCCAGAAGTGAGCGGTGGATTGAATCCAGTGCCTGAGTTTGGCGGTGGATTTGGATCTCCGGCATACGGGTTCGCTGAACTCGACACGACGGCCTCGGAGAGCATGGTCGTGGCGTTGCCACTTTCGAAGATGGCGGCGTAGACGCGCGTGCCGTCGGTGGCGAGTGCGCGCGGGTCCTCGCCCTGAATCGAGAGCACGGTCGGGGAGGTCGCGAGGTTGGCCGGATCGAAGACGCGCACTTCGTTGAGCTGGCTCACGCTGACGAACGCGCGCAGCGGGGAGCCGGCGAAGACGACATCGCACGGTTCGTCGCCGGTCGAGAGCGTGGCGCGAACGCGGCGTGTCGGCAGGTCGATGATGCTGATCGTGTCCGAAAGATGATTGACGACCCACGCTTCTGTGTTGGACCGAGCACGGACGCTGACCGGATCCACGCCGACGGGCACGCTGCCCAGTCGGGCTGGTGTGGTGCCGGTGACATCGAAGAGCTCAAGCACGCCATCGGCAAGATTGACCGCAAGAAGCATGCTGCGGTCAGGCGTCAGATCGATCGGGTGAACATGGGGCGTCTCCCAGTTCCAGAACGATGCCGTTGTGGCACGCTGAGGCGGCTGGCTGCCGGCGCGCTCACGGGTCACGACCTGGTCGATCAGCGCCAGCACTTCCTTGCGGGAGAGGTCGTGCGCCGATCGGACCTTGGCCTGAACCGGTTCGGGAACGAGAACGGCGGTCGAGAGGGCGAGCGCACTACCCGCTGCCACGGCAAGTGGGAGCTTGGGCATGACTTCAAGGTAGCGCGGGTCCGCCAGACTCAAGCGAACGATGACCGGATTTCCTGCGATGACAGCATGTTGCGGTCGAACATCCGTTCTGGGTGGACGGGGGGGCGATCAGGTGTCACTCGAGCCAGCCGTGGCACCAGTCGGAGCGGCGGCCTTCGAGAAGGTGAATGACTTCCCGACATGGTCGACCACGATCGTGTCGCCCTCACCGAACGCGCCCTCAAGGAGTTTGCCTGCAAGCGGATTCTCGATGCGCTGCTGGATCACGCGCTTGAGCGGACGCGCGCCGAAGTGCGGGTCGTACCCCTCGCTGGCGAGCGCGGATTGCGCTTGCGGGGTGAGCGTGAGCGCCATGTGCCGCGATTCGAGCCGCTTGGCCAGATTGGCGACCTGGATTTCGACAATGCGGGCGATGTCGGAGCGCTTGAGCTGCTCGAAGATCACCGTCTCGTCGATGCGATTGATGAGCTCTGGTCGCAAGTGCTTCTTCAAGATCGTGCGCACATGTGCCTCGATGACCTCGTGGCGTTCACCCTTTTCCGTCATCTCGAGGATCGCCTGCGAGCCAAGGTTGCTCGTCATGACGATGATCGTGTTGCTGAAGTCGACGGTGCGGCCCTGGCCATCGGTCAGTCGGCCGTCGTCAAGCACTTGCAGGAGCACATTGCTTACATCGGGGTGAGCCTTCTCGAACTCATCGAAGAGCACAACGCTGTACGGGCGACGGCGCACGACCTCGGTCAGGCGTCCGCCTTCCTCGTATCCGACATAGCCGGGCGGTGCACCGATCAGGCGCGCCACGGAGTGCTGCTCCATAAACTCGCTCATGTCGATGCGCACCATGGCATCCTCGGTGTTGAAGAGGAGTGCGGCGAGTGCCTTGCAGAGTTCGGTCTTGCCGACCCCGGTCGGACCAAGGAAGAGGAACGAGCCGATCGGTCGATTGTCCTCGCCAAGTCCGGCGCGGTTGCGGCGTACGGCCTCGGCCACGGCGGTCACGGCTTCGTCCTGACCGACGACGCGGCGGTGCAGCTCGCCCTCCAGATGCATGAGCTTCTCGCGTTCGCCCTCGACCAAGCGCGAGACTGGAATGCCCGTCCAGCGCGCCACGACCGCGGCGATCGCCTCGGGGTCGACTTCTTCACGCACGAGTGAGCCGCCGGCGGCCATGCGCGAACGCAGCGTGCGCTCGGTCTCTGCCATGCGCTTTTCGAGGCCGGGGATCTCGCCGTACTGAATGCGCGCCGCATCGTCGAATCGGCCATTGCGCGTGGCGACCTCGAGTTCGGTGCGCTTGGCATCGATCTCGCGCTTGATGAGCTTGATCGCGTCCAGTTCCTTTTTCTCGGATTCCCATCGCGCGGTGAGCGCACGGTTGCGCTCTTGCTCGTTCGCGAGCTCTTGATCGACTTCGACGAGCCGGCGCTTGCTTGCATCATCCTTCTCGATCGTCAGCGCGGTCTTCTCGATCTCGAGTTGGGTGATGTGGCGGCGGATCTCGTCGATTTCGACGGGGACGCTGTCCTGCTCAATGCGCAGACGGCTGGCCGCTTCATCGAGAAGGTCGATCGCCTTGTCGGGCAGGAATCGGTCGGCGATGTAGCGATGGCTCAGGCTTGCCGCGGTGAGCAGCGCGCCATCCTGGATGCGCACGCCGTGATGCGACTCGTACTTTTCCTTCAGGCCGCGCAGGATCGCGATCGTGTCCTCGAGCGAAGGCTCGCCCACGAAGACCGGTTGGAAGCGGCGCTCGAACGCGGGGTCCTTCTCGACATGCTTGCGATACTCGCTCAGCGTTGTGGCGCCGATGCAGCGCAGCTCGCCGCGGGCGAGGGCAGGCTTGAGCAGATTGCCGGCGCTGGGCGACCCTTCGGTCTGTCCCGCTCCGACCATGGTGTGGAGTTCGTCAATGAAGAGGATGATGCGGCCCTCGGCGGCAGCGACCTCGCGCAAGACAGCCTTCAGTCGCTCTTCGAACTCGCCGCGGTACTTGGCACCTGCGAGGAGTGCACCGACATCGAGCGCCATGATGCGCGAACTGCGCATGGACTCCGGGCAGTCGCCGCTGACGATGCGCTGCGCGAGCCCCTCGACGATCGCGGTCTTGCCGACGCCAGGCTCGCCGATCAGGACTGGATTGTTCTTCGTGCGACGCGAAAGCACTTGCATGCAGCGACGCACTTCCTCGTCGCGACCGATCACGGGGTCCAGCTTGCCCGACTGGGCGCGCTCGGTCAGATCAATCGCGTACTTCTTCAGGGCCTCGAAGCTGCCTTCCGCTTCTTGATCGTTCACATTGGTCACGCCGCTGGACTTGCGAATGTCGGCCATGGCGCGCTCAAGATGTGCGCGCTGGACGCCACACGCAGCAAGCGCCTTGGCGGCTTCGCAGCGTTCGCCGGCGCAGGCGAGCAGAAGGTGCTCGCCCGTGGCGTACTGATCCTTCATGCGCGCGGCTTCACGGTCGGCACCCGAAAGCACAGACATGACATCGTTGCCTGCGGTCGGCTGCGCGCCCTGCACAGTGGGGATGCGCTTGAGTTCCGCCTCGACGACCTGCGCGATGCGTGTGGCATCGACGCCGGCCTTTGACAGGATCGCACACGCGGCGCCCTTGCGATCGGCCAGGAGCGCGGCGAGCACATGCAGTGAACTGAACTCGCCAGCGCGCTCGCGAGCGGCGCGCGATTGCGCTTCGACGATCGTCTGCTGGGCTGCGGTGGTGAATCGGTTCATGTCCATGGTGGTCTGGTGTCCTTGTGCCCTGGTTCAGGAGGCGACGACCCGTTACAAACGGCGTGCCAGTCCGCGACGGATCGGCGTCCGGAAACCGTTCTCCCGCGCGGCCCGGCCCGCCAAGGGGCTCAGCGGCGCAGGTCGGCAAGGCGCCGCACGGGAAAGCCAGGGGGGACGAGTTCCGGACGGTCGTTCAGCCACCCGACGAGCCAACGGAAGGCATCGACCAAGCGCGGTCCGGGACGGTTGAACATCTGGTTGCCGTCGACGAGGACCATCGCGTCGGGGTCGCCCGACATGACTGCCGGCAAGAGCCGCCACCATCGTTGCGAGGTCAGCGCACCGAGTTCACGCTCGATCCGGTCGAGCGCGAATCCGCACGGGCAGATCACGATGCGCTCAGGTGCAGCCTCAAGCAAGTCCTCGGCGCTGACGCGCCGGCTCTTCGTGCCGGGCTCGTTGAGGACATGCCGCGCACCGGCAGCGTTGATGAGGGCGGGCGTCCAGTGTCCGCCGACGAATGGCGGATCCATCCACTCAAGGAACAGCGTCGGTGGACCGGGGACGAACGGATTCACGAAATCGATGGCGGTCCAGTAGCCCTCGCGCAGTCGCACCATCGCAGCTTGCGCTTGGTCGGGCAGACCAACGGCATCGCCGACGGTCAGGAGATCGTCGAGCACCTGCCAGATCGTCGTCGGGTTCAGGCTGACGACGGTTGGCTTGGACTCCATCGTGGCAACAACGCCTCGCACCGTTGCAAGATCGATGCTGCACACATCGCACAAGTCCTGCGTCAGGATGAGGTCGGGCTTCAGCGCGCGAAGTCGATCCACATCGAGCGTGTAGAGCGACTGTCCGCTGCCGAGCGCGGCGCTGACTTGCGCATCGATCTCGGCACTCGTGGCGGCCTGGGTGCGCTGCCCGGTGAGCACCGGAAGGTGCTCGATTCCCGAGGGGAAGTCGCATTCGTGGCTTCTGCCAACGAGCAGGTGCTGGCCGCCGATGGCGCACAGCACTTCAGTGGCGCTGGGAAGCAGGCTGACGACGCGCATGGGCCGGGAAGCGTAGTCCTCATGAAGCTGCGGCGTGCGCGAGTGACCAGAGAACCTTGCTCGAATTCCCATACGGCGGTTGTTGGCATGGTGAATCCCCTTCATACTCCGTCGATGCTCGTCCACGCTTCGATCGCGCTCGTCGTTTCGTCACTCGGCACGCACGCCGACTTCACCGAGGTGAGGGGAGAGCGTGAGTTTTCCGGCGAACTCATCGTGCGGCCTTTGCAGTCGCTTGATGCTGCGGAGCGCGCCGCGGCGTTGAAGTGGATGGCCGCCTGGCCTGGGCATCGCAATGAGCGAACGGATGAATGGGTGATCGCCGTCGGCGTTGGTCCGATGGTGCCGGGCACCGCAGAGAACGCGGTGGCCGCCGAACTCATGGCGACTGGTCTCTTTCAATATGTCTGTCCGAATTGGACGGTCTACCCGTGCGCCGAGCCGAACGATCCACGCTTCGTCGAACAGTGGCACCACCCGATGATGCAAGCTCCCGCTGCGTGGGACCTCCACCGGGCCGACGCAGCCGGGGGCGTGATCATTGCCGTCACGGACACTGGCATCGTCACGCACGAAGATCTCCTCAACCGCGTTCCCGGCTTCAACAGCGTCAGCGATGTGGCCGAGGCAGATGGCGGCGTCATGGACGACATCCATGGCCACGGCACGCATGTGGCGGGTTGCGCGGCGGCGGCCGGCAACAACGGCGTGGGTGTGGTCGGCATGGGTTGGAGCTTTCGCATCATGCCGATTCGCGTGAGCGAGGCGCAGAGCGGCGGAGCGACCATGGGGAACCTGCTGGAGGGCGTGCAGTGGGCCGCGGAGCACGGCGCGAAGGTCATTTCGACCAGTTACTCGGGCATCGGGTACGCCCCGATCGAGACCACCGGCCAGTATGTGCGATCACTCGGCGCGAGCATGCTTTGGGCGGCGGGCAATTCCGCCACGGATCATGCAGGCTGGGATTTCCCCAGCG
>VGXL01000081.1 GCA_016873315.1 Phycisphaerae bacterium | reverse complement strand
ACGATCACGAGGAGCGCGCGGCCCGAGCAGCGGCGAGCCAGTGCGCTCGGCTGAAACTGGTCGAAGCGCGCGAACGGCTCGAGCGCATGGCCGGCAGCGACCGCCGCCCATCGATGCGCGAGGCAGCGAAGGGCTGGCTGAAAGAGATTGGCTGAGACTCAGTCGTGCGTGGCGCGCCAGTGCTTCACGAAGGATTCGTACTGCTCAGGCGTATCGATGCCCTGGAACGCTGTCGTGCCAAACGCGACGGCGATCGCGTGGCCGTGCTCGAGCGCACGGAGTTGCTCAAGGCTCTCGCAGAGTTCAAGCGGTGACGGGGGCAGCGACACAAAGATCGGCAGGAACTCGCGGCGGTAGACATAGAGGCCGACATGCTTCCACGGTGGGACGGCAGGCTGTGAACGCACGGCGGGGATCAGACTCCGACTGAAGTAGAGCGCGCGGCGGTTCACACCCACAACGCACTTCACCACATTGGGGTTGGCAGGATCCTCGCCCGGCGCGAAGGGGGAGACCAAGGTCGCCATGGGGGCGCCCGAGTCGGACAGAAGAGCGGCGACGGTCCGTTCAATCAACTCCGGTTCGAGTTGCGGCTCGTCGCCTTGAATGTTCACGACGATCTCGGCGTCGAGCTGCTGCGCGACCTCGGCAATGCGGCTGGTGCCGTTGGGGTGGTCCGCGCGCGTCATGGCGACTTCGGCGCCGCAGGCGCGAGCCGCTGCGGCGATGCCGTCATGATCGGTCGCCACGATGATGCGCGACAGGCTTGGGCAGGTGCGCGCCTGCTCGATCACATGCTGGATCAGCGGGCGTCCGGTCCGATCGGCAAGCGGCTTGCCGGGGAAACGCGTGCTCGCGAAGCGTGCGGGAATGACGGCGGCGATGCGCGGGGCGGCCATCGTCGGCTCAGGAGAGTTGGCGGACGAGTTCGTCCGCCTCCTTGCGGCGTGCGCGGATGTCGCGGTAGCCGATGTCCTTGCGCAGGATCGTCGAGCAGAGCTCCTGCGCATCCTTCGCGTGCTGGATGCTCTTCTCCGCCCGAGCGAGCTCGATCAGCGTGACCATCAGGTCGTAACGAATGTCCATCTCGCGGTCGCCAGTCGTGACATCGAGCGCCGCCAGCGCTTCCTTGAACTCGCCGACGGCTTCGCCAAACCAACCTTCCTGCACGAAGCACCGGCCGAGCAGGTGCGCCGCGATCACGCGGTACTTGCCCTCGTCCTTGGCTTCCTGCAGGCTCTTCATGGCGTCTTCGTAGCGACCGAGTTCGAAGAGCAGTCGGCCAAGGTCGTACTTGACGCCCCGGTCCGTCGGATACTTCGACGCGCGCTCGGCGAAACATGCTGCCTCGAACTCTTGGACCTGCTTCAGGCCAGCGGCATGCTGCGCTGCAGCCTTGGCATCGCCAGCATCCGCCGCCACCTTGATCGCGTCGAGCTTGCGGCGCGCACGCAGAATGCGGATGTTGTCCGCCTCCATCTTGAATCGGTATTCGCCGATGTTTTTGAAGCCGACGGTGTACACCTCGATCGCCAGCGCTTCGCCCTCGGGCGTGCCGCCGCGACGGAGCAACTGCGCGTACTTCAGCACGGCTTCAGGCGACTGGGGCTTCTCGTCGAACTCCCGCTTGGCCACCTCGAGCTGCAACTGATCCTTGCCGCCCGAACCGGACAGGCTGTCGGCGGCTTGGAGTTCGGCTTGCTTTTCGGCATCCTTCACGCGCGTCAGGAACGCGCCTTCCTTGCCCAGGTTTTCGTTGTAGCCACCGCGCTTGATGGCCAACGCGGCCTGAAGTTGGCGAAGTTCCGACTGGAGCGCACCGTCGCTTGCATCCATCGCGACTGCGGCCTCGCCGCACTGCAGCGCCTGCTCCCAGGCTTCGACGCCAGCGAACGCATCTTTCGCGCGCAGCCAGAGCTTTTTCGTGGGCTTGGCGTTCTGCACCAAGTTCACCGCGCCGAGCACGCTCTTGGCGGCCCACTGCCCGAAGTCGGGCAGCCCTGCCTTGGCGGCGGCTTCGAGGCATGTCAGCGCCAGGGCCGCATCTCGAATGCTGCAGAACCACTGGTACTCGCTCACAGCGAAGCGATCCACGAGCCCGATGCCATCGATCATCTTGATGTCGCTGCTGGCGGCCGCCTTTCCCCCGGCGTTGTGGTGAGCGAGCGCCGCGTCGTACATCTCGGTGTGCACGACGAGATTGTTCGGGTCGAACTTCACCGACATCGCGAACATGGTCAGCGAATAGGTCCACTCGCCCTTACGCATGGCCTCGCGCGCCTTCTCGGCGTAGCGGGCGGCCTTCGCGGGATCGGCCACGAAGGCCGGCGGCGGTTCGGATTTCTTCCAAGGAAGGATCACGGGAAGTCTCGGACGCGGGAGTGTATCCACGAGGGTTGTCCGAAGGGAGCACCGATCGAGCGATACCATCGGATCGTGCCGAGCCGAGGCCATGACATCGTGTGGTATCCCGACCCCGTCCTGAAGCGTCGGGCCGAGCCCGTGACGACCATCGACGAGGGCATCCGAACGCTCGTCGACGACATGTTTGCGGTCATGCGCGACGAGGAAGGGCTGGGTTTGGCCGCGCCGCAGGTTGGTCGATCCCTGCGAATCTTCGTGACCGAGGAACATGAACAATTCCCTGCGCGCGCGTTCATCAATCCGCGCCTGATCGCCGCCGACGGCCCCATTGCCGTGCGCGACGAAGGATGCCTGAGCCTGCCCGGGATTCGTGTCGGTGTACGGCGGCCGGCACATGTTCGAATCGAGGCCACGGGCTTGGATGGGGAGCGGTTTGAGCTCGAGGACAGCGGACTCATGGGTCGATGCTGGCTGCACGAGCACGATCACCTTGAAGGTCGTTTGATCACCGACTGGATGTCGCCGATCGATCGGCTGTCGGCACGCCGCGCATTGCGTGATCTCGAAGCCGCGTTCGAGGAAGGCCAGTGAGTGCGCGGGTGGCGCTCCTTGGGTCGGGAGCCTTCGCGATCCCAAGTTTCTCAGCGCTGATCGCCGCGTCCGGCATCAAAGTGCCCGTGGTCGTCACTCAGCCGGATCGCCCGGCTGGTCGGGGCCGAGTGCTCGAACCGACCCCGGTGGGTGCTTGGGCGGCGGGCGAGGGGCTTCGTGTGATCAAGCCCGAGGACATCAACGCGCCGGAGTGGCTCGATCTCCTGAAACTCGAACGCATCGACGCGCTCGCCGTGATTGCATTTGGGCAGAAACTCTCGCCGAGCGTGCTCGAGGGTCGCGTGGCGTGCAATCTGCACGGTTCGCTGCTCCCGCGATGGCGTGGCGCCGCACCAATTCAACGCAGCGTGATGGCTGGCGACGACGAGGTCGGTGTCACGGTGATCTCGATCGCACCGCGGATGGACGCCGGACTCGTTTACGCGCGCGTCACGACCACGATCGGTGCGAGCGAGACCAGCGGCGATCTTCATGATCGGCTCGCGCAGTTGGGCGTGTCGTCGATGGTCGGCGTCGTTCAGGGCTTGATCGCCGGAACGGCGCAGGGTTCGACGCAGGATGAGTCGTTGGCCACGCGCGCGCGAAGACTGTCGCGTGCCGATGCGTGGGTGGACCTTGGTGGCTCTGCCCGTGCTGTGTGTGCGCGCATCAACGGACTGTCGCCGTGGCCTGGAACGGACTGCACGATCACTGGAGAAGGCACGGGGCCGATGCCAATCAAGGTGCTGCGCTGCAGGACGGTCGATGCTGAACTCCCGATGGGCACGGTGGCAACACATGGCGTCGTCGGTTGCGGCGAGGGCGCGATCGAGGTGCTGGAAGCGCAGCTCCCGGGCGGCAAGCCCATGCCGCTTGCGGATCTGATGCGAGGTCGACGGTGGAGCCGAGCGATCTTGACGAGCGAGCCTCATGCACCGACTGCGCACTGACGAACTCGACTACTCACTCGATCCGGCGTGTGTGGCGACCGTGCCGGCCGAGCCGCGGGACAGCGCCCGCATGATGGTTGTGCGCCGTTCAAACGCCGAAATCGTGCACGCTCGGGTCAGCGACCTTCCACAGTGGATGGTTGCCGGCGACCTGCTCGTCGCGAACCACACCAAGGTGGCCCCCGTGCGGTTCGAGGGAGTCCGGCTCGGCGACACGCGCGACATCGAAGGACTGTTCGTTGCGCCGGTGGGCGACCGAGCGTGGACCGCACTCATCAAGGGGGCGAAACGGCTGCGACCGGGCGATCAGATCGAACTTCACGGAGCGAGTGGTGACCGCGTCGTCGTGACGGCACGCGAGCGGCGGGACGAGTCGTGGGTCATCGATTTCCCGGATGCGCCAACGCAGATTCTGCTGCGCGTCGGTCGCGCGCCGCTTCCGCCGTACATCTTGGGCGCCCGGCGCGATCGACACGAGTCGGTCGAGGAGGCGATCGATCGCGACCGCTACCAGACGGTCTACGCGCAGGCGTTGAGCCGTCCAAGCGTGGCGGCGCCGACGGCTGGGTTGCACTTGACCCCAGAGCTGCTGCAACTCCTCCATCAGCATGGAGTTGCATGGTCGAGCGTTGAGCTGCAAGTCGGACTAGGCACCTTCAAGCCAGTCGAGACTGCGTGGCTCGATGAGCACCCCATGCACGCGGAGTGGTGCCGGATCGATCAGGCTTCGCTCGATGCAGTCCTGGCGACCCGTGCGCGCGGCGATCGCGTGATCGCCGTCGGGACCACGAGCGTGCGCGTTCTTGAGAGCCTGCCGGTTCCCCCGAGTGCGGGGGAGTTCGACACGCGTCTCCTCATCGCACCCGGCCACCGATTCAAGTTGGTGGACGGCTTGCTGACCAACTTCCATCTGCCTCGGAGCACGCTTCTGGCGCTCGTCGGGGCGATGGTCGGGCTGGATCGCCTGAAGTCGATCTACGCGGTCGCCCAGCGCGATGGCTACCGCTTCTATTCCTACGGCGACTGCATGCTGATCCTGCCGTGACCCGCCCGCATGGGATCGTCGGAATTTCCCGTCGAAAAGTGGCGGGCCGAGCCGATGGAACCCCGAGCGCGCATGGCGGCGCGCGGTAGGCTTGGGAACCGTCACGGAGGACGAAACGATGCAGGTGAGTGCGCTCGTGAAGGCAGTCGATGGAGTGACCTTGGCCGCAGGTGGCGAGCTCGAGATTGCATCACTCGCCGATGACTCCCGCCAGGTGAAGCCCGGTGCGCTCTTCGTCGCCAGAACGGGTGCCCACGGTGATGGCCGAGCGTTCATTCAGGACGCGATCGCCAAGGGTGCCGCCGCCGTGCTAGCCGATGATGGCGTGGAGCCGATTCGCGGTGTGGGGTGGCTGGTGGCGCGATCGAGTACGGCGCAGCAGGGCACGAAGGATGCCGCGGCGCTGCTGCCGTGGATCGCCGAAGCCTTCCACGGATTCCCGAGCCGCAGGTTGCGACTGGTCGGCATCACCGGCACCAACGGCAAGACGACGACGACCTACCTGTACCGACACATCGCGCGCGTTGCGGGCCGGCGTTGCGGGCTGATCGGGACGGTCGAGATGGATGACGGTGCGGGCACCGTGGCAAGCAACCTCACGACGCCGGGCGCCATCGAGCTCAGCGCGACCTTCGCACGCATGGTCGCGAATGGTTGCGACGGCGCTGTCATGGAAACGAGCAGTCACGCGCTGCACCAAGGGCGCGTTGCCGCACTTCGATTCGGCTGCGGGATCTTCACGAACTTGACCGGCGACCACCTGGACTATCACGGATCGATGGATGCCTACGCAAGTGCGAAAGCCATCTTGTTCGCGGGACTCGATCCGTGCGCGACGGCGATCGTCAACGCCGACGATCCAGCCCACGAGCGCATGCTGCGTGATTGCCGCGCCCATGTCATTCGGTGCAGCGTGCGCAGTCCGCGCGCAACGGCCAGTGCGCAGGAGTTGCGCGTGGGCGTGGGCAGCATGCGACTGCGCTTGATTGGTCCGTGGGGGCGTCTCGAGGCTGACCTTCCGTTCACGGGTCGACACAACACCATGAACACGCTGCAAGCCGTGGCTGCGGCGTGGTCAGGCGGCATCGATGGAAGCGTGATCGAACAAGCGCTTGCGACGTGCGCCGCACCGCCGGGCCGACTCGAGCCCGTGACGGCGCCCGGGGATCCCTTCGCGGTGGTCGTCGACTATGCCCACACCGACGACGCGTTGCTGAATGTCTGCACCGCGCTGAGGGCAGTTCTTGAACCCGGTGGTCGACTGATCACGGTCTTTGGTTGTGGCGGCGATCGGGATCCCACGAAGCGTCCGCGCATGGCGCGCGTGGCGTGTGACCACAGCGATGTGGTGATCGTGACGAGCGACAATCCGCGGACCGAGGCGCCTGAATCGATCGTCGATCAGATCATGGCCGGCGTGCCGCAGGGCACGGCTGCCACCGTGCAACGCGTGACGGATCGTGCTGCGGCGATTCAGGCCGCGGTGGCCGAAGCCCGCGATCGCGATGTCGTGCTCATTGCGGGCAAGGGGCACGAGGACTACCAGATCATCGGAACGATCAAGCATCCCTTCGATGACAGGATCGTGGCCAAGGCCGCGCTCGCCGCGCGAGCCGCCGTTCAGGAAGGAGCTCTCGCGTGATGTTCCTGTCGCACGATGCGATCGCCAGCGCCACGGGCGGCCGTTGGGTCGGTCCACCCCGCAGCAGTGAGCCGCTCGTCGGCGTCGGGACGGACACCCGCGTCGCGCTCCACGGTCGCGTCTTCGTTGCGCTCGTTGGTGAGCAGCACGATGCGCACCACCATCTCGCCGCGGCCGAAGCCGCCGGTGCAGCGGCGCTGATTATTTCGCGTTTTCCAGACGGATTCACGCCTTCGGTCCCCACGCTGCTCGTGCGCGACACGCTCGTTGCGCTGCAGCGCCTTGCGACGGCATGGCGCGCCGAGGTCTCGCCGTTCACGATCGGGATCACTGGATCGAGCGGAAAGACGACGACGCGTCGACTCCTGCACGGCGTGCTGTCGCAACAGCAGCGCGGGACGAGCAGCCCCAAGAGCTTCAACAACGAGATTGGTGTGCCGCTCACGATGCTGTCAGCGGTCCCTGGTGATGACTTCTTGCTTCTTGAGATGGGCATGAATCACCCCGGCGAGATTCGTCGATTGTCGGCGATCGCCGAGCAGGATGCGGCCGTGATCACCATGGTCGGCCGCGCGCACTTGGGCGGCATGGGATCGCTCGAAGCGATCGCGACTGAGAAGGCGAGCATCGCCGACGCCCTGCCTGCCTGCGCCCCGGTCATCGTCAACGGTGACAGTGCACCGCTGATGCGGGCGCTCTCCGAACTCGGTCGATGCGACCTTCGCGTGATCACCTTCGGCACGGATGCAGCGCGCAGCGTGCGGCTGGTTTCGCGAGAGCAGCACCCCGAAGTGCAGATCGTCACGGCGCGGGCCCATGGCCAGTTCGTGCAGTTCGAACTGCGGCTGCCGGGGATCCACAACGCCATGAATGCGCTTGCCGCACTCAGCATGGGTTTGGATCGAGGTCTGACGCCAGCGCAGGTTGTCCGCGGGTTGGCCACCGTGGAACCCGCCGAAATGCGCATGGTTCGCGAGCGGATCGGCACGGTCGACATCTACAACGACGCCTACAACGCCAATCCGGATGCGGTCGCAGCTGCGTTGCGAGCCTTTGGCGAAGTCGCGGCGCGAGCCCCGCGGCGGGTCGTCGTGCTTGGTGACATGCTCGAACTTGGCGATGGTGAACGCGCGCTGCACGAAGAGGTCGGCCGTGTGGCTGCTTCGGTCCTCGAGCGTGGCGATCGGGCGTGGTTCATCGGGCCGCGAAGCCGGTTCGGCGCCGAAGCCGCGCGCGAGGCGGGACTTGATGTCGAGTGGATCGAGTCGCTCGAAGGTGGCGCGGCGGACCGGATTGCTGCGGCGCTGGCCGAAGGCGACGCGGTGCTGTTGAAGGGAAGCAGGGGATCGGCCGTCGAGCGCGTGCTGCCGGCACTGCGATCGGCGCCGCTTGTGGCGGGCTGAACAAGGGATCGGCCCACGGGCCGGGTCAGGGACAGGGCATGCTCTACAACCTCGTCGTTGAATTCCAGGACAAGATTGACTCGATCCCGCTCTTGCGTTGGATCGTGGGGATCATGTGGCAGGTCGAGTTCCGCGCGTTTGCCGCGTTGCTCGTCTCGTTCACGCTGGCGTTGTGGCAAGGCCCGAGCGTGATCGCGTGGCTGCAGCGCAAGAAGATCGGCGACACCGCCGAGTTTGGCCACGAAGAGATCAATCGCCTAATGCAGGGGCGCAGCGGCGTGCCGACGATGGGCGGGATTTTCCTGTGCGGGAGCATCTTGGTCACGACGGCGCTGCTCGCGGACGTCTGGTTCAACCGCTACATCCAGATCTCGCTGATCGTGCTGGTGTGGATGAGCGGCGTGGGCGCCATCGATGACTGGCTCAAGCTCACCTCAAGCCAACGCAAGCCCGGATCGCGCGATGGCTTGTACAGCTGGGAAAAGCTGGTCTTTCAAGTCGGGCTCGGCCTCGTGGTCGGGTACTTCGTCTATAAGGCTGCCAAGCTGCCCGATGCGCATGTCTTGAATCTGCCGTTCCAGCGGACCTATCCACCGACGGCCGTGAAGGACTTCGTCGGCCTGCGATTGGATCTCGTGCCGAGCGTGATCGTGCTCGGCATCGGGGCGTTCGCGGTGCTTTGCGCGTTCTTCATGACCGGCTTCTCGAACGCCGTCAACATCACGGACGGGATGGATGGACTCGCCGGCGGCAACATGGTCATCACGAGCTTTGCGCTGATGGTCCTGGCCTACATCTCGGGTCACGCGAACACCGCGTACTTCCTGATGGTGCCGTATGTGCCGGGCGCGGCCGAGCTCATGGTGCTCGCGGGCGCAATGGCGGGGGCCACACTTGGATTCCTGTGGTTCAACGCGCATCCTGCTCGCGTGTTCATGGGCGACACCGGCTCGCTCGCGCTCGGCGCGCTCATGGGGTACATCGGCGTCGTCACGCGCAACGAACTGCTGCTCCCGATCATCGGCATCGTCTATGTCATCGAGATCTCGACGGTGATGATCCAGGTCAGCTGGTTCAAGTGGACCAAGCGCAAGTATGGCGAGGGCCGACGGATCTTCCCGAGTACGCCCATCCATCACGGCTTCCACATGCGTGGTTGGAAGGAGACGCAGATCGTCACGCGCTCCTACATCGTGAGCGCGGTGGCCGTCGTGATTGCGCTCGTGACGCTGAAGTTGCGCTGACCGCCCGGTCAGTCGCCGTGCTTCGTGCGCAGTCGAGGGCTCAGGCGCGCGATCAGGTGCGCGCGTTCAAACTCATCGACCCAGTCTTGGAGCGTGGCTGAGAGCTCATCGTCCGCCACGCGCGCGCCCGGCAGGGGACAGCTTGCGCCGAGTTGCCGCGCCGCGATGGCGCGGTAGCGCGAGAGCGTGCGATCGCCCAAGAGCGACAGGAACTCGAAATCCTCATTCGCGAACAACACGGTGGGGACACGCAATCCGCCGCAAATCCGAACGGCTTCAGCAAGGTCCGCGTGCGCGTCGCGGTCGAGCCAGCGCAGATCGACCAAGGATGACGCCCCGGCGATCGCGGCAAGCATTGGTCCCTGCGCGGAACAGTCCCCGCACCACATGCCGCTCAGACAGATCACATTGATCCGCCGGATGAATCCGTCGATCAGCGTGTGCTGTGCCGGCGAGAGCTCGACGCGCGATTCGACGGCCCGCCACGCGGGTTCGTGTTGCGGGCTCGACCGAACATAGTCACCGTATGCGACGCCTGCGGCGTGCTTGGAACGCAGGAGGGCAGGATCGATCATGGCCAAAGCCTAGCCGCGCGATTCACGCTGCAGGTCGCGCAGCAGATCGAACGCCTGCATCGGCGACAGGTGATCAAGGTCAATCCCGCGCAGGCGATCAAGTGCCGGATGCGGCAAGTATTGCGTGAAGAGCGAGAGTTGGTCGCCAGCGGTGGCTGCCTCGGGTCGGTTGGGCGCAGCGTGACCGGCTTCGAGCGCTGCAAGGATCGCGCGGGCACGCTCGACGGTAGCGCGCGGCACGCCCGCGAGCTGCGCGACGTGGATGCCGTAACTGCGATCGGTCCGGCCCGATTCGATCCGGTGCAGGAAGACGATCTCGTCCTTCCACTCGCGCACGGCAACATGCAGATTGGTGATGTCGCGGCGTTCGTCCGCGAGCGAGGTGATCTCGTGGTAGTGCGTGGCGAAGAGCGTGCGGCACCCACGATCGGCGAGCGTTTCCGTGATGGCCCAGGCCAGGCTCAGACCATCGAGCGTGCTCGTGCCGCGGCCGATCTCATCGAGGATGACCAGGCTTCGGCTGGTCGCGGCATTCAAGATTGCCGCCGTTTCGGTCATCTCGACCATGAAGGTGCTCTGTCCCGAGTGCAGCTCGTCGCTCGCACCGATGCGCGTGAAGATGCGGTCGGTCAGGCCGATGACGGCCCGCTGCGCCGGAACAAAGCTGCCTGCATGCGCGAGCAGCGCAATGAGCGCACACTGGCGGATGTAGGTGCTCTTGCCGGCCATGTTGGGTCCGGTGATGAGCGCCAGTCGGGCGCTGCCATCGTGCCCGAGCCTGCAGTCGTTGGGCACAAAGCGCTCACGGAGCACGCTGTCCAAGACTGGGTGCCGCCCCTGATCGATGCAGAGCTCTGCGCCATCGACGAGTTCTGGCCGATTCCATCCCGACTCCGAAGCGACCGTCGCGAACGAGCGCAAGACATCGAGTGCGGCGATGGACTCGGCGATGACCGCGATCGCGGGGCCATGCTCCGCCAGCCGCGCGCACGCCTCGGCGAAGAGCCTCTGTTCGCGTTCGATCGCTCGAGCCTCGGCGGTGAGCACCTTGTGCTCGAACTCCTTGAGCTCCGGCGTCGTGTACCGCTCAGCGTTGCGCAGCGTCTGCTTGCGAATGAGCCACTCCGGAGCACGCCCCGCCTGCGACGCGGAGAGTTCGATGTAGTAACCGAACACGCGGTTGTAGCCCGTCTTGAGCGTGTCGATCCCTGAGCGCTCAATGAGCTCGGCTTGGTAGCGGGCGAGCCACGCGTTGGCATCGCGCTGAAGAAGACGCGCCTCGTCCAGCTCCGCGTCCACGCCGTCAAGCCAGAGTCCGCCTTCGCGCAGATGCGATGGTGGGGCTTCCACGCACTGGCTGGCGAGCTCGATCGCTCGATCGCGGACTGCCGGCAGGGCATCGGTCATCGGCTGCGCGAAGGGCACGAGCGCGGGCGTACCGGCACACGCGACGGCGATC
>VGXL01000080.1 GCA_016873315.1 Phycisphaerae bacterium | reverse complement strand
GGAAGAGCAGTCGCGTGCCATCTGGACTGGGCACGGCCTGACGATCCTGCGCAGGATCTTGCAGCAGCGCCGTGACCTCGAACGACACCGCATCGGGCCAGCGGTTCGGTTCGTCCTTCTTTTCTTCGGGCTTCTTCTCGTCCTTCTTCTCGTCCTTCTTGTCGGCGGGCTTCGCGTCGTCGTTCGGCGCCGTTGCATTCGCCGGCACCGCGGGCTGTGCGGGGTCCGACGCAGGCACCGATGCGTTGGGCTCAACGGGTTTGGGTTCAGCTGGAGCGGGCTCAGCTGGAGCGGGCTCTGCTGGCGCGGGCTCAGCAGGCTTGGGCTGTTCGATTGGCTTCGTGGCGGCCTCGAAACTCTTCTTCACATCGTCGCGTGTCTTGTTGACGGTCGCCTGCCAGAGATCCTCTGTCCCTGAGTGATCGCTCGTGAAGTACAGCGTCTGGCTGTCGGCGCTCCACGCGATGTCCTTCTCGCGGCTGGGCCAATCGGTCACGCGGCGCGCAGGAACCTTGCTGTCGGTGCCCTTGACCCACACATCGCCGAAGGCGATCACTGCCATCGCCTTGCCATCGGGGCTGAGCGCAGCTTCGGTCGCGAGCGATGCCACGGGCTTCTGCTCGAAGAGATCACCGGCATCTTCGGTCGCCGTCACGGCGACGATCCGCGGTTGCGCGCCACCGGAGAGATCGAGCGTGTAGAGACGATCCCACACCGTGAAGGCCGCCTTCGATCCATCAGCCGAGACAGTGAGGTCCTTGATGTCCTCGCCCTTGAAGTGCGTCAACTGTTCGACCGCACCGTTGGGCGAACGGCGGAACAGGTTGACGGTGTCATCCTTGCGGTCGGACAGGAAGACGATGGTCGCGGGAGCCGTCCAGAACGCGTGACCATCGTTGCCAGCCCAGTCGGTCAGGCGCGTGTAGGCCTTCGCGGGATCCACGGCGCGATTGAAGGTCCAGACATCGCGTGAATCCGGACCGCGGTAGTGACGACGGGACCACTCGCTGCCGCCGCGCTCGAAAACGACGATGGAGCCATCGGCAAAGGGTCGAGCGTTGGTGCCAAAGGCGTCGTGCACGCGACGGGGTTCGCCGCCAGTGAGCGGAACCATGTACGAGCGCGGGCTTCGGTACAGATCCCCCTCGAGGTATGCGTCGAAATAGGCGGCGCGGCCCACGGGCGATTCACCGATTCCAGTGAGCCGCATGGACGGGACATCGAGCGTGGTGAGCTGCCGCAAACCTGAACCATCGGGCTGCATGAACCACAGGTTCGGACCGCCCTCTCGATCGCTCGTGAAGACGATCCCGGAACCATCGGGAAGCCACGCGCTCTCCGCTTCGTCTGCCGAATGGCTGGTCAGCCGGGTCGCCGCACCGCCCTGCGTCGGCACCTTCCAGAGATCGCCGCGCCACGCGAAAGTGATCTGCGAGCCGTCGGGACTCAAGGACGGCAGACGCGGCAAGTCAACCGTGCCAGAGATCACGATGGCAGCGAGCGCGTAGGACGCAGCAATGGCGGAGAGCATTGGTGAAATGTAGCCACCCGAGCACACAATGCCTGAACAGCCCGGGCCTTGTGAGCGTATGGACTCACAGCGATGGGGGGGCTGAACGCCATGATCGAGCCCGCTCGATCCGCGTTCGCCTCATTCTCCTCCTGGATCGCGCCGTGCAATCTCCACACGGCGCACGCCCGCCGCACCAGTCTCCGAGCCCACCGCGCAGCGGCTCGCCTGATGCGGCGGTGTCGTCAGGGGGACGCTCGCTCGGCATTAGGATGTCCGGCCCATGCGCCCCGAGAGCCTTTCGTTCCTCACCCGATTGCTTGAAACTCCAACGCCCAGCGGTTTCGAGGCACCCGGACAGCGACTGTGGATGGAGTATGTGAAGCCGTTCGCTGACCGCGTCTGGAGCGATGCCCACGGAAACTGCTTCGCGGCGATCGAGCCGACGGGCGCATTGCGAACGCTGGCCATGTGCGGGCACTGCGATGAGATCGGGTTGATGGTGAACCATGTCGATGCGCAGGGATTCGTGTACTGCCGAGCGATTGGCGGCATCGATGCCGGCAGCATTGTGGGGAAGCGCATTCGATTCCAGAGCAGCGTTCCCGGCGTGACCGAACCGGTCATGGGATTGATCGGCGCCACCGCCATCCACTTGCAGGACAAGTCGACCGAAGGAAAGGTCCGCAAGCTGCACGAACTGTTCGTCGACATCGGCGCGAAGGATCAAGCATCCGCACTGGCACGCTTGAACATTGGCGACGCTGGCGTGTTCTCCGAAGGCCCGGTGCTCATGGGCGATGGATTGCTCGTGGCCCGTGCACTCGACAATCGCATTGGCATCTTCGCGGCGGCCGAAGCGCTCAGGCTCGTGCACGCCCAACGCAACACACTCAAGGTCCGCGTGGTCGCGGTGAGCACGGTGCAGGAGGAAGTCGGCCTGCACGGCGCATCCATGATCGCGCAGAGCTTGGCACCCGACCTGGCCTTCGTGACCGATGTCGGACACGCGACGGACAGCCCGGGGATCAGCCACGCCCAACACGGTCAGTTCAAGCTTGCCGGCGGACCCAAGCTCGCTGTCGGGCTGCCGGTCCATGCCGCCTGCACACGCATGCTGTCAGAGGCAGCCGTCGCGCTGGGCATCACCGTGCAGCGATCCGCCACCGCTGGTCGCAGCGGCACGGACACCGACGCGATCTTTACGCGAAACGGCGGCATCCCCTGCGGACTCCTGAGCCTGCCGATCCGTTACATGCACACCACCGTCGAGCTCTGTGCACTCAAGGATCTTGAGCACATCAGCCAGGTGTTTGCTGGTGCTGCGCTCGCCATGACCGGGCGCGAATCGCTGCAAGCCATCGGCCCGGACTGACCGGCGCGATCAGTCCCCCCTGCCTACCTGACTGCTCAGCGCGATCGATAGCATCGGATGCCCATGCTCACCTTCCTGCGCCACTTCTTCCGGGACGCCAGGAACACCGGCTCGATCTTGCCGTCGTCGCCAGCGCTCGCCCGAGCGATGGTGCATGGCCTGGCGACGGGAGCGCCACAGCGTTGGCTCGAGGTCGGGCCAGGAACAGGTCCGTTCACACGCGCGCTGCTGGCTGCCAAGCGACCTGGCGATCAGGTCGTCATCGTCGAACTCTCCAAGGACTTCTGCACGAGGCTGGACGCCGATGTCCTCGTCCCGTGGAAGAAGGCCCATCCGAATGAGGCCGGCGAGGTGCAACTGATCAACGCCCCCATCGAAGAGGCGCGACTTGAGCCGGGGTTCGACCATGTCGTGTGCGGGCTGCCCTTCAACAACTTCCCGCCCGAACTCGTCGAACGGATCATGGTCCAACTCCGTGCGCTCATCCGACCTGCTGGATCGCTGCGCTACTTCGCGTATGTCGGTGCGCGAACGCTGCGCGATGGCCATGGCGCGCTGCACGGCGCGGAACCTCTCGCGGTCATCGAGGATCGCGTCCTCGCCGGCTGCACGCGATCGAGCGAGGTCGTCGTGGCCAACATCCCCCCTGCGAAGACAACGACCGTCATCTTTCCGTCCTGACACCTCACCATGGCACGCATCAACGAGCACTTCCTCAAGCTGTCGGCCGGGTACCTGTTTCCCGAGATCGCACGGCGTGTGCAGGGCTTCGCTGCTTCGCATCCAGAGCTCGCACCGCGCATCATCCGCTGCGGCATCGGCGATGTGACCGAACCGCTACCACAGACCACGATCAAGGCGCTGCATGCCGCGGTCGACGACTTGGCGACGCACGAACGCTTCAAGGGCTACGGACCCGCGACTGGGCACGAGTTCGTCCGCGCCGCGATCGCCAACGGCGAGTACCGCTCGCGAGGGATCGAGGTTGCAGATGATGAGATCTTCCTGAGCGACGGATCCAAGCCCGACGCGAGTGCCGCGCTCGAGATCCTTGGCAGTGGGAATCGGATCGCTGTGCCCGATCCGGTCTATCCGGTCTATGTCGATACGAATGTCATGGCAGGCAACACTGGCCCCGCACTCGAGGGTGGGCGATATCAGGGTCTGACCTATCTGCCGGGCACACCTGGCAATGGCTTCGTCGCTGATCCTCCGACCGAGGCCGTCGATGTGGCGTACCTGTGCTTCCCCAACAACCCCACCGGCGCGGTGGCCACGCGTGCGCAGCTCGAGGCTTGGGTCGCATACGCGCACTGTCACGGCGCGATCTTGCTCTTCGACGCCGCGTACGAGGCGTATGTGCGAGATCCCGCCGTGCCGCGATCGATCTACGAGATTCCCGGCGCGCGCGAGGTTGCGATGGAGTTCCGGAGCTTCTCGAAGAATGGTGGGTTCACTGGCTTGCGCTGCGGCTACACGGTGTGCCCCACATCGCTGATGGGCACGACGATGCGTGGCGAACGCGTTCCGTTGCATCGGCTATGGACGCGGCGATGGTCAACCTGCAGCAATGGCGTGTCGTGGCCGGTGCAGTGCGCTGCGGCCTCGCTCTATTCAGGCGAGGGCCAGCGAGAAGTGCGGGCATTGACCGACTTCTATCTGGCCAATGCAGCGCTGCTGCGCACCGCTGTTCAGGGGCTTGGTCTTCGATGCTGGGGCGGAACGAACGCCCCATACATCTGGGCCGAATGCCCCAAGGGATTGCTCTCGTGGCAGGCGTTCGATCTGCTGCTTGAGAAGGCACAGGTGGTCATCACACCCGGTGCTGGGTTCGGCTCATGCGGCGAGGGCTTCTTCAGGATCAGCGCCTTCAACAGCCGAGCCAACATCCACGAGACCTGCGCGCGGCTCGCGGTGCTCGCGGGGTGATTCGCGCGGCGATCCATCACGGATTCGAGCGGTCCACGAACTGAGCTGCTCGAATCGAGCCGTCACGGGTCGAAGATGTACGGACCGATCTGGAACGGATGGTCGTCAACGCTGACGCGGATGTTTCCGTCGACCGTGCGCAGGAGCACACGGTTGCGGCCGTTGTTCAGCATCGAGACGACCGAGTCGTGATCGCTGTACTGGCCGGGTAGATCCCGCCACTCGCCTTTGGCAACGCTTGTCTTGACGGTGCCGCGCACGGTCTCCAGATCAAAGGTGCCCGCCGAGCGCTCGGGGAGACGAAGGTCGATGTCGCCGTCCTCGTTGATCACTCGGCAGTCCGCTGAGAACGGAAAGTCGGTGATGATGCGAACATCGCCATCACCGCCATCGATTTCGATTCGGTCACGGCTGCCGTAAACCCAGACATGGCCGCGAGTGGTCGTGACCCGAACCGAGCCCAGGCGCGGAACCTTCAGGTCAACATCGACCCGCTGGTACCACGGCTCAGCATGGCCGGTGATGCCCGTGATCCGCATCAGCGTGCGCTCCGCCGAAGGCTGCGTGACCGAAAGATCCTGTCGAATCTGGCTGATCGACGCCTCGGCATCGTCGTTGCGACCGAACCCATGAACCGCCTTGCGAGTCACGGTGAGTTCGGCGTACTCGGAGTTGTCCTCGCTCGCTTCGATCGTGACATCGCCGGCGAAGACATCAATCTCGACATCGACGACCGGGCCGACCTTGATCTCGGTCGTCTCGCGTGCCGAAGCGCCGCCCGCAAAGCCTGCGCGCCAGGCATCGACCACATCGCGTTGAAAGCCCGGCAATGGATGCGTCGATTCGCATGCTGCAAGCAGCGCAACGACCAAGGACAGGAAGGCGATCGATCGCATGTCATCGAGTGTATCGGTGCTCTGAACTCGCGCGCGTAGGATGGCCGCATGCTCCACATGGTCCTGGCCGCCGCGTGCTTGACGCAGGTTCCTCCGCGTCGCGTTGATCCGCCGATGCCGCAACCGGCACCGAGCGATGTACCCATGGGAATCCCAGTTCCGCCACCACCAGCGCCGGTTCCGTCACCGGACACGACACCGAGCGACGCATCTGGTGGGACTGCGCCAGCAGCACCGAGCGACGCATCCGGCGGGACTGTGCCAGCAGCAGGGAACGACACACTGCCCGCGCGCGACTTCGCGATCGACGGTGCGAAGCCAATCCTGCGGCCTCGACTGGTCGCGCCGATCGAGCCGCCCGCCAAACCTGATCGGCTGCGCGTGCGCATTCCCGGCGACAAAGTCGACTTGCTCGCGGCAGGTGCTTCGAGTGGACGAATCCTCGTTTTCTTCGTGGCCGAGGGTTCACGCGTTGATGAGGATCCAGCCGAGGCCCCCTTCTTCGAGGACCCGCAACCGATGGCCGGGATCGATGTGCACGACCTTGCAGCAGGCGTACCTGTCGAGCTGGGCGAAGGCACGGCGTGGTACCCGTATCCGATGAGCGAGTTCGACGGCACATTTCGCGTGCAAGCCGTGCTCGATCGCGACTCGACCGTGCGCGGGCACATGGGTCCCGGCAATCTGATGGGGCAGCCGACCACGATCACGCTTTCGCGAACGGCCGAAGATGACATCACGCTGGAGCTCGATGCGCTCGTTCCGCAGGAGCCCATGCCTGGAGGACAGATCGGTGACGATCCTGACTGTCCTCGCTTGGTCTGGGTCAATGTGCCCAGCACGCTCGTGACCGCGAGCGGAGTGCCGGCCGTGCACCGCGCGGGAGTCATCCTTCCTCCCGGCTATCACGACACCACGCACCCACGGCGCGTTTGGCCGACGATCTATGTGATTCCGGGATTCGGCGGTCGACACCTGGGCGCCGAGTCGCTGATGAATGTGGTGCACAGCGAGCTCGGCGAAGCAGCGCTGCCGCCAGCAGTGTGGGTCGTGCTCGATCCCGATGGACCGCTCGGACATCACGGATTCGTGGACTCAGTGGCCAATGGTCCTCGCGGTACGGCGCTCACCACGGAACTCGTGCCGTGGCTTGAAGAGCGTTTCCGGCTCGACGCTCGTCCCGAGGCAAGGCTGGTGACCGGCCACTCGAGCGGTGGATGGAGCAGCTTGTGGCTTGCTCTGATCTATCCCGAGACCTTCGGTGCGTGCTTCTCCAGTTCCCCTGATCCGATCGATTTCTCGGCGTTCCAGACGGTCGATCTGTACGCCGATCCGAACGCCTATGTCGACTCCACGGGTGCGGAGTTCCCGAGCTTCCGCGAACCGATGCGCGATGCATTCGATCGCGTGTGCATGAACAACCGCGACGAGATCATGATGGAGTGGGTGCTCTCGCCACAAGGCCTGAGCGGCGAACAGTGGGATGCATGGTGCGCGATGTGGAGTCCCGTCGATTCAGTGTCCGGGCATCCGCGCCGACTCGTCGACGCGGCGACCGGCGCGATTGATCCAGTCGTCGTCGAGGCATGGTCGACCTACGACCAAGCCATGCGACTGCGTCGGGAACCAGAGGCCGTGCTGCCTCTGTGGCGCGAGCGCGTGCACATGCTCTGCGGTGATCGCGACAACTTCTATCTCGAACGGGCCGTCGATCGCGTGCGCGTGACGCTCGCCGAACTCCCCGGCGCTGGCGACCCCGCTCTGGTTCCTGGCTATGTCGCCCTGTTGCAGCGCGCGGACCACGGCACAGCGAGCGCGCTCGCGATTCTGCGCTTCTATCCCGAGATGCGCCGCTGGATCGACTCGCACGGATCGCCGGAGAAGCCATGAAGGAAGTCCAGGACCACTTCTTCCGTCTGGCGAAGGAGCACGGCTATCGCGCGCGCAGCGCCTTCAAGTTGATCGAAATTGATGACCGCAAGAAGTTGATCCGCAAGGGTGATCGTGTGCTCGACATGGGCGCAGCGCCCGGATCGTGGACGCAGGTCGCGGCGCAGCGCGTGGGACCGAATGGCGCCGTGGTCGCGGTCGACTTGAAGGCGATCGACCCGCGGGGATTGCCACCGCAGGTGACGCTGCTCCAGGCCGACCTGATGGATCTGGGCCCTGAGCAGTTCGGAGGCGCTCCTTTCGATGTGGTCATCAGCGACATGGGGCCCGACACGAGTGGCGATCCATTCGGCGACTCGATCCGAAGCGTGAATCTGTGCAACGCACTGCTCGATCGCTTTCCCCGTTGGTTGCGCAAGGGCGGCCACGCGACGATGAAGGTCTACGAGGGCAGTGAGTACCCAGCGCTGCTCAAGCGTTGCGCGGCGCTCTTCGCCGAGAGCAAGGGTTTCAAGCCCAAGTCGAGCCGCGCCGAGAGCGTGGAGATGTTCGTGACCTGCAAGGGCTACAAGGGCCCGGCGATCGACGATGGTTCCACAGCGCGCAAGGTCAAGCCGCGCGGCTGGGGCGACGGGCCCGTCACGGAACCGTGATCTGCAGTCCCCCTCCAAGGCCGGGGAGTGAGAGACCACGGGCCTTGCGCTGTGCGGGCAATTCGCCGATCGCCTTCGCGCGCTCTTCCCCGAGTGTTGACTGGAGCTGCCGCATGGTTCGCCGATTGAGTTCGTCGCGGTCGGTCTTGAGTCGTTCAAGTTGCCGCTGGGCGGCCTGCGACGCTCGCACGCGCGCTTGATAGTCCTCGATCGATCCTGGTTCCCCGCCGTTGAAGCTGGGCATGACGGCCTTGGGGCGGACTTCGACGAGTTGCTGACGCATCGTGGCGTACGCAGCCCGGTAGTCGGTGCGTTGTGTCGTGATGGCCGCCGTCACTGCGGTGTCGAGACCCTGAAGAGCGAGCGCTTTCGTGAACATGGGCTCCATGTCCGTGGGATCCCTGAAGGTCTCGGGGTAGCGGACCACATCGGCGGCGCGTTGGAAGCCAGGACGCTGCGACTCCTTGAGGAGTGCGGGCAGCGCATCGAGCACCTGACGGGCACGAGTTGATGCCTCGTTGCGAGCTTGGTTCATAGCTTCGCTCGCCTCGTGCATGCGCTTTCCGACTGACTCGTCGATGGTCATTGATGCGCCTGCGTCGCCAGCAACTGCCGGCTTGAAGAGGTCCGACTCGAGCAGCGCCAGTTCGCGTCCGTTGGACATCGTGACCTGAAACTGGTTCTTGAGGGCAGCGAGGATCGGATCGTGGCCTTGCGTCGCGACATGCTCCCGCAAGGTCGTGGCCGCTTCGGCGTCGATGGCACCATCGACGCGTGCCGCACGAATGACCGACTCGGGGTCGACGAACGGACCCGACGGGTGGCTGGGAGTCATGCCGAACGCCATGCTGCTGCCCGCCCCACTCACGCCCGCGCGCGCGAGGCTGCGCGCGCGAAACTGCGCCTGCTGACGGACGCATGCCTCGTCGATCACCGCCGAGAGATCGGCGAAGAGGTCTGCATCGGCACGCTCCATCGCGCCGAGCGCCGCGCGGACGGCTTCATACCTTGCGGTGATGTCTTCCTTGGTCGGCGCGGTCGCGCCCTGCGGACCAAACGACATCTGCGCGCTCGGTGCGGCGTCGAACTGCTCCTGCACGGCCTTCGCCACCTCAAGGTAATCCGCATGCAACTGAGTCACGACAGGTTTGACCGACTCCACTGGCTCGCAGAGTTCCAGAAGAGTCTGGAGTTCCTGCTTGGAGTACGGCTGGATGGTGCGACCCGCGTCCATCCCCAACATCGCGTCGCCGTCCCCGCCGAGGAGCAGACCGTCGAGATGTTCGCCTGACATGTCAAGGGCGACGGCCCCCCCACTCACGATCACGCCGTCAGAGTCACCGGACTCGTCGGTGGTTGCGAGACCGATGGCCACGGTGACGCCAACCGGTGTGCCGCCGTCACCGCCTGCGTCGTCAGTTGCGCCGTCAGGTTCGTCTTGCGCGATCGCTTCCGTCTCTGGAGGCAGGCCGAACGCTGCACGAACTCCAGTCTTCAGCGTTGCGGTGCGGGCCTGGGATGCCTCGGTGCGCTTTCGGAGTCCGTCTTGAATGTTCTTGGAATCACCTCCCAAGAACTGCATGGGCTCCTGATCGCTCAGCGCGCCGAGCACCGCGGTCTGCCACGCGGCAAATGCCGCCGCAACGGCCTGATCCTGATCGGCGGTGAGCGGAGTCTTGGCGGCAATGGACTCGACGAATCGGATGGCTCCACCATCGTCGACCCCAAAGGCGCCCGGGCCGCTGGCGCGAACGAACGCGAGCCACGCAACAGCGCCATGGGGCTGCGGAATCCCTTGGAAGGCTTCGCTCAGGATCGATGCGCCGAGCCGCATGGCGCGGGTCCGTGCGGCCCGAATCGGTTCGCGAGACTGCTGAAACGCGGCGGCGATCGCTTGGAGATGCCCATCAAAGCCGTGGGACCACTCATCAGGATCAAACTCCGCGCCCTGTTTCTGGGCTTCTTCCATCTGCTGCTGCAAGGTCTCGGCCGAGGGACGCGGGTGATTCGCTACCGCCTTGGCGCGCAAGTCCGCAAGACGCTCGGGCTGTTCGATCGCCGCGGTTCGGATCGCGCGAACGGCGTCGACATACTCGGCTTCTCGAGCGGCGATGCGGTCCTCGATCGTCTTGACCAGCGAGGGGTCAAGATCCTTGCTCGAGCGACCCGCGATCTCCCAGAGGTCGGCCTGGGTTCCGGATCGAATCATGAAGTTGTCTGCGGTGGTCTGCTCGATGCGGCGAAGTTCGAGCGAGCGCCGGACGCGATCGAGCTTCGTGCCATCTGCACCAAGCGCCGCGAGCGAGTCGACGAGCGCGTTCTCAAGCGTGTCCCACTGGGCGAGCAGGCCGCGGTACGCGCGAACTTGGTTTCGCACTTCTTCAGCCGACCGCGGCTCGTCGTCCATGCTGAAGGCTGTGAGGTTGTCGGGATGGTCCTTGAGGTAGCGTTCGATCGAGCCCGAACGCAGTTCGCTGGTCGCGCGCTGGTAGCGGTCGTACTCGGCCATGGCGGACACGCGTTGGGCATCGGGCAGACCCACCCGCGGCAGGATCGCCTCGAACTCCGTCGAGATGAGCGCTTTGGGAAACTGGGACTGCGCCGACACCGGCATCACGGAAGGCACAAAGAGCAACGCGAGCACGATGGACCACGCAGCGCGGGACAGGGGTCGCCGCAATGCTCTGGGCAAGCCGAGTGAGACGATGGACCACGCAGCGCGGGATAGGGTCTGGATCATGATGGCCTCCTGGATCGGCGAACCCACGCAGGCTACGGCACGATGGATCGGACCCGCGCTGCAACCGACTCAATTCGGCGCATGTTCTTGCCGCCGCGAGTCGACGCGCGCGTGCTGCTCCGCGCCGCGGAATCTGCAATCTTGACCCCCGAAAAGGACTTCGGAGTGATGCAAACGAGGAGTTTTCTGCATGTTGGCGTTCACCGTGATGGACTCGGTCCTACGGCCGTCGCGATGCAAGGCACGCGTTGTCTCAGCTTGCGGCCGTCGCGATGCAAGGCACGCGTTGTCACAGCCTGCGGCCGTCGCGGAAAAGGGGCGCGGCATGCCTCGCCGAGCGAGTTCCGCAGCCTGCGAGGAAAGCTGGCGCGCAGTGCCAGTCAGTGACCACGATGT
>VGXL01000079.1 GCA_016873315.1 Phycisphaerae bacterium | reverse complement strand
TCCAGAACAACGTGTCCGTCTACGACAACGTGACGCTTGAGGATGACGTGTTCTGCGGACCGAGCATGGTCTTCACCAACGTCTACAACCCGCGCTCGGCGGTCACCCGCAAGGACGAGTACCGCGACACGCTGGTGAAGCGGGGGGCAACGCTGGGCGCCAACTGCACCGTGGTTTGCGGCATCACCATTGGCGAGAACGCCTTTGTGGCCGCGGGTGCCGTGGTGAATCGCGATGTGAAGCCCTTCGCGCTGATGGCTGGCGTGCCCGCGCGGCAGATCGGCTGGATGAGCGCCTTCGGGGAGCGTGTTCCGCTGCCGCTCATCGGCAGCGGCGAGTGGACCTGCCCGAACTCGGGGAGTCGTTACGTGCTGGCGAATGACAGCTTGAGCCTGGTCTGACCTGCCGTAGCCTTTCGCTCATGGCTTTGGTGAAGTGTCCCGACTGGCCGTACGACTCGGCGCGTTGGCTCCTGCTTGCTGTGACGACCGTGGCATCGAGTGCTGCCGACGCGCGCCAGCGTTCGGAGTCTGCATTGTCATCGGGATCCGATCTACGTGTCACCCTCCGCACCCACTGCCTTGATTGCCACGATGGTGCGCGCGGGAAGGGGGGCTTTGACCTGAACACCGTGCTGGATGGTGCACAGCCATCGGCGCTGCGTGCGGTTCGCGCACGCCTGGTGCGGCAGGACATGCCGCCGATCGAGGAAACCGAGCGACCGAGCGCTGCCGAATACGCCGCGATGATCGCGGCGATCGACGCCGCCTTGCGTTCGGGGAGGACCCGGGTGTCGAGGTCAAGTGGCCGTGGGAGTTCGGCAGGCTCCAACATCTGCCGGCCATTGCAGCGCGCCTGTCCCAAGCGGATGCCGCTTGGCGTGCGCGGGGCGCTGATCTCATCCGCGGCCACATCGTCGACTTCGTCCGAGCCAATCCGCCGGGATTCGGAGTTCAGTGGTTGTGTCCGATGGATGTGGGGATCCGAGTTGCAAACCTGCTCCTCGCCGTTGACCTTGCCCGGGCTGCGGGGATCGTGTTCGAGGAGGACTTTCTGCGGCTCGTCTCGGCGACCGCGCGCGACCATGGACGGCACATCGCCGGAAACCTCGAGTGGGGCGAGCGCCTGTGTTCGAATCACTACCTCGCGAACATCGCGGGGCTTCTCTCTGTCGGCGCCTACTTGAAGGACGATCCGGAAGCAACTGAGTGGCTGGCCTTCGCTGGACGCGAACTGGTCGACCAGATCCGAGCTCAGTTCCATTCCGAAGGGTCGAACTTTGAGGCGAGCACGTGCTATCACCGCCTGTCGGCCGAGATGGCCCTTCACTCGGCAGCGCTGATGCTGTGGATCGCGCGCCACCAACCGGATCGCGCAACCCGTTGGTGGTCTGGCGCGGTTCGAAACTTCCACCCATCACCTTCGGCGCCTGCAACGCCGCGTGTGGAGTGGGCCGGCGGGCTCGCGCAACCGTTCGATCGCGCGATGCAGCGTCAACTCTGGGGCATGGGCCGATTCGCCGAGAGTCTGCTCCGGTCAGATGGTTCGATCGCACAAATCGGCGACAACGACAGCGGCCGATTCCTTCGTCTTGAAATGTCCGATCAGCCGCATGCGGATCTGGAGGACCATCGACACGTCGTTCGAGCGGCCCGGGCAGTCTTCGGGCAGGCGTGCAGTCCATCTGGACCCGAGGCCGAGTGGCTCATGGACTGGCTCCGAGGGGCATCGTTGTCGGTCGAGGACACCGAGCCGACCACCCTCTGGCCCCAGTTCGGATTGTTGACATGGCGTCGAGAACACACTCTGGTCACATTCCGATGCGGACACTTTGGGCAGGCCGGAAATGGTGGGCATGCCCATGGCGACCAATTGTCAATCACCATCTCGTCGAGCGCCGGCGCCTTCATCGAAGATCCAGGAACCGGCGTGTACACGCCGCGACCCGAGGTCCGAAATGAGCTTCGTGCGAGCGATTGCCATTCCACGGTGCTCGTGCCGGGCCGAGAGCAGGGTGAGTGGCTGCCCGGCCGTTGGGGACTGTTCTCGATGAAGGACTGTGCGAAGGCTCGAATCATCGAGTGTGGCAGTGGTGGAGCGATCGCTGAGATGTTCGATGGCTCGAACTTGGTGCGTCGAACCATTCAACTCACAGAGCGCGGAGTTCGCATCATCGACGCAGCCCCGAGTGGGTCGATCGCAAACTTCGTGCTTGCGCCGGGCGTCGGCATCGAGCTGGTCGATGAACGCTGCGCACTCCTCCGGCGCGGCGGCGTGACCCTGAGGTTGCGTGGCGCGGCGCTCCGTGTGGACGAGTGCGCGTGGAGCTCAAGATACGGCGAGGTCTCGCGCACGAAGCGAGTGCAGTGCGCGGCCGGAGTCTGTGAACTCGAGTTTGAGTGACCACGACTTCGGACCAGCGCGATTGAGCCTCCCGATCAGGACACAGAATCCTCGCGGGACTCAGTCGAAGTCTCAGGGCAATGAGCGGACGGTGGTCCCGGACGAGCCAATGCTGGCGATAGCATGATGTTGATGCCACTCCTCCTCACCGGCGGTGCCGGATTCATCGGCAGCAACTTCGTTCGGGATTGGTTTGAGACCGGCGGCGGCCCGCTGGTGAACTTGGACAAGCTGACCTACGCGGGCAACCCGCGGAACTTGGAGGGGCTCGCCCCGGGCGCCCAGCACACATTTGTGCACGGCGACATCGCCGATCGGGACCTGGTCTCTGAACTCCTGGAGCGCCACCAGATCTCAGCCATCGTCAACTTCGCCGCCGAAAGCCATGTGGACCGATCGATCCACGGCCCCGAGGACTTCATCCAAACCAACATCGTGGGCACATTCCGATTGCTTGAGTGCGCGCGCGCATACTGGAGCGGACTTCCCACAGGCCGCAAGGAGGCCTTCCGATTCCTGCACGTCAGCACCGATGAGGTCTACGGGTCGCTTGGCCCGAGCGACCCCGCCTTCACGGAACTCAATCGCTACGAGCCCAACAGCCCGTACTCGGCCAGCAAGGCTGCCTCGGATCACTTGGTCCGCGCCTACCACCACACCTACGGGCTGCCGGTGCTGACCACCAACTGCTCGAACAACTACGGCCCGTACCACTTCCCTGAGAAGTTGATTCCGCTGTGCATCCACAATGCGCTGGCGGGCAAGCCGCTGCCCATCTACGGCGACGGCCAGCAGGTCCGTGATTGGTTGTATGTGCGCGACCACTGCAGCGCGATCCGCCGCGTGCTCGAGGGCGGCCGCGTTGGCGAGGTCTACAACATCGGAGGTTGGAACGAGAAGCCCAATCTGGATGTGGTCCGCACGCTGTGCGCCATCTTGGATCGCGAGAGTCCGCGCTCGGATGGCCGCTCGTACGCGGAACAGATCACCTTTGTGAAGGATCGACCCGGCCACGATCGTCGCTACGCCATCGATGCACGGAAGATCGAATCCGAGTTGGGCTGGCGCCCGAGCGAGACCTTTGAAACTGGCTTGCACAAGACCGTGCGTTGGTACCTGGACCATGCTGAGTGGGTCCGGCAGGTCACCAGCGGCGAGTACCGAACCTGGGTCGCCACCCAGTACGCGTGATGCGCATCCTGCTGCTTGGATCCGGTGGTCAGGTCGGCCACGAGCTTCGACGGTCGCTTGGATTGCTTGGCGAAGTTGTGGCACTGGATCACCCCTGTGTTGATTTCGCCCAACCGAAGACCGTTGCCAGCATCGTGACCTCGGTCTCGCCGGATGTGATCGTCAACGCGGCTGCGTACACCGCCGTGGATCGGGCCGAGCAGGAACCTGATCTGGCGCATGCCGTGAACGCAGAGTCGGTCGAGGCGCTGGCGCGCTGTGCAGCGGCAACTCGCTCGCTGCTCGTGCACTTTTCGACGGACTACGTCTATCCCGGAACGGGCGATCGCCCGTGGGTCGAGAGCGATCCCACTGGTCCGCTCAGCACCTACGGTCGGACGAAGCTGACTGGCGACGACGCGATCATCCGCTGCGGTTGCCGACATGTGATCTTGCGGACCAGTTGGGTCTACGCATCCCGTGGAAAAAACTTCGTGCGCACGATCCTGCGCTTGGCAGCGGAACGCGAACGGTTGAGCGTGGTCGATGACCAGTTCGGCGTGCCAACTGCGGCATCGTTTCTAGCGGATGTGAGCGCTCGCGTCGTAGAGCGCCATCAGCATGACTCGGGCGCGCCGTCCGGCGTGTTCCATGCAGCGCCCACGGGATCGACGACATGGTTCGGTGTCGCCCAAGCCGTGCTGGAGCGAGCGCGCAGCCGTGGCGTGGCATTCAAGCTGCCCCAGGGCGGCCTGACTCCATGCACCACCGCCGAGTACCCGTTGCCGGCTGCGCGACCCAAGAACTCCCGACTGAGCGTCGAGCGCCTGCAGCGCGCGTTCGGAGTTCGCTGCCCAGACTGGCGTGAAGACCTGAACCGAATCGTGGACGAACTGACTGAAGGAGCATCGACATGAATCGTCGTGGCATCATCCTTGCAGGCGGCGCGGGAACGCGTCTTCACCCTGCAACTCTGGCTGTCTCGAAGCAACTGCTGCCGGTCTTCGACAAGCCGATGATTTACTACCCACTGACCTCGCTGATGCTCGCAGGCATCCGCGAAATCTTGGTGATCAGCACGCCGCAGGACACGCCGCGGTTCGAGCAATTGCTCGGCGACGGATCGCAGTGGGGGCTCTCGATCCAGTACGCGGTGCAGCCTTCGCCAGATGGTCTGGCCCAGGCGTTCATCATTGGCGAGCGTTTCATCAGTGGTCACCCATCAGCACTCGTTCTTGGTGACAACATCTTCTACGGACATGACTTTCCGCAGTTGCTCTCGCGAGCGATGGCTCGACCCGATGGTGCGACGGTGTTCGCGTACCACGTGCAGGACCCTGAGCGGTATGGCGTCGTTGAGTTTGATGGACATGGCAAGGCGATCAGTCTTGAGGAGAAACCCAAGCAGCCTCGTTCGAACTATGCCGTGACGGGGCTCTACTTCTACGACCGCGATGTGGTGGCGCTGGCGAAGGCGCTCAAGCCATCGGCGCGCGGCGAGCTGGAGATCACCGACCTGAATCGACTCTATCTCGAGCGCGGCTCCATTCACGTGGAAACCATGGGGCGTGGCTTTGCATGGCTGGACACGGGGACCCATGAGTCGTTGCTTGAGGCAAGCCAGTTCATCGCAACGCTTGAGCACCGCCAAGGCTTGAAGATTGCGTGCCCAGAGGAGATCGCGTTCCGGCAAGGTTGGATCGATCGCGCGGCGTTGGAGCTGCTTGCCAAGCCGCTCGCCAAGAATGCCTATGGCCGGTACTTGCTCGGCTTGGTGGCGGAACAGAGGCACTGATGCACATTGATCGACTGCGGCTGCCGGAGATCGTGCGGCTCACGCCTCGTCGGTTTGGCGACGATCGCGGTTGGTTCTCGGAGACCTACAACCAGCGCGTGGTCGACCACGCACTCGGAGCCGAAGTGCGCTTCGTGCAGGACAATCATTCGCGGTCCGCCAAGGGCGTGCTCCGTGGTTTGCACTACCAGCTCCCGCCCCACGCGCAGGGCAAGCTCGTCCGAGTGCTTCGCGGCGCGGTGATGGATGTGGCGGTGGATGTTCGTCGACGCTCGGCCTCTTTTGGCCAGTGGGTTGCCGTGGAACTCACCGAAGACAACCAAGCACAACTCTGGATTCCCCCTGGCTTCGCCCACGGATTCCTGTCGCTCGCGGACGGCACGGAAGTGCTCTACAAGACCACGGACTTCTGGGCGCCCGCTGCAGAGCGAGCGATTCGCTGGGATGACCCTGAGTTGGCCTTGCCGTGGCCGAAGGACATCACGCCACGGCTTGCGCCCAAGGATGCCGCCGCGCCGCCGCTCGCATCGGCTGAAGTGTTCAACGAGCTGTGATCAGCCCCATGCACGGAGCCAACGCAGCACGGCGAACGCACGATTGGTCCAGAGTCGCCGCTGCTTGGCGAGCGTTCGAACAGGCCGTCGGCCAGACTTTCCGCGAACAGGCTTCGACCACGCTGCGGAACCATCGATGTCGCTTGCGGCATCGGTGACGCTGAAGACGCCGGGAGAAAGCGCGAATCCTCCGCCCTGGCGGCACAGCCAGTTCTGAACTTGGTTGTCGAACGGAGCGGTGATCTGTCGATGCAGGGACAGGAAGCGCTCTGCGCCTGAGCGGGTCCAGCACAGCGCGAAGGCGCCCATCGGGAAGTAGTGCGCCTGAAGCAGTCGCTGGCCACTGATGTGCTTGGTGCATCCGCGAGCACGAGTGCAGATGCGCCGCCGTACTTCGCCGCAGTGAAGGACACTCCACGCACCAGCGTGATGGCGATCGAGATGGTCGATGGCTGCGCGGATCGTGTCCCAGGCAGCAGGTCGCGGCAGCGCGTCATCCTCAAGAATCAGGCAGTGTTTGAAATCGGACTCCAAGAAGGTGCGCAGCGCAAGCGCATGGCTCATGCATGCTGCGATCTCGCCCGGGAGCATGGAGCGACCCATGTTGCGGAACACGGCACGCTCGTCGACGGGAGGGGCACTCTGCGCGTCAAAGAGGCGACCGTCGATGGCCGGGACTCGTTGGAAGGGGATGTTGCTCGCCGAGAGCCGATCGCGTGCCGATTGAAGGCGCTCCGGACTGCGATCCAAGTTGATGACCAGGCACGCCAGCGTCATGGACGGATCATGAGCGCTCACGGGCGCCGCAAGAAACACTGGACATCAGAACTTGAGTCAACCAAGTGCAGCCCGTGATCTCGAAGTCGCCGGTGCAGCGTCTCGATGTCGGTCTTCGCGTGGGCGTACCGCTTGGGATGAGTCTCGAGGATCAGCACATCGATTCGATCGAGCACGACGGACTCGTGTGCGAACATGTCGAGTTCCGTGCCTTCGATGTCACAGACGAGTGCAAAGGGACCTGTTGGCATCTGTTTGGCCAGTGCCGCCAGCGTCGTTGCGGGGACATCGACTCCGGCTTCGTTCGGCCCTGCGACACCGCCGACATGCGCGTTGTGCCGAGGCGCGAAGCGGACCGTTGGGCTGCCGCTGTAGTCGATGGCGGCTTCCACCAGTGTGATGGCATCGGGGGCCGCACCGATCCGCGCGTTGGTCGCACAGATCTTGGCAAGTTCGGGGATCGCTTCGACCACGATGTGCCGTGCACTCGGACCGATGGCAGCGCGTATGGACGCGGAGACGATGCCCATGCAGCCTCCGAGTTCAAGCACATTCATGCCAGTGCGGAGGTGCCTGCGAATCAGGTCCCACTCGGGTTGTTCGTACGGTCGGTTTCGTGCCAACAGATACCGGATGCTCTGGTCGGCAGATCGTGGAATGTGAATCCTGATGCCATGCGGTGCGAAGTGCTCTGGATCCTTGACCAGCATGTCATGCAGCAGGAGGTGGAAGGATCGACGGATGCGTTTCATGACTTCTCCCGGAGCACAGCGCCGCTCAAGCAGCCTCTCAGATACGCGACTTGCTTGGCACGCTTGCGACGCGACCAGAGCAGTGCCGGAGAGAACAGCTGGATCAGTGCATGCGCGATCGCGCGCGTGGCGGCAAACGGTCGTCCATGCTTTCGGGCGCCGTAGACGCGCGAGCGCCCCATGTGCCAGGCCTTGAAGGCGGAAATCGATGCGGCGTCGCCAGACGAAGCGCCGCCCCCGTGCTCGACGACAGCGTCACGGACGAACATCAAGGGCCCGCACTCTCGATGGAGTCGGATGGAAAGGTCATCGTCTTCGTGATAGAGGAAGAGCTGTTCGTCGAAGCCCCCAATGGCCTGGAACGCGGGGGTCCGGACCATCATGGCAGCACCCGAAAGCACCGTGACCTCTTGGTCCTGATCGGGCCATCCACGCGGCATCCAGCGGGACCTTGGCATCAGGTAGCTCTTGCGCATGAAGAAGGGAGAACCATCGTGCTCCTTGATTCTTGGATTCATGGCGGACGCTTCCGGGTGGCGCTCGGCTGCAGCGATCAGTTGCTCGAGTGCACCCGGGGTCAGGATCGCATCTGGGTTGAGGAACAGCAACAACTCACCGTGCGCCGCGGCCGCGCCCCGGTTGCATGCCGCACCGAAACCAAGGTTTCGATCGCTCTCGATCAGTTGCGCTCCCGTCGTCGTGCAGATCTGGCGGAGGGCCTTGGTGTCGTTCGATGCGTTGTCCACCACGATGCACTCCACGCCCGCGGGCACGGAGTGAAGCATCGGACCGATGATCGTGGAGCTGTTGTACGCCACGGTGATGACGCTCACGGGCGGAACGCGCTCGTGGTGCCACGGTGGCTGAAGCGCAGCGCGCTGCATCGCCGGATCCTACTGGTCGGCACGCCGCGACAGGCCCACACATGCGGCTATCCTCGGCGCATGCTGCACCTCGGCCGATTCGGCGGAGTTGACGAGACGCGTGGTTGGCTCCTTCCAGTGCTCGTCATCGCGTCGCTTGCGCATGGCGCGGCCAGCATGGCCCAGGACCCGCAACCAAAGGTCTCAGACTGTCCACCCATGCCGACCATGATCAGCGTTGGCAACGCGGTCGATGTCTTTGTCGGCGAAAAGGGGCCGAATCCCGTCTACCGGATCCCGGCGATCACTCGAGCAGGCACACACCTGCTCGCGTTCGCAGAAGGTCGCGCGTCGCTGGGTGACCTTGGCACGAACGATCTCGTCCTGTCCACAAGCGAAGACGGCGGCGCGACCTGGTCCGCGCCTCGCACCGTGCTCGATCTTTCCGGCCGCTCGATCAACAACCCTTGCGTGGTCACGCTGCATTCGGGGGAACACGCCGGTCGAGTGCTCGTCATCGTGCAGTCGTATCCAGCGGGCACGCACGAGAACAAGCAGGCGACTGGCCTCGACGGTCCGGGTGTGTGTCGATTGCACGTGCTGTCCAGCGACGATGCGGGCGCAACATGGAGTGAACCCCGCGATGTGACGGCGAGCATGCGGCACCCCGAAGCGCCGACGGTCGCGAGCGGACCGGGCGCCGCGATCCAGCTCAGGTCTGGTGCGCACGCCGGCCGCATCATCGTGCCGTTCAATCAAGGCCCGTATGGCAGTTGGACGGTCTACACCGGCTTCAGCGATGACGGCGGCGAGACGTGGTCGATGGGCGCAGTTGCGCCGGGCGGATTGCCTGCGCATGCCAACGAAGTGCAAGTGGCCGAGGTGAAGGGCGGCGATGTGGTGCTCAACGCGCGCAGCTTCCATGGAGCGAAGCAACGACTGGGCGCGCGCTCGACGGATGGCGGCGCGACCTGGTCCACGCTCAAGCCGATCGAAGCGCTTCCCGATCCGTGCTGCCAAGCAGGCTTGCTGTCGGTCGCTGTCGGACCGCGCCATGTCTTGGTCTACTCAGGCTGCGACAGCACGACGGCACGCACGAATGGCACGCTCTGGATCTCGCTTGACGAGGGTGCAAGCTGGCCGATCAAGCAGCCGCTCGCGCCTGGTTTCTTCGCCTACAGCGCGCCAGTGGACCTTGGCGATGGCCGCGTCGGCGTGTTGGCGGAGACCGACAACTACAAGCGCATTCGGTTCACTCCGGTGCAGTTGATGATCCCGGCTCAGTGAGCTCCGCGGATACGCTCCGCGCATGCTGCACGGAGCCACCATCATCCTCTCACTGACGGCCTCGATCGCGTTCGCTCAGGAACCCAAGGTCGAGACCCTGACGCCGACTGCGCCGATCGGCGAAGTCACGCTCTACCAGGGCCGCGCGATGATTTCGCGCATGGCCGCGGCACCCGAGCGCGAGGGGCTCTTCGAGTTGCGCTTCACCAACCTGCCTGCCGCGATCGATGCGGACAGTGTGCAGGCGACCGTCAGCGCGCCGAAGGGCGGTGCCAAGCTCCTCGATGTTCGCTTCGAGGCCACGCGCCTTCCTAACGACGCCAACTCGAGCCCGGAACTCAAGAAGGCCATCGAGGACCTTGAGGCAGCTCAGCGCGCGGGACAAGTGCTCGCGATGCGCGCGCAGCGGCTGAAGGACCAGAACGATCTCCTCAACGCCATCGCCGCCAAGACGGCCACCGAGTCGGCGAAGGACTTTGGCTCAAAGTCGCTCGACCCAGCTGCGCTCGCCGCGCAGGTCGAGTGGCTCGGCAAGGCCCGCAACGATCTGATTGCGGAGCGCACGGCGCTCGACATCGAGACGCTCACGAACCATCGACTTGCCGCGTCGCTCGATGCCAAGGTCAATGCGCTCGGCGGGCGCACACTGATCGAGCGCACCGCGATCGTGACGCTCGGCAAGTCGAGCGCAGCGCCGGCCGAGGTCACGCTGCGCTACCTCGTGGGCGACGCCACCTGGACTCCGAAGTACGCCGCCCGCGCGGACATGGAGGCCAAGACGCTGAGTCTGGAGTACGACGCGCAGATCCTGCAAAACACCGGCGAATCGTGGGAGAACATCAAACTCACGCTCTCGACCGCGCAGCCGACGCAGCGTGCGCAACCCAACGGCGTGCAGCCGATCGTGGTCGATGTCTTCGTCCCGCCGCCGATCACGGGCGGCTTTTCCGTGCGGGCCGCTCCCGGCGCGCCGACTGCCATGATGGACGCACCGATGGAGAAGGATCGCGGGAGGACGGGCGAGGGCGGTCCGTTTGATTCAGCCGGAGGCGATGCCGAATTGCTCGCCGAGTTCGACAAGAACCAGGCGTTCGAAGCGCTCTTCTCCGACGCCGTCGCCGTGCAATCAGGCACGGTCGCGAACTTCCCGATCAATCGCTCGGTCACGATCCCGAGCGATGCCCAGAAGGCGCGCACGCAACGCATCGCGACGATCGATCTCACGCCGACCTTCGTGCATGTGACGCAGCCGGTCGCCGATCCAGCCGTGTTCATCAAGGCGACCGCCGCGAACTCGTCGCCGTACCAACTGCTCGCTGGTCCGATCACGGTCTTCCTGGGTGGTGACTCAGTCGGGCGAACGCAGTTGCCTGATCTTTCGTCCGGCAGCGAAATGACGTTCTGGCTCGGCACCGATCGCCGCATCGAATCCAAGCGCCAGTTGGTGCGCAAGGGTACGGCCGAGCGGGGTGTGTTCGGAAAGAGCGACGTGACCGAATGGGTGTACCGCATCGATCTCGCGAACACACTTGCGTCACCGCTCGCGATCGAGGTCTACGACCGCATGCCGGTCTCGCGCAACGAGCAGGTCAAGGTCACCTTGGCGGCGGTCACGCCCGCACTCGCTGGCGATGCGAAGTACATCGCTGACGAGAAGCCGCAGGGCATCTTGAAGTGGGTCGTGACGGTGCCGGCGGCCCCCGAGGCAGGCAAGCCGGGCACGCTCGCGATCGACTGGACCGTGCGCGAAGAGCACGCGCAGGGAACGCTGGTCACACCGATCCCCGACTGAGCGCAGGTGCCGAGCGAATCGGCATCACCCTGACGCGTTGAAGGTCTCGATCGCCTTCTTGCCGTAGATGGTGGCGGGTCCGCCGCCCATGAGCACGCAGACATCGAGCGTGTCTTGGATCTCAGCAAGCGTGGCGCCCGCAGCCTTGGCAGCCCTGGTGTGGTGCACGATGCATCC
>VGXL01000078.1 GCA_016873315.1 Phycisphaerae bacterium | reverse complement strand
CCATGATCGCCCAGGTCTGGCGACCGTATGTCCCTTCGGGAAGTTCGCGGCTCACAAGGTTGCCTCCATCGGAGGCGGTGACGCCGAAGTGCCCTGTCGCACGGCGCCCGGATTGAATGTCCCACCCGACGAGGGATCAGTCACGGCGCGGATGAACAGGTCCTCGAGCGATTCGCGCACGGACACCGCCCGCTCGATGACTGCACCCTCCGCGCGCAAGCGATCGATCGCAGGTTGCGCCTCGGTTGCGTCAGCGACCTGCAACGCGATCGTGCTGACGCCATGCTCCACACGCACACTGCCCATCGCAGCAGCCCACTCAGGCGCCGAGCCACGCACGGTGATCTCGAAACGCCTGCTCGAACGCGTGAGATCATCGATGGTGCCTTGCGCCCAGACCTTGCCCTGCACCATGATGGCCACGCGATCGCAGACCATCTCGATCTCGCTCAGGAGATGGCTGTTGACGAAGATCGTCCGACCCTCGCTGCGCAACCGCAGCAGCAGGTCGCGGATCTCCTTGCGGCCCACTGGATCCACGCCATCGGTCGGCTCATCGAGCACGACCAAGCTGGGATCGTTGACCAGACTCGCCGCCAGTCCCACGCGCTGCTGCATGCCCTTGGAGTAGGTCCCCATGCGTCGATCGGCCCAGTCGCGCATGCGCACCAGATCGAGCATGTCTTCGGTGCGCGCCCGGCGCTCCGCTCGCCGCATGCCCGCGAGCGCGCCGAAGAACTCCACGACTTGACGGCCAGTCAAATACGCTGGGAATCGATGGTGTTCCGGCAGGTAGCCCACGCGTGCGAGTGAACTCTTGTCCCCCAACGGTTTTCCAAGGAGCGTGCCGCCACCGGCGGTGGCTCGCACGACCGTCATCATGATCTTCACGATCGTGCTCTTGCCAGCGCCATTGGGGCCGAGCAAGCCGAAGATCTCACCTGCTCCGACGGCCAGATCGACGCCACGCAGCGCCTCGATGCGGCCCTTGTAGGTCTTGCGCACATTGCGCAGATCGATGACGGAGCCGTCGTGCACGATGAGAGTCTAGATCGGCCGACGAGTCGTGCGCGGCGAGGTCGATGTTGGAGAGGAGCCGTCCGGCATCATTGCGATTCGAGCGGCCCTCTTCGCTGCGTCGTCACCCATCAACGCGACGCGGGCGGCCCACCAGGACCGCCCGCGCCGAACGAAAGGAACAGTTGGTGCTCACTCGCCGGTGGCTGGCGCGCCCTTCTTAGCGACCGGAGGAAGCGGATACTGGCTTGCGTACTCAGGCTTGAGGAAGAAGTAGTACATCGTGCCTTCGGCGTACTGCGCGCCGGCAAGGATCTCGGCGCTCGCGCCCACGCCCATGAAGATGTCGGCACGGCCCGGTGCAACGATCGCGCCGCCCGTGTCTTGGTCGCACATGAAGCGATTGAACGGAACCTGCTGGTTGGCGAAGTTGATTGACTTGGTATCGACGAGCAGGAATCCACCGCGCGGGTAGATCTTCTTGTCGGTCGCGAGCGTGGTGCGCTCGGTCACCTTCACGCCCAGGCTGCCGGCCGGCCAGTTGGAGCCGTCGTACTTCGTGAAGAAGACGAAGCAGTTGTTGCGGTTGATGTACTCCATCGCGCGATCGGGGTTCTTGTCGCACCATTCGCGCACATTGGGCAGGTTCAGGTCGCGCTCGGTCAGGATCTTCTCGTCGAGCAGGGTCTGTCCCAGACCGACATACTGGCCATCGGTCTTGCCGGCGTAGCCGACGAACATGGTCGAGCCATCCTGCAGCGTGAGCTTGGCGCTCCCGTTGACCTGAATGATGTAGACATCGAACTCGCTTGGCAGGTAGACGAGCTCAAGGCCGCGGAGCATGCCGCTGGACTCGATCTCTGCGCGGTTGGGCCACGGGGTGACAGCGCCGTCGGCCTGCAGCCGTCCCTTGGGCTCACCGGTCACCGGATCGGTCACGCAGTCTGCGGGGCGTCGGTAGAGCGGGAAGCGGAAGGTGCTGTCTGGGGTCAGGCTCGCCTTGAACTCGGGCGCGTAGTAGCCCGTGAAGAGCACGCCACCCTTGTCGTTGTAGCCCACCGTCTGCCAGCAGTCGAACATCTGCTGCATGCGGCCAAGGAACTCGGCCTCCGTCGTCGAGGCCTTCAGGAACTCCTTGAACGCCACGACGCTGCCCGCGGCCTGCTCATGGGTCGAGACTTCGTAGAACGGGAAGAACTGCTGGCTGCTGGGCTTTTGGAACCAGCTGATGCTCTGGTCGAGCGCCTGATCGAGGTAACCGTCGCGGGAACCCCACGCGGTCGCCAGGCTCGGCCACTGGCTCGCATCGAGCTTGCGAAGCGCGTGTCCCGAGTTGAGTTGGCGGTTGTAGTCAGGCTCGGCGACGACATGCTCGCGCTGGCAACCGGTGAATCCAACGGCGGCAAACGCCAAGACAACGACTGAAGCGGTCATTCCACGCATGGATGCATCCTTGCAACGGGGCGGAAGAAGGCGATACGACTGGGCGATTATCGGCAAAGTGCCGGAAACCCATGCACATTGCTGGAAGAATCGGTGAGAATCTGCAGGTGGTCGGCCCGCGCCGGCGATCATCCGATCTCGACGGGCGACTGAACCGCTGGTCGTGCGTCCTTTCTCGCTCCGCTATCCTTGGATTCTCCCATGAACACCACCCTCGCCATGTTCGGCATCGAAGGCCCCTACTGGATCATCATTCTCGTCGTCGGCCTGCTGCTGTTCGGCCGCCGTCTGCCCGAGATCGGCCGCAATGTCGGCAAGTCGATCGTGGAGTTCAAGAAGGGCCTGAAGGATGCGGGCAACGAAGCGGAGCAGGAAGCCAACCGCTCCTCGACCCAACACCTGCCCGGCTCGCAGCCTTCGCAGAGTTCGCAGACGCACTCGACTGAGCAGCACCGCGCCTGAGCGAGTGATTGCTGGCGGCGTGGCGACCGCGGTGTCGGTCCGGATACGCTAGATCGATGCCCGCGGAGTTCCCTGTCGAACGCTCGGAAACGGCGTTCACGGACTACAAACTTCCGCTCTCCCCCGCGCACGCTGCGGCCGAGGCCGGGCGATGCCTCTTCTGCCACGATGCGCCGTGTGTCAGAGCGTGCCCGACGCACATCGACATCCCACAGTTCATCCGCAAGATCGCCAACGGCAACGACCGCGGAGCGGCGAAGACGATCCTCGAGTCCAACATCCTGGGCATGAGTTGCGCGCGCGTCTGCCCAGTCGAAGTGCTCTGCGTGGGCGCGTGCGTCTACAACGACCTTGAGGAACCGCCGATCCAGATCGGGAAGTTGCAGCGCCACGCCACCGACCGCGCGATCGACGAAGGATGGCGTTTCTTCCAGGCAGGTACTCCCACTGGTCGTCGAGTCGCGCTCGTCGGCGCAGGTCCGGCGAGCCTGGCAGCAGCGCACGAACTGCGTCGGCTCGGCCACGCGTGCACGATCTTCGATCGGCGTGGATTTCTGGGCGGCTTGAACACCACGGGCATCGCGCCACACAAGATGAAGGCCGATCGCAGCGTGACCGAGGCCGCATGGGTGCTTCAGATCGGTGGCGTGGACCTGCGCACTGGCGTGGACATCGGGCGCGATGTTGCGCTCGCGGACCTTGAACACGAGTTCGACGCTGTGTTCGTGGGCATCGGCCTCGGCGCCGACAGCCGCGCCGGCGTGCCGGGGCAGGATCTGCCGGGCGTCCTGGGCGCTGTCGAATGGATCGAGCGAATGAAACTCGGCGACGCAGGACTTGCAGGCGTGCGGCGCGCGGTCGTCGTTGGCGCTGGGAACACAGCGATCGATGCAGTGCGCGAGTTGCGCGCACTGGACGTCTCGCATGTGACGATGCTCTACCGTGGCACCGAAGATGCGATGGGCGGATACGCGCACGAGTGGCGGGCTGCCAAGGTCGCCGGCGTCCGGGCAGTGTGGCGCGCGGTGGCCACGGCCTTCGAAGGCACCAGTCAGCTCGAGCGTCTTCAGTGCGTGTGCGTGGACGAGTCTCGCACACCGATCGCGGGCTCGCAGTTCACACTCGAGGCTGACCTTGCGCTGCTGGCCATCGGCCAATCGAGACTCGGCTCAACGCTCGCAGGACTTTCGGGGATCACTGTGGAGTCGGGCATCGTGCGCGTGGACGCGCATGGCTTCACGGGGCGCCCAGGCTGGTACGCAGGTGGAGACTGCGCCAATGGCGGCAAGGAGGTCGTGAATGCCGTCGCCGAGGGCATGACCGCCGCGCGCGCCATCGACCGCGAGTTGGCGGCTGGTGGCGGCACCGGCAGGATGGGGGCGCGCCGTGGCTGACCTCTCGACCGAGACTGGCGGCATCAGGTCACCGAACCCGTTCTGGCTCGCCAGCGCGCCGCCAGCCAACAGCGGCGCGCAGGTCCAGCGCGCCTTCGACGCCGGCTGGGGCGGCGCCGTCTGGAAAACGCTTGGAACTCCAATCCAGAATGTGTCGAGCCGCTTTGGCGGTCATGCCATCGGTGGCGTGCGAGGTGCAGGCTTCAACAACATCGAGCTCATCACCGACCGACCGCTCGAGGTGAACTTCCGTGAGATCGCCCAGACCAAGAAGCGCTGGCCCAACAACCCGATCATCGCGTCACTGATGGTCGAGACCCGCGAGGAATGGCGCGAGATCATCAAGCGCTCGATCGATGCTGGTGCTGACGGACTCGAACTCAACTTCGGTTGCCCGCACGGCATGTGCGAGCGCGGCATGGGCAGCGCGGTGGGTCAGGAGCCGGCGGTCAATGAGCGGATCACCTCGTGGGCGCGAGAGTTCAGCACCGTGCCGGTGCTGGTGAAACTGACGCCCAATGTCTCCAACATCGTGCCTCATGGCATGGCGGCCAAGCGCGGCGGCGCACACGGCGTCAGCCTGATCAACACGATCAAGAGCATCATCGCCGTGGACATCGACCGGTTCGTTCCTGAGCCAAGGGTCGGCTCGTTGAGCACCAACGGCGGCTATTGCGGCGCTGCCGTGAAACCGATCGCGCTGCACATGGTGGCAGCACTCGCGCGCGAGCCGGGGTTTGGGCTGCCCATCAGCGGCATCGGCGGCGTACGCAACTGGCGCGATGCGGTCGAGTTCATGCTGCTCGGATCAAGCACGGTGCAGGTGTGCACGGAAGTCATGCTGCGCGGATACCGCGTGGTCGAGGAGATGCGAGACGGACTCGAGGAGTACATGCGCTCGAAGGGCTTCGCGCGCGTGCAGGACATCGTCGGCAAGGCCATCCCGGCGTTCAGCGAGTGGGGCGACCTCGACATGAACTACGAAACGGTGGCGCGCATCAACGCGAGCGCGTGCATCGGCTGCCAACTCTGCGTCGCGGCGTGCCATGACGGCGCGCACCAGTGCATTCACCCACAACAGCACACGCGCGTGCCTCGCATCGACGAAGCCGAGTGCGTGGGATGCAACCTGTGCCAGATCGTCTGCCCAGCTCCGGGCTGTATCACGATGGAGCGGGTCGACAATGGACACGACCCGGCCACCTGGAATGAGCATGTGAACCACGGCGCGACGCTGCGCCCCAAGAAGGGCGCGCACTGAGCGGCCCGCGAAAGGACTCCATGAGCGACACCAAGCGAATCGTGCGCTGCGGACTGATCCAGTGCAGCAACCCGTTGAATGACGAGTCCCGGTCCGTGGCCGACATCCAGAAGGCCATGGTGGACAAGCACATTCCCATGATCGAGGACGCCGGCAAGCGCGGCGTGCAGATCCTGTGCCTGCAGGAGATCTTCAATGGCCCCTACTTCTGCCCCAGCCAGAGCACGCGCTGGTACGAGGCCGCCGAGAGCGTGCCCGGACCGACCACGGAACTCATCGCGAGCATCTGCCGCAAGCACAAGATGGTGTGCGTGGTGCCGGTGTACGAGCGCGAGATGAGCGGCGTTCTGTACAATACGGCGGCCGTTTTTGACGCAGACGGCTCGTACCTCGGCAAGTACCGCAAGCAGCACATTCCGCAAGTGAACCCGGGCTTCTGGGAAAAGTTCTTCTTCAAGCCGGGCAACGGCGGCTATCCGGTGTTCACCACGCGCTACGCCCGGATCGGCGTCTACATCTGCTACGACCGGCACTTCCCCGAGGGCGCACGATGCCTTGGGCTCAACGGTGCCGAGATCGTCTTCAACCCCAGCGCCACGGTTGCGGGGTTGAGCCAATACCTTTGGAAGATCGAGCAGCCGGCGCACGCGGTGGCGAACGGCTACTACATGGGCTGCATCAATCGCGTCGGCACCGAGGCACCCTGGAACATCGGGAAGTTCTACGGCACGAGTTACTTCGTGAATCCGCGCGGCGAGACGATCGAGCAGGCCAGCGAGGACCAGGACGAGTTGCTCGTCTGTGACCTCGATCTGTCCGTGATCGACCAAGTGCGCGGAACATGGCAGTTCTACCGGGACCGTCGGCCCGAGGCGTACGGCGAGATCACCGCGCCTTGATGGCGCAGGAGCACACGATGCACACGCTGATCAAGGGTGGAACGGTGGTGACGGCCGAGGGCGAGCGGCGCGCCGATGTGCTGGTGTCCGGTGAGCAGGTCGCCGCAGTCGGTGAGCGCATCGATGCACCATCGGGCACGAAGGTAATCGACGCCGGCGGCGCGTATGTCATGCCCGGTGGCATCGATCCGCATGTGCATATGGAACTGCCCTTCATGGGCACCGTGAGCGTGGACGACTTCCTGTCCGGCACGGCGTGCGCCGCCGCGGGCGGCACCACGATGATCATTGACTTCGTGATCCCTGCACCGCAGCAGTCCCTGCTCGAGGCGTACCGCATCTGGCGTGAGCGCGCCCGAAAAGCGACGGCTGACTATTCGTTTCACATGGCCGTCACCTGGTGGGGCCCGCAGGTGTTCGAGGAGATGGAAACGCTCTGCCGCGAGCACGGCGTCAACAGCTTCAAGCACTTCATGGCCTACAAGAACGCCATCATGGTGGACGATGCCACGCTCATCGCCAGCTTTGGGCGCGCGCGCGACTTGGGCGCGATCTGCATGGTGCACGCCGAGAACGGCGATCTGGTCTTCCGCATGCAGCAGGAGACCTTTGAGCGCGGCATCCACGGGCCCGAGGGTCATCCGATCTCGCGCCCACCCGAGGTCGAGGGCGAAGCAGCCAACCGCGCCTGCCAGATCGCGGGCGTCGTTGGCGTTCCGCTCTATGTGGTGCACACCAGTTGCCGGCAGGCGATGGAAGCGATCGCGCGCGCCAAGCTTGCGGGGCACCGTGTGTTCGGCGAATCGCTCGTCCAGCATCTGGTGATCGACGACGCCGTCTACCGCGCCAAGGACTGGCGCCACGCCGCGCACCATGTGATGAGTCCCCCGTTCCGCGCGCCCGACCACCAGCAGGCGCTCTGGGGCGGACTGCAGGGCGGCACGATCGAAGTGATCGGCACCGACCACTGCACCTTCCGCACCAACCAGAAGGCAATGGGCAAGGACGACTTCCGGAAGATCCCCAACGGCACTGGCGGGCTTGAGGAACGCATGAGCGTGCTCTGGCACCACGGGGTGCGCACAGGTCGCATCACGCCCAGCGAGTTCGTCGCCGCCACGAGTGCGAATGCCGCGCGCATCTTCAACATCCATCCGCGCAAGGGCACGATCGCGCCGGGGAGCGATGCGGACATCGTGGTGTGGGATCCAGCGGCGCACCGAACGCTCGGCGCAGCCGCGCACCATTCTCGCAATGACTTCAGCATCTTCGATGGCATGCATGTGACCGGCGCCGCAGCCGTCACGATGAGCCGCGGCGCGGTGCTGTGGCAGAACGGCACGCTCTCGCCCGTGGAAGGCCGCGGCCGCTACATCGAGCGCCCCTGCTTCACCGACTACGCACGCAGCCAGACCGTTCGCAACACGCACTGTGCACCCACGCCCGTCGAACGCCAGGAGTTCGTCCCATGACCACCGTCGACATCCCCGCCTCTGTCGGCCGCTTCGCGGTCACCTCGGAGGCGTTCATGCCTTGGCACGATGCGCGCCACTGGATCGGTGGTGCGTGGCGACATCCACTCACTGCGCGCGCCACGCTCGACATCCACAATCCGCGGCACGGCAAGGCGATGGCCCGCGTCCACCTTGGCGGCGCCGACGATGTCGATGCGGCCGTGCGTGCCGGCGCAGCAGCGCAGCGCATCTGGTCGGAGTGGCCGATCCGTGACCGAGCGCATGTGCTCTATCGCCTGCGCGAACTGATGGTGCGCAACATCGACGAACTGAGTTGGCTGGTGAGCCACGAGAACGGCAAGATCTTCAGCGAGGCCAAGGCCGAAGTCGAGAAGGGCATCGAGTGCGTTGAGTACGGCTGCTCGCTCCCGAACCTTGCAGCTGGCAACCAACTCGAAGTGAGCCGTGGCGTCGCATGCGAGGTGGCGTACGCGCCGCTGGGCGTGGTGGCTGGTGTCACACCGTTCAATTTCCCACTGATGGTGCCGCTCTGGATGCTGCCGCAAGCGCTCGTCGGCGGCAATGCCTTCGTGATGAAGCCCAGTGAGCGCGTGCCGCTCTCCACCATGCGCCTTGCTGAGATGCTCAAGGAGGCCGGTCTTCCGGATGGCGTCTTCAACATCGTGCAAGGCGGACGCGATGTGGTCGAAGCTCTCTGCGACCACCCGCAGGTGAAGGCGTTTGGCTTCGTGGGCAGCACCAAGGTGGCGAAGGCCGTGTACGGCCGAGCGAGCTTGGCTGGCAAGCGCGCGCTGTGCCTTGGCGGCGCGAAGAATCACCTCTTCGTGGTGCCCGATGCCGATGTGGAGGTCACCGCCGAGAATGTGGTGGCGAGTTTCACTGGTTGTGCGGGACAGCGCTGCATGGCGGCGAGCGTGCTGCTCGCCGTGGGCGATGTCGATCACATTCTGAAGGCGGTCCGCGACCGTGCTGCGAACATGGTGACCGGCAAGGACATCGGCCCCGTCACCACACAGGCCGCGCGCGACCGCATCAAGGGCTATGTCGATGCCGCCGAGCAGGCCGGCGCGAGCATCGTGCTCGACGGACGCAACGCGAGCGCCGACGCCGGTGGCTACTGGGTCGGCCCAACGATCATCGATGGCTGCACGCCGGAGATGCCCGCAGCGCGTGAGGAGATCTTCGGACCGGTCCTCAGCGTGGTGCGCGTGCCGACACTGGAGCGGGCGTTCGAGATTGAAGGTGCGAACCCGTATGGCAACGCGTCGAGCGTCTACACCACCAGCGGCGACATCGCGCGCCGCGTGATGAGCCGCGTGGAGGCAGGCATGTGCGGCGTGAACATTGGCGTTCCTGTGCCCCGCGAGCCCTTCGGCTTCGGCGGCTGGAACGACAGCTGCTTCGGTGCCGGCAACATCACCGGCTGGGACGGCTACCGCTTCTGGACGCGCCAGCGCAAGATCACCAGCAAGTGGGCCCTCCAACGGGACCAGAACTGGATGAGTTGAGGAACCAACCATGCACACCAACAGCCAACCCACGATGTCGTCGCGCGAGATGATCGACGCGTGCATGAAGCACAGCCTGTTCTCATGGAGCGCCACGGGCAAGGTGGATCCCATTCCGCTTTCGCGCGCCGAGGGGATCTACCTCTACGGCCCCGAGGGGCAGCGCTGGATCGACTGGAACAGCCAGTTGATGAGCGTGAACATCGGGCACGGCCATCCCAAGGTGATCAAGGCGATTCAAGACCAAGCCGCGCAGCTCGCGTACGCCTATCCGGGCATGGCCACGGAGATCCGCGCACGACTCTCGCTGCGACTTGCTGAACTGGTGCCCGGCGATCTGAACACCTTCTTCTATTGTCTTGGCGGCGCCGAAGCGAACGAGAACGCGATCAAGGCGGCCCGACTGTTCACCGGACGAAACAAGATCCTGGTGCGATACCGCAGCTATCACGGCGCCACGCACGGTGCGATCAGCCTGACCGGCGACCCGCGCCGCTGGCCCACCGAACCTGGCATGCCTGGCGTGGTGCGCGTGATGGACCCCAAGCCATACGACTTCAGTTTCGGCGTCAACGACGAGGAGATCACGCGCAACTACCTGACCTATCTCGAGGAAGTGATCCAGTACGAGGGACCCAAGAACATCGCCGCGATGTTCATCGAGACGGTCACGGGGACCAACGGCATCCTTCCGCCGCCCAAGGGCTTCTTGCAGGGACTGAAGGCACTGCTCGAGAAGCACGGCATCCTGCTGGTGACCGACGAGGTCATGTGCGGTTGGGGACGAACCGGCAAGATGTTCGCCTTCGAGCACGGCGGCATCGTGCCTGACATCTGCACGATGGCCAAGGGCATCACCAGCAGCTACCTACCGCTGGGCGTGATGGCCGTCAGCGATCGCATCGCGAATCACTTCCGTGAGAATGTGTTCTGGGGCGGCCTGACCTACAACGCGCACCCCATGTGCCTGGCCACAGCGCTCGCTGCGATCAACGCCTTGGTCGACGAGGGCATGGTTGAAAACGCCGCTCGCATGGGCGAAGTGATGCGCTGCCACATGCAGCGGCTTGCTGCCAAGCATCGCTGCATCTTGGAGCATCGCAACATCGGCCTGTTCGGGACGATCGAGCTCCGCAAGAACAGCAGGAACGAGCGGCTGGTCCCCTACGCCGGCACGCACCCGGTCATGCCCAAGGTGGGCAAGTTCCTCAAGGACAACGGCCTCTTCACCGTGCTGCAGTGGAGCACGCTCATGTGCAACCCGCCGCTGTGCATCAACGAAGCGCAGATGGCCGATGGGTTCGGCATCATCGACCGCGCGCTCGATCTGGTGGACGAAGTGTTCGAGGGTTGACGCGTGGGCGATCGCGAACGGTCATCGGTTCGCGAAGCCGAATCGGCTCCCGCGCATGCCCTGCAGGTACACGACCCCGGCCACGCCGAAGCCGATGAACCATGAGTACGGATAGATGTGGTCCCACAGGTCCGGACCTCCACCGACCAACTTCACGCTGCGCAGGAAACCAATGATGTTCGGCGCCACGCCGGCACAGAGCGCGCCGATCGCCACCCAGTTGGTGCCGCGGTAACGCCCCTGCGGTCGGTACAGGTCCGGCACATCGAGCTCCTTGCCGCGGACCAGCCAATAGTCGACCACCATGATCCCGGCGATGGGCCCGAGCAGACTGCCGTATCCCACGAGCCAGTCGAAGATGTACGCCTCGGGATTCGCCAGCAGTTTCCACGGCATGATGAGGATGCCGATGACGCCCGTGATCACGCCACCCATCTTGAAGCTGATGCGACGCGGCGCGATGTTCGCGAAGTCGTTTGCGGGACTCACGACATTCGCGGCAATGTTTGTGGCGATGGTGGCGACCGCGACACCGAACAAACTGAGCACCGCCACCACCCAGCGCGTGCCTGCGTCGGCGAGCAGCGGTGCATCCAGCCCGGGCGGTGCGTCTGCGCTCGTCACATGACCGAGCACCACCACCGGATCCCAGAGCGACTTCGGGTCACTCCCCTTCAGGATGACCTCCGCGCCGCTGGTGATCACCACTGCCATCGCGCTGAAGGCGATCATCGTGGTCGGCAGGCCGAGGGTCTGCCCCCAGAACTGCTCCTTCTGACCGCGACCGTACCTCGTGAAATCGGGGATATTCAGACTG
>VGXL01000077.1 GCA_016873315.1 Phycisphaerae bacterium | reverse complement strand
GGCGGCCGTCAGGCCAGGCTCAATCCGCGCGTGCCACGGGCTTCGGCGCATTGGGCTGGTCGGGTGCAACGCCCAGATACTGCAGCGCACCTTCCATGATGTCACGCGCAGCCGGGCCCGCGACCGATCCGCCGAAGTGCTTGATCCGGCGGTCCGGGTCGTCAATGACGACCAGCACGACGAGGCGGGGAGCCTCGAACGGCGCCCCGACGATGAAGGAACTCACATACCGATCGTCGTAGTAGCCCTTGCCCTGCCCTGCCGGCTTGGGGAGCTGAGCGGTACCGGTCTTGCCGAACATGCGATAGAGCGAACTCTTCGCACCGCGAGCGGTGCCTTCGGTGAGCACACCCTCCATCGCTGAACGGGCTTCCATCGCAATGCCCGGCGGAATCACGGGAAGTTGCATCGAGGTCGACAGGTTCGTGCCACCGGCCACACGAACGCTCGGCAGCATGCCGTCGTCACGGCAGAACACGCTGAAGGCACGCACCATCTGCACGGCGGTGACGCCGATCTCGTGACCCATCGACACCGAGGTCTGCGTGTACTTGCTCCACGCGGCTGGGCTCGTGACCAGACCACCAATCTCGCCAGGAACTCCGACGGTCGTGCTCGTCCCAAAGCCAAACGCACGCACGCAGTCCTGCATCTGCTCATGGGTGAGACGCTCGGCCGAGATCGCCATGCCTGCATTGAGGCTCTTCACGAGCACGGTCCGCCAATCCGCGCGCGCCACGGGGTGCACATCACGCACAGTCCGACCATACGGCGTGACATAGTGACCAGGCGGCGTGGGAAGGCGGTCCGTCGGCTTGAAGATGCCCTGCTTGGTGGCCCACGCCCAGACGAACTGCTTGAAAGTCGATCCTGGTTCGTATGGATCGGTGACGCACCGATTGCGACCAAGCGACAAGTCCTTGGCGCGATTGGGATCCGTCGTGATTTCATTCCAGCCGCTGCGTGGTCGCAGAATGTCGGCCATCGCCAGCACATCACCGGTGTTCGGATCGAGCACGACCGCGCGGCCGCCGCCAGCATTGACATCGCGCACGGCCTGATCGAGCCGTCGCTCGACCATGTCCTGCACCACAAGATCGATCGTCAGGACCAGATCGTGGCCATCACGACCGGGTTGGTACTTGCCTTCTTCGACGAACAGTGTGTTGCGGTGCACATCGCGCAAGTAGGTCAGGTGACCCGCGGTCGCCGCGAGCGATCGCTCGTGACGGAGTTCCATGCCCGACAGTCCTGTTTGCTCGCCACCGACGCGACCGACAAGGAGCGCCGCTGTGTCGCCCTGCGGATAGTGCCGCACCAGCCTGGGTTCAAGACCAAGGCCATCGAGGTCGAGCCGACGCACTTCATCGACCTGCCACGGTTCGAGCTGCTTGGCGAGCACGACATAGCGATCATCAGCGCGCTCGCGCAGCGTGGCGAGCACCGACTGTGGATCGAAACCGACGGTTGATCCAAGGGCCGTCGAAACATCGAGGAACGGATCGCACTCGGCTTCGCTGTCGGGTTCAAGCGCTTTCGCTTTGTTGGCGCTCTCCCACCCGCGTTTGAAGATCATCGCCGGGTCGGCGTACAAGCGGTACCCCACGCTGCTCGTGGCGAGGATCCTGCCCTTGCGGTCGATGATGCGACCTCGAGCATTGAGTTCGGGGCTCGTGCTCGTCCGCGAACCCATCGCTGGCGCGAGTCTGCTGTCAGGAATCGACTTGAGTTGAGCCACGCGGATCGCGACGGCGCCAAGCATCAGGATCGTTGCACCAAGCAGCACGCGCGATGCCATCGAGATGCGGTCGGTGCCCGTCGGTCGCAGACCATCGGGCTGGCCATCGGCATGCTGAGTGCTCATGGGATTCAGTTCCCGTTTGCGGCGCGGATGCGCCCGTTCTGTGCGGTGCGAGCGGTGTCTTTCCTGGCGATCGCCGCCTGCGGGCGCGGCTGAACCATTCCCGGCGCAGCTCGGAGAATCGGCGCCCATTCCTGGCCGCCGCGTGCGATCGTCTCGCGCAGTTCGCCCGGGCGCGTCAGCGACGCGACCGAGGCGCGACGATCCCACAGCGCGCGCTCGTTGCGATCGAGCTCACGCTTGACCAGCGACATGCGCTTGACCGTCTCGAACCGCTGCTGGCGCAGCGAGAGGACGGACGCGGCCATGACGGCCCAAGCAAGAATGATCACGACCAACTTCGCGACCATGGATCACTCCGGAATGACCAGGACCATGCCGGGCTTGAGTTGCTTCGGATCGCGCAGCACCTTCGAGTTCGCGGTGAGCAGATCCTGCCATCGCTTGGTGGAACCAAGCTGGGACTTGGCGATCGAGCCCAAGTTGTCGCCGGCCTTGACGGTGTAGCGACGGCCTGCGGGCTGCGTGGAGTTGGTGGCGACGGCGGGTTCGGGCAGCGCCGGCTGAACGAGTTCAGCTCTGGGCTGTCCGGTCAGGACCTCGATCGACGGCAATTCGATGCGAGTGCCGATCTTCATCGCGCGCGGATTGCCGATCGCGATGCGGTTGTGTTCGAACAACTTCTGGGCGAGAGCCTTCGAGCCGTACTCACGCTGCGCGATCGAGGCGAGCGTGTCGCCCTTCCCGATCACGAGGGTGCGGGTCATCGATGCTCCAGGCGCAGGCGTGCCGGGTTCGAGCGGCGTGGCACCCTTGGCGCCCCGGCCGAGATTGTCGAAGTCTTCAGTGAGTCCGTACTGTCGCGTGGCGATCACGCCTTCGCGCACCGCACTCACGGGCTGAATGCTGGACGGACCAGGACGAGCCGCCGCGGGCTCATGGGCCACGAGCATCGAACTCGCGGGACGGTCCACGGCAGAGAAGTGGTCCGACAGCAGGATGCCCACAAAGAGGAGCAACCCGAATCCAAGGACCAACGCCAACTTGTGTTCACGGTTCATCGCAGCATCCATGCCCTATGGGCTTTCGACCCAGCCACTGCACATGGCCTCTGCATCCTTGCATCGGCCCGAAGTTCGATCCAATCCCGACGCGATCCGGACTCGATCGACCGTTGGCTCAGTCAGCGGACCAATCGGATGGCCCGCAACTTCGCCGACCGGGCCCGGGGATTCGCGCCCACCTCGGTGGGTGACGCCTCCACGGGCTTGCGGGTCAGGGACTCAGCCCAGCCCGCTTCGATCATCTGGGCGAAGGCTCGTTTGACGATCCGGTCCTCCAAACTGTGGAAGGACATGATGGCCACTCGAGCGCCCGCCGCGAGCCATGTCGGTGACCCCGAGGCGGCAGCGAGCGCGGCATCGCGCACGGCCGCCACGAGTCCTTCAAGTGCTCCGAGCTCGTCGTTGACGGCGATCCGGAGTGCCATGAAGGTCCGCGTGGCTGGATGCAGCCGACTCGCCGAGGCGCGGGCGCCGTAGGACTCCCGTACCAGACTCGCAAGCTGACCCGTCGTCGATATCGGCACGCGAGCGCGAGTCTGTGCAATGTTCCTCGCGATGCGTCGAGCGAACGGATCCTCGCCGTAGTGAAAGATGATGTCGGCCAACTCGCGCTCGTCGAGCCGCGCCACGAGCTGGGCTGCGGTCTCGCCGCGCGTTGGATCCAGCCGCATGTCGAGCGGGCCATCGTGCGAGAACGCCAGTCCTCGGGCGGGATCATCGACTTGTGTCGAGGCGAACCCCAGATCGGCGAGGACAGCGTTGGCGGGTGGCGCGCCCGGCGGCATCATGAGCCCCACCGACCGGAAATCGGCGTGGATCGGCTGCACGCGAGGAGCCAATGGCGTCGCGGTCACCCGAGCGCACGCGTACGAGAGATTCGCGGGGTCACGGTCAAAGAGCGTCAGGACACCGGTTGCCCCAACCATCGCTGCGAGCGCCGCGGCATGCCCGCCGCGACCGGCCGTCAGATCAATCACGCTCTCGCCGGCACGCGGAGCAAGCAGGTCCACGATCTCGCCGAGCATCACCGGACGATGCCCGTGTGCGTCTGAGGTCGCCGAACATCCGGCGTCGAGGTGATCGTCGCACGAACCCGGGTTCGACATCATGCCTTGGCCGGATCGGCAGGCTTTGCCGTGTCAGCAGGCGCACTCGGCGATGCTTCCGGCGCGGCATCCGACTTGGGGGAGGCCTGCCAACGCTCAAGCAGGGCGGCCTTGAGCGCCACGCAAATCAGACCGGCGAAGAGCATGAGCGCAACGCTGTAGACGACCAGCACCCGAGGACGCTCGAAAAGTTGGAGCGCGGCCAAGCCGACCCCGAGCAAGGTGAACGCCGCTGTAACGCCGTAGAGCAGCACGACCGCCTTGCGGACGGATCCCGTCAATCGCTTCGCCTGATGGTGGATGTGGTTCGCGTCGGCGGACGACATCGGCAATCCCGCCAACTTGCGCCGGATGATGGCCAGCATCGTGTCCATGATGGGCAGGGCGAAGATGATCAGGCCCGCGAAGAACAGGCTGATGCTGTCCTCTTGCGCTTGCATCATGATGCAGACCGCGAGCAGATAACCAATGAGCAGGCTGCCGCAGTCGCCCAAGAAGATGACCGCCGGATTGAAGTTCCATGGAAGGAACCCGAGCAGCGCGCCCAGCAGCGCTAGCGCAAGCACCACGCGCGCGGCAACGAACTGCCCGTGCTCGACGCCGACGGGAAGGGTGGCAGCAAGCAACAGGCCAACTGCCACGAAGCCCATGGCCATGATCGAGCTGGTCCCGGTCAGGAGACCGTCCAGGCCGTCGATCAGGTTCGCTGCGTTGCACGCCCCGAGGATCATGCCTGCCACAAGGACGATGCCGACCCAGTAGTAGATGACATCTTCCGTCACGATGCCGGAGGTCGCTCCAGCGAGCCAGTCACCTGTCCCACCGTTCATGAGCGGGAACAGCAGCCCTCGCGCGATCGGCGTGCCAAACGCGTTTTCGGGCGAGTAGCACAGGAGCGCTGCGGCAACGAGCTGACCGGCGATCTTTCCCCACGGGTGCATCGAATCCAAGTCATCCAGGAACCCGACGAACGCAATGGCGGTCATGCCCGCGAGGATTTCCCATGGGATGGGCACCAAGTCGCGTTCGCCCAGGCCGACAAAGGCGTACGAGACGCCAAGTGCGACGAGCACGCCAAGGAACACAGCCACACCGCCGAGGTAGGCAACGGGGTACTTGTGCAGTTTCCGTGCCTGGTCGGGCTTGTCGATGATGCCCGCCTGCACAGCCATCAAGCGCACGAAGGGCGTGGCCACGAGCGTGACGAGGAACGCCACCAAGAACACTGGCGCCGCCTCGTTGAGCACCGTCATCGCGCCCACGAGGATCCCCTCGTCGGTCGCTGACGCGGCCGACGCGAGTGCGTTCGAGAGCGGGTCCTGCTCGATCAACCCGTGGCCTCCGTGGGTGTTCCCTGAACCGGCTGCGCGCTGGCTCCATAGGCTGCGATCGTGCGAAGGTTGCGCTGCATGTGGCCACCGTGCACTTCGACAGGACGATTGAGGACCAGGCCGATGACCTCGGCGCTCGTTTCACGCAACTTGTTGGCGAAGCGGTACACGAGCCCCTTCTCTTGCGTGAGTGCGTTGACGACGAGCACGACACGATCGCCGACGCGGTCGGCCAGGAGCAACGACTCGCCGGCGACGACCAGTGGCGGTGCATCCATGACGACGATGTCGTAGTTCGCCTTGAGCTGCTCGAAGACCTCGACGGTGTGAAGCGTGCAGAGCAGTTCCGGCAGGCGTGATGCAGTTCCGCCGGCGCAAATCACATCGATGCCCGGCACCGCTGACCGAACGGCCTGTTCAGGCGTGATGCGCCCCTGAAGCAGTTCGCCCAAGCCAGGCGTTTCGGCGGCCAGACCGACGAGTTCATGCATGCGAGGACGCCTGAAATTGCAGTCGATGATGAGCACTCTGCGCGCGGCGTGCGCGGCAGCGGCGGCGAAATTCGTGACCATCGTGGTCGTCCCTGCCGAAGGCGCCGCCGACACGAACATCACACCCTTCGCGGGAGTTCCTCCCCCGAGCGTTCCCCACGCGCGCGAGACTTCCATGCTGAACTGGCGCATGACCTCGCTGAATGATGCGTTGGGGAAATTCCACAGCGCCCATTCGGGCTGGGTCGGACCGCCGACTTCATCGTGACGCTCGGGGATCACGCCTAGGATCTTGCCCGCACCGACGATGTCGGCGGGAAAGCGCACGCGCTGTTCGGTGATCTCGCGCAGGAAGAGCACGCCGACCACCGCGAGCACACCCAAGGTCGTGCCGCCGGGAAGCGTGATCTTGAGCTTGGGGAAGGTTGGTTCGCGCGGCTCGACGGCCGGACGCATCAGGATCTGCTGGGCGTCGGCGCGGTCGGCGCGGAGTTGGTTCGTGGCGATCCGCTGTTCGAGCTGCTGCCGCTCCTCCTGCTTGGCTTCCTTGTCGCGCTTGAGTCGCTCAATGCCGGCAACCACGGCCGCGCGATCGACCAGAACCCGTTCGGTCTCTTCGATCTCCCGATCGAGGCCGGTCAGCGTCATCTTGACGGCCGTGAGTTCATCATCGAATCGCTTCTCGTCGGCGAATCGGTTCTGCTGGACCTGTTCGGCGACTCGGGTCTTGAGCTGCTGCTCGACCTTCTCGAGCGCATCCTTGGCTTCCTTCTCCTGAGGCGTGCCTTCGCGAAAACGCGCCCGCACCGCGTCATAGGCGGCCTGAGTTCGATCGCGATCCACCACGAGTGCCTGCACGGCCGTATCGCGGCGCGATTCCCGTACCTCTTCCTCGGTCCCGGTGCCGGTGCCGCCCTTGCGGGCGCGGGCAGACTCCAGTCGCGACTGAGTCAACTGAATCTGCTGGATCACTTCGGCACGGCGGAGCAGTAAGGCTTCGAGGGCACGCTGGCCCTTCTGCGGATCCTCGTCGTAGGACTGGATGCCGGACTTGCGCAACTCCGACTTGATCTGCTCGTCGATCGTGTTGATTTCGGATTCGATCGTCTTCGATCGCGCGCGCATCGAGTCGTTCCCCGAGGTGATGCGCCTGTTCTCGTCCGCCACACGCAGCGTCATGTAGGTTTCGCCGACCGTGTTGAGCACGGGCGCGATGTCCTCCTTGTCCGTCCACATGAATCGCAGCACAAACAACTGGCTGCTTCGAGCGAACGAGGCGGAGAGGTCTTCCTTCAGCTCGCGGATCGCATCGGTGTAGTTCGGCACGCCGTTCTCGAGGAACAACTGCCCATAGGAGGTCTGCTGGAACGCCGGCGTGGCGATCACACTCTCGAGCACGCGCTCGGACAGCATGAATCCGATCTCGGTGTTCGCAATGCGGACGACCTGTTCTTCCTGCTGGTAGTCCTGGCCGACAGCATCGGTCCCTTCGAGAATGCGGTTGCGGATTTCGAAGACCGCTTCGCCAGAGTAGAGCGGGTACACGGCGGCCATGCCGTAGTTCAGGATCGTGCCGATCACCGCGCCGACGACCCCACCCATCGCGATGGACTTCCAGTGTTCGCGAAGCACGCGCACCGGATCGATGTTCACGGTCGGCCGCGATGCTGGACGCCGCGCGTCTGCGGCGGGACGGGATGGGGCTCTGGTCATGATCGTGTTTCTCGGTTCACTTCAAGGTGGCCTCGAGCCGGGCCGCGATCGCGGCCTCGGATTCTGGCAGGGGACTGTCCTTCGCGAGGACCAAGGCACTGGCCAGCGACGACCTGGCTGCCTCTTTGCGGCCCTGCGCATCCTGGGTCATGGCCAAGTGGAGCAGCATGGTGGCTGACTGCCGCATCTCCAGGCCACGGAGCAGCGTGGCTTCGGCAGCGGCGGGATCTCCGGACTTGAGCTGCGCAAGGCCCAGTGTGTCGATGCCATCAACATTGGCTGGCTCGATCGCTGCGGCGCGGCGCGCGTACTCAAGCGCCTTCTGCGCATCGCCGCATGTCGCTTCGACATACGCCGCGTTGTTGAGCGCATCGAACTGGTTCGGGAACGACTTCAGGACGGCATCGAACTCCTTGGCCGCGCCCGTGCAGTCTCCCATGCGGTACAGCACATTGCCGAGTCCCATGTGGCTCATCGCGACGGAGACGCGGTCGGTTCCGGCAGCGGTGAGCGCCTGCTGTGCGTAGTCCTTGGCCTTGGCGAGAACATCCGGCGGCGCATTCTTCAGGAGCATCCAAGCAACAGCCAACTGGCGAAGCGTCTCGGGGTCCTTCATGTCCGCCACCTGTCGGACGAAGGCGTCGTACGCCTCGAGCTCCGACTTGGACTCGCGCACCTTGAAGACCTGAAGCAGGATGTCGAACCAACCCCGCACGGGCTGGCTCGCAGCCCCTGCGGCCAGATTGGCTTGGTAGAGACTGCGCAAGTTCACGAGCCCCGCATCACGCGCACCGCTCAGGCACTCGCCCGCGGATCTCGCACTCTGCAGGTACATCGAAGCCCGCACCTGATCGGGATAGGCGCGGATCAGCGCGCTCAGGCTGCGAAGGTCCGGCGGGTCCTTGGAGAGGTACATGCGCGTCGCCAGTTCGAGCGAACCGATCGAGCGATCGGAGGCGAACGCGCGCTCATAGCTCTGTCCCGCATCGGTCCACTGACGCGACTCGGCCTGAATCTCGGCAAGGCGCCGTAGCCAAGCGGCATTGAGTGCCGAGAGCCCCACGGCTTCCTCAAGAACTTCCCGTGCACCCGCAACATCGCCGGTCCGGAGCAACAAGTTGACGACGTCCATGCGAAGGCTTGACTCCTTCGGCAAGGCTGCGAGACTGCGCTTGGCCTCGCGCACGGCGCCCGCCTTGTCGCCCTTCGCTTCGAGCGCTGTGACGCGCAGCCGTGCAATCGACACGCTCAGTTGGTCGAGCTGTTGTGCCGCGTCGAGCGCCTTGAGACATGTGTCCAAGTACGCGTTGTCGCCGGTTCGACGGAACATCTGCATCGCGATCTCGGCAAGGGAGACCTGGGGAACCGGGGAACGCGGGTCGAGCGTCGCGGCCTCGCTGAGCCGCGCGCGGATTTCGGCGAAGGCGGCATCCATGCCAGCGCGATCGCCCTGCTCCTGCTTGGTGATCACCTCCTGCAGTGCAACCATGCCCTGCACCAGCCGCGTCGCGAACTGTTCGCGACGATCGGACCCGTCCTGCACCCGTGCCAGCAACGCCTTGGCCGCATCGCCCTTGCGGATCACCAGATTCCATCGCGCCGCCTCGCGAAGGTCATCGTTGGTTGGCTTCGAAGCAAGCAGCGGCTCGATCGCCTTGAGTGCGGCCTCGACCTCGCCACGCCCGGCCCGAACTCGCGCCACGGCGCGAATGGTCGCAGCGTCGCCAACCGCCGATTCAAGAGCGCGTGCCAGCGCTTGCTCGGCCTGCTCGGGCTTGCTGATCCGGTAGAAGAAATCCGCCTGCATCAGGAAGAGCAGCGGACGGTTGCGCGTGACGGTCGATTCGGCGCCGCGTAGGGCCGATTCAGCATCATCGACCTCGCCCAGTACGGTGAGCCCCTGCATCTCGACGCTCAACGCATCGAGGTCATTGGGGTCCGCCTTGCGAATTGCGGCGAGCAAGGCCTTACCTTCGGCGATGTTCGCGGTGCGCGCGCGCTGGATCGCGTCCTCGCGGTTGGCCAGTTGCATCGACTCCCATTGGCTCAAGGAGAAGCGCGGACGGAGTTCTTCGTCCAGGATCGTGTTCGGGCCGGGCGACAACTCCAGCAGCAGCGCAGCCAGACCTCGCATGTTCTCAAGGTCATCGGGCGATTGACGCATGCGGCGTCGGCGCTCGACCAGCGCACGCCCGCGATCGCCCAGACGGGCTTCGGCCGCGAGCCACTGATTGAGCAGCGGCCCATCTGTTGGATTAGCCGCCGCTGCTTCACCGAGCAAAGCGAGCGCCTTGGCAGGCTCGCCGGTCGCCAGCAGCGCATCGGCGTACAGCCGTCCGATGGCGGCGTTGGTTGGTTGGCGTTCGAACGCACGACCAAGGGCGTCGACCGCCTTGTCGGGCGCACCCACGGCCAGGTACGCCTCGCCCAGCAGTCGAAGCCGGAGCGCGTCGGCCGACGGACCTTCTGCGTCCGCGCGGATGAGCTCGATGGTCTTCGCCGCATCGCCGCTTCGCATGGCCGCGACGGCTTGAATGAGTGAAGGCAACTTGGGATCGCTCGATGCGGCAGCGGCCTTCACGGCTTGATCGACGAGCGCAGCGTCGTTCCTGCGAGCCCCACGCTCCGCGATCAAGATGAGGAGCGTGTCGTTGCCGGGGTTTGCCGCGAGCGCCTTGGGCAGCGTCTCGTCGATCGCCTTGCGGATCGATGCCAGTTCCCTAGTCACGCGCTCCCGTTGGGCTTGATCCACGCCGGTGACCGAGGCGCGCTCGAAGGCCGGCTCGCTGGCCATCAGTGTCGAGACTTCATACATCAAGCGTTCGGCTTCTGTGCCCTTGCGCTGTGCCGTGGCCAAGTGAAGCCGCTCGACGGGATCCGTCGTCGAAAGATCGAGCCGACGGGACTTGAGCAACTCGTTGTCAGGGAACAGGGCGAGCGATTCATCGGTCGCCTTCAAAGCTGCTTCGCGGTCGCCCGTGCGCACGATCGCTTCGACCCACATCAACCGCGGACGGACATCGGTGGGATGGGCCGCCATCAACGGGACGGCAGCATCGCGGAGCGCGAGCGGATCGCCCTTGGAATCCTGGAAGACTTTGCGCAACTGGGATTCGAGTTCATCCTGCGCAGGTGCCATGCGCGCGGGGTCCTGCGCGGCGGCGAGCACTGACTTGGCCATCGCGTTGTCTGGTTCGATCGCCAGCAGGCGCTCAGCAAGTCCAATGGCATCGTTCCGGCGACCCGTCGCTTGCGAAACTCGCAGCGCGCCCTCCACAACCCGCGCGTTCAGCGGGAATCGCGCTGCCGCGCGATTCGCCAACTGCTGCGCCACGCCGAACTCCTCGCGGCGCACGGCGCTCTCGATCGCGACCACCATCGACAGCGTGTCGACATCTGGTGCAGAGACGATCCGCTCAAGGCCGCGCAGCGCCGGGCCGTACTGCCCGCGCGCGAACTGCAGGAACGCCTCGCAGCGAGCGATCGTCTCGTCGTGACCGGCACCGGCCACGCGGCGCAACGCCTGGAGCGCCTCGTCTAACGAAGGCACGATGGCATCACGACCAGCTTGGTCCTTGGCGTCGATCAGCGAGACGAATCGCGCATCGAACACACCCTGGGCCGCGCGAACGCGCAGCGTGTCTTGGGTCAGCGCCGCCGGGCCGGAGGGGAACGACTGCATGTCGCGGATCTTCGAGTTCAAGGCGACCGACTCGTCTCGATCGGCAGGGCGGTCCGACTCCTGCAGCACCGAGGCCAGTTCCGCCATGACCTGGGGCTGCGCGGGATGCGTGGCGAGCCAATCCTGGGCGAGTTCGATCGAGCGATCGCGCTGGACCGGTCCGATGAAACGACCGATCTTGAGCAGGTTGGAGACATCGATGGACTCGAGCGCTGGCAGCTGCTTGGCGGCCATGGCGAGCACAGCGTCGAACGCTGCGGGCGCCTGCGCCTGGGACAAGGGGCGTCGCTGCTCGCGATCGGTTCCGAGCACCTTCAGGGCGAGCGCGATCTGGAGTCGTGGCGAATCTGGGTGAGCGGCGATCGCCTGCGCGAGATAGCCGTCGAGCAACTCGTTCCATCGCGCCATGTCGGCCGTGATGCCGCCACGCCGTGCAGCATCCAAGCGCGAACTCGCGTACTCGACCAGCCCCAGCCATGGGTCCAGACCTGAATCCGGTGCGCGCGCAAGGTCCAGCAGTTGGCGCTCGGCATCATCGACGCCGGCGCGCTTGGACTCCCACTGTCGCAGGATCGCCGACAGCGATGCCGCCTGAATCATCGCCGCCTGCTTGGGATACTTGGCAAAGCGCGGCGCGATGCGTGCGCACGCGAGGGCCACATCGGCAGGATTCGTGCCGCTGAGTTGATCGAGGTAGAGCTGCAGCGACGCGACATCGGTCGGATCGGATTCGGCCTGTTTCGCGCGACCACCGAGCAGCTGGAAGAAGTTCTGCGTGCCCGATTGG
>VGXL01000076.1 GCA_016873315.1 Phycisphaerae bacterium | reverse complement strand
GCGGCTGGGTCGCCCAACTCGACATCGCCCTCGAGGCGATCCGCGCGACGCTGCCCCTGATGCATCGACTCGCGATCGGCGGCACGGCCGTCGGCACCGGCCTGAACGCGCCCAAGGGCTTCAGCGAGAAGGTCAGCGCGGAACTGGCGACGGCGACCGGCGTCCCGTTCGTGAGTGCTCCCAACAAGTTCCAGGCGCTTGCCGGCCACGAGAACGTGGCAGTCGCGCACGGTTGCCTCGCTGCACTTGCAGCCGGACTGATGAAGATCGCCAACGATGTGCGCTGGCTCTCCAGCGGCCCGCGCTGCGGCATCGGCGAGTTGGTGATCCCCGAGAACGAGCCGGGCAGCAGCATCATGCCGGGCAAGGTGAATCCCACGCAGGCCGAGAGCATGACCATGGTCTGCGTGCAGGTCATGGCCAACAACCAGGCGATCCTCACCGCCGCGAGTCAGGGCAACTTCGAACTGAATGTGTTCAAGCCCGTGATCGCCTTCAACTTCCTGCACAGCTGCGAGCTCATCACCGGGACCTGCGACGCGTTCCGTGAGTTTTGCGCCGAAGGGATCACCGTCGACGAGAAGCGCGTGGCCGACCTCGTCGACCGGTCGCTCATGCTCGTGACGGCCCTCGCGCCGCACATCGGCTACGACAAGGCGAGCGCCATCGCCAAGAAGGCGCATCACGACGGATTGACGCTCAAGGAAGCGGCGCTGGCCCTCGGCCATGTCGATGCCGCGACCTACGACCGCGTCGTGCAGCCCAAGGACATGGTGCGCCCGGCCTGATGGCCGTGGACCTGCCGATCACAGCGCAGGCAGGTGCCGAGCGCGACGCGTCTGTGAACTCGTGGCCATGTCGCGCGTCACTGCGCGCACGGACCCCAGCTGACGAGGAGGAGACTGAGGTCTGCGGCACCGACGATGCCGTCGCCATCGATGTCAGCGATGCAGGTGCCTGAGCACGGCCCCCAGCGCTCAAGCAGGATGCTGAGGTCAGCCCCGCTCACCACGCCATCGGCGAAGAGATCCGCCGCGCACGGCGGCGTACCGGGCACCACGATCACATCCGCCGGATTCGAGACGGTGCCTGCGATCGTCGCGGTGCGCGTGCAGATCCGGTAGCCGTTGGTGACCAGCGTTGCGCCCGCTGGCACGACGAGGTCGTTCGTGTAGATCACTTCTTGCCCCTGACCCGGCGCGTTGAAGTGGTTGTCGACGAGCTCAACCGTCGCACCAGTGCGGATGCGCAGTGCACCGAGCAGATAGTTCGAGGTCGTGAAGCCATCGTTCACCGCGCCCAGGTCGCGGGCGAAGACCTCGAGCGTCTGCGACGGCGCGTCGCCAAGGCCAGTCAACTCGATCGTCGCCTGGTCCATCACAAACCGGCTTGGGTTGTCAATCGCGATGTCGAGATCGCCGCCAACCCGCAGCCACCAGACCGGGTCGGGCAGGATCAGCGACGAACTCGCAGACACCGAATAGTCCCCGCCGATCGAGTAGCCATCACCAGGCGTCGGCGGCAACAAACTCGTGTCGACCTCGCCGGTGATTGTTCCAGTGTTCACGAGCGAACCGTAGATGTAGAGGATGCCGCGTTGGACGACGGTCGTGCCGGCGTTCAGGTAGTTCGCAAAGACATCGGTGTCGCCAGCGCAGCGGTTCTGCGCGCCCGCCGCCGTCGTCACGGCCTCGGCGAGAATCGCGCCCTGCAGGTAGCAGATGCCGCCGGCGGTGGTCGCAAGGTTCTGGTTCACGAGCACCGTGGAACTGCGCTGCAGGAACTGCCCCCCGCTCGCGACGGAGAGTTGCTCGAAGGTCAGCGTGCCCGATTGGGGCGCCGCAAGGTCGCCTGCGATCGTCAGTCCGCCCGCCGCGACATCCGGCAACTTCTCGAAGACCGTGTTCGTCGCGACCGTCATCATCGTGCTCGCGTTGATCGCGATCGGTTCAACGGCAACAAAGTTGAATCGCTTCTGTGAGGCGTCGACGATGCCGGTTGCCTGGTCGAAGGCGGGCGCGCCAACGATGAGGCGCGCACCTGCCGAGGAACCTTGGATCGCCGAGGCGAGGCTCGAGTAGGCGGTCTTGGTCGTGTCGTTGAAGACACGGTAGTTGCCGAAGATCCGCACACTGCCTTGGTTCGAATTCGCACCCACGTCGTCCCACGCCACCCCCACCGCGAGCGTGTCGCCATCAAGCGAGACCGAATCACCGAAGTAGTCAGACGCCGCGCCGTCTGCTGCCGTCAGCGTGGCCTGCGGACTCCACGCCGCGCCGCTAAGCACGAACACGCGGACGCTGCCTTGGTCGATGTTCGTGCCAACGAGGTCCGATGACATCGACACCGCGAGCGTGTCGCCGGACAGCGAGACCGACTCGCCGAAGAAGTCCCACGCCGCGCCGTCTGCTGCAGTCAGCGTGGCCTGCGGACTCCACGCCGCGCCGCTTCGCACGAACACGCGGACGCTGCCTTGGTTCGAATTCGCGCCCACATCGTCCTGCGCCACCCCCACCGCAAGCGTGTCGCCATCGAGCGAGACTGATCGACCGAAGCCGTCATACGCCGCGCCGTCCGCTGCAGTCAGCGTGGCCTGCGGACTCCACGCCGCGCCGCTTCGCACGAACACGCGGACGCTGCCTTGGTCGATGTTCGCGCCCACATCGTCCCCACTCACCCCCACCGCGAGCGTGTCGCCATCAAGCGAGACTGACGCACCGAAGTAGTCATTCGCCGCGCCGTCTGCTGCAGTCAGCGTGGCCTGCGGACTCCACGCCGCGCCGCTGCGCACGAACACGCGGACGCTTCCTTGGTTCGAATTCGCGCCCACATCGTCCTGCGCCACCCCCACCGCAAGCGTGTCGCCGGACAGCGAGACCGACTCGCCGAACAAGTCGTTCACCGCGCCGTCTGCTGCCGTCAGAGTTGCCTGCAGGCTCCAAACCCCGCCGCTGCGCACGAACACGCGGACGCTGCCTTGGTCGATGTTCGCGCCCACATCGTCCTGCGCCACCCCCACCGCAAGCGTGTCGCCGGACAGCGAGACCGACTCGCCGAACTCGTCGTTAAACGCGCCGTCTGCTGCCGTCAGAGTTGCCTGCAGGCTCCAAACCCCGCCGCTGCGCACGAACACGCGGACGCTTCCTTGGTTCGCATTCGCGCCCACATCGTCCCCACTCACCCCCACCGCAAGCGTGTCGCCATCGAGCGAGACTGACTCACCGAAGTAGTCAGACGCCGCGCCGTCCGCCGCCAGGACTGTCGCAAGTTCGGGATACAGTTCGTTGATCGTCTGGGCCGGCGCGGTCGTTGCGGCGGCGAGCGTGATGAGGCAGACGATCAAGTTCGTGATGAGGTTGCGCATGGGGTTGTCCTTGTCCAGAATCGCGGCCGTGCCGCCTGTGAAGGTGAGACGAGCGGTAGACGGGCTGGGAAGAAGTGAGGTTGTGGGGCGAGGTTGCCGATCCGTGCGTGCTCGGCAACACCGGCAACATTGACCGCGACGCATGATGGGAACTTCCTTTCGATCTGCGCGGGACTTCAATGCAGAGCTGGACAGCAGTGCAAGACGACGGCACCGACCTAGACGGCCTAGATCGTTTCTACTATGGAGGAAGGCCTCAGACTCAGAAGCGAATTCCGTCCAAATCGTTGAAGGAATCTCGGACGGTTTCGTTGTGATCACGGCTCCGTGCTGGGCACCTCGATGTAGACATCGACGACCTGGCCGGGCTGAACGCGATGCGTGCCCTGGCCAAGCGCGTAGAGAACCTGCACCACACGCGTGTCAATGCGCTCGGCGGCATCGCCCGACAGCGTCCGCTTGGGTTGCACCAAGGGAACCACGCGCAGGAACTGCAGCGCAAGCGAACTGCCCGGAACGCCGCGCAGGCTCGCTTGAGCGTTGCCACGCTGCGCGAAACGCGCAAACTCCACCTCGTCGATGTCCACGCGCACCTGCATCGGATCGATCGATCCGATCGCTACGCGACGCCCACCGGGCGGTGCATACTCACCCGGTCGGACATCGACCAGGAGCACCGTGCCGTCGATCGGACTGCGCACGGTCTCGCGATGCAACTGAGCTTGCGCCGCCTCGACCTGGGCGGATGCACGCTGCACTCGTGCTGCAGCGACCTTCGTCGACTGTTCGCGGGCCACGCGTTCGACCTGAGGAAGAACTTCGGACGCACCGCTCTCCATGAGCGCGGCGAGCCGGGCCTGCTCGTCTACGAGTTGTGCCGTCGCGACGATGAGATCGGCCTCGGCTAGGCCGAGCTCGGCCTTCGAACGCGTGTGGTCGAGTTCCCAAAGGATGTCACCGGCCTTGACGGCATCGCCCTCGGCGACCGCCACTCGACCGACGACGCCAGATTCTGCGGCATCCGCATAGGTCACACCGCCCATCGGCTCGACCAGGCCCGTGGCCGCGATGCGGTGCTCGAATGGACTCGGCGCGGGCGCCACCGGAACGGGAACATCGAGCGTGCGGAACTCCATCTTCTTCACGGCAGCCACCGTGGCGGCCACGCCAACTAGAGCCAACAAGGGCAGGACGATCGTGCGCAGGTTCATGCGTGCTCCTTCGCGGGGACATCGGTACGGGTGACGCGGCCATCGTCCATGTGGGCGATGCGATCCGCGAATCGGAAGATGCGTTCGTCGTGGGTGATCACCACCACGGCATGGCCATCCTCCCGGGCCACACGGGCCACGAGCTCCATGACGCTTTGACCCGTCGCACCATCGAGAGCGCTGGTGGGTTCGTCGCACACCAAGAGCCGCGGGTCAGGCGCGAGCGCTCGCGCGATCGCCACGCGCTGCTGCTGGCCACCCGACATCTGCGGAGGCAGACTCCGTTCCCGCCCGCTCAGGCCGACCCTGCGCAGCATCTCATGCGCCCGAGACATCGCTTCACGACGCGACGCGCCCTGGATGAGCAGCGGGATCGCCACATTTTCCTGCGCCGTGATCGTGGGCACGAGGTTGAACTGCTGGAACACGAACCCCACATGGCGCCCGCGCCATGCGGTCCGAACGCCGTTGGGCAGTGCCTGCGGATCCACGCCAAGCACGCTGCATGAACCGCCATCGCGCGTGAGCAGTCCCGCGAGGATCGAGATCAGCGTGGTCTTGCCGCAACCTGAGGGCCCCACGAGCATGACCAGTTCGCCGTAGGGAACTTGAAGATCAGCGCCCGCCAGCGCGACCACGCGATCGTCGTCCTTGCCGTATGCCTTCGTCAAGCCGGTGGCATCGATCGCGAGGTTGGTCGCCACGGCACTCATCCCTGGAACACGCTCTTCGGATCGAGCCGAATCACTCGGATCATGCTGATGAGGCTTGCGCCCACCACGATCACCAAGACTGCTCCGGCCGTGATCACCGGGATGTGCCAGGTCATCACGAAGGCAAGGTGATCGGGATTGTTCAAGAGCCCAATTGCGCTCGCGATCCCGAGTCCAAGGCCGAGCCCGATCGCTCCAGCGACCGCGCCCTGCAGCGCGACCATGCGAAGGAGCAGCCACGAACTCGCGCCCATCGCCTTCATCGCGCCGAAGTACTTCAGGTTTTCGAGTGTGAAGTTGTAGAACATCTGCCCTGCAATCGCGACACCGACGAAGAAACCCAGCGCGATCGCGATCCCGAAGTTGATGGGAATGCCCGTCTCTCGCATCCAGAAACCAATCGTTTTCCATTGAAAGGGCGATGCCGCCAGCGCACTCAGTCCGGTGCGTTCCTCGATCCGCCGCGCAAGGTCCGCCGGATTGATCCCCGGTTCGGCCTTGACGAGCACCATGCTCATCACGCGGCGCACTGCGGGCTGAAACTGCAGCGCGCGTGAGTAGGTGGTGTACACCTGCGGCACATACTGGAAACTCTCCTCATTGACGCAGATGCCCACAACCCGGGCGCGTCGCTCGTTCAGTTCCATCTCATCGCCCACCCGCATCGGACGGTCGATGGACTTGCCATCGGGGCCGCGCTCACCGGTGGCCATGCGCAACTCGCGCGCGAGTCGGCGGTGGCTGACAATGACGGCGTCGGCCTGACGAAGGTCTTCGAGCTTGCCCTCGAGCATCGTGTGTGGTCCGCCGATGAGCGTGGCATCGTCGATGCCGATCACCTCGCACACTGTGCGGCGGCCATCATCGAGCCTGACCCCGAGCAACCCCTTGAAGAGCGGCACAGCCCACGCGACGCCAGGGACCCCGCGCACACGCTGCAGGTCCGCGTCACGAAGCGCCTTGGCATCATCGACCGACAGCAGGTCGGGATCGGTGACCCAGATGTCGGCCTGGGGGGTATCCCGAATGAAGGCGCTCGTCCGGCTCATCAGGCCCACGAAGATGCTGGATTGCTGGGCGATCAGCAGGCTGGCGAAGGCGAGCCCCAGCAGGATTCCATAGAACCTGGCTCCGTCGCCGAACAGCATCTTGATGGAAATCCGAAACATGGGAACGAGCAGAACTCTATCCGGCTGCCTGTCCCATGCGGCTGCGGATGCGACAATGGCCTTCGATGGAGTCCCGCGAGAGCCGAGCCTTCGAGATCCTCGTTCGCGAACACGCCGACATGCTCATCGCCTATCTGCGGGCCATGGCATGGAACGATGCGTTGGTCGATGACGCGTTCCAAGAGGCCATCATCGTGGCTTGGCGGCGCCTGCCCGACTTCGACCGCAGCAAGCCCTTTGCACCGTGGCTGCGCGGCATCGCGCGCAACACGCTGCTCGGGCTCGCACGCAAGCAGCAACGCCGCCACGAGATCGCCGGCGACGCCGCAGCGCTGCACCTTGAGCATCAGCTCGCGCGCATCGAGAGCACACCCGCGGATCGCTTCTCCGACCGCTTGGAGCCACTCATGGACTGCATGAAACGCCTTGCTCCAGAGCAGCGCGAGGCGGTCGAACTGGTGTACGGCCAGTCTCTTGACAACAGCGTCGCGGCATCGACCGCGGGAACGAATGACGAGACCTTCCGCAAGCGCCTCTACCGTGCGAGGATGCAACTTGCCGAGTGCTTGCGGCGCAAGGGAATCCTAGAGGGAGAACCAGCATGACCCAGCACGATGACCATGTCGATCGTCCAGGAGCGAACGAGCGGCTCGTCCACGGCCTGCTCTCCACGCTCGCCGCGGGACATGCTGCCGGCCAAGATCGTCGAGTGCGTGCGGCGATGGCGCGGCTCGACCGTCGCGATGGCGTGCTCGCGCGCGTTGGTCGCTTCGGCGTCGCGCGGTTCGCAGCCGCAGGAGCACTCGCGGCCACGCTCACGATCGCTGTGGTCCTGTCCATCGGGCCCGCCACGAGCTCCGCCCACGCGACGCTCCAATCGATCTCCAATCGACTGGCGACCGGCAATCGTTCGTATCGCCACTCGATCATGCTGACCAATCCGGACGGGACCGAGGCTCTTCGCGAGGCGACGGTCGATGTGGGCACGGGGCGCCGCTTCGTCTTCGCGATCGACCTCGATGCGTTGCCCACACGGCCACTTGGGCCGCGTGACCATGGCAATCGTCCGGGACAGGGGCCCGATCACCTTGGCCCGCCCGACCATCTTGGTCCGCCCGGTCAACATTGCGCGCCGGACCAACAGTGCCCGCCTGGCATGGCGGGCATGGCTGGCGAATGCGGACCACAGCCGGCGTCCGGGGATTCGCTTCAGCGCGGACCAGATGCTCGGAGACCTGGTTGCTCACCGCCGATCGCTTGGGGCTTCGATGGCTCTGAGTATTGGCAGATCGACCTTGATGGCGTGGTCACGCGCAGCATGGAACCGCTGCGCATGCGCGATCCGATGCCGCTCATGGGCGGGTCAGAGCCCGACCAAGACAGCGACAGCGACGAAGAAGAATTGCTGACCCTCCAACCGCTGCTCGATCGACTTGAGTCTGGCTTCGACCTCAAGGTGGTGACCGGAGCACAGTCGCGTACGGCCGAAGGCGATCCTTTGGTCGTCATCGAAGCCACCCCGAAGTCCGACCTCGGTGCATCGGCCCAGCGCACGATGCCGCCGAACGGGCACGCGGGTCGCGACGGGCCCTCCGTGCGCAGGGAACGCCACCGCATGCAAGGTCCGCGTATGCCCAGTCGTGTGCGGCTCGTGGCCGACGCCCGGACCAACGAACTCCTGTCAGCCGTGGCGGAGTGGCCCGAAGGCTGTCGGCTCGCGCGGATGGTGGTCGAACGCGTGGCACCGCGCGCCGTGGACGACGCGTGGTTCAGCCCGGAACAGCACATTCCCCCCGTGGCCGGCGCACGCCAGGACGGCTGAATCGAACCACCCCAGCGGACATGACTCTCAAGGGTCCGCCTCGACCCGTCATGAAACCGGGCTATTGTTTCACGATCGCTCGCGCCCCATCACCCCCACGGACCCAACCCGATGAAGTACTGCCCCACGAAGGCGACCTGTGCGTTCGCACTGCTCGCCGCGTCAATGGCCGCCGCCCTGAACGCCGTCCCCACCCCGCATGGGCGATCCGAGCACGCGTGCAGCGCAGCGTGCCATCACCACACCGCAGGCAACGGAATCCAGTGTGCTGATCTGCCGGCTGGCCTTCCACTGTCCATGTGCTTCACCGAAGACGCTGATCCCGCGTTCGTCGCCGAGGTCACGCAGCGCCTGATGAACCTTTGGCTGAACGGTGGCATGGACGGCGGACTGGCCTATCAGCTCGCCGCACGCTGAATTCGACCAGCATCTTGGCGTACAACTTGTTCCCCAACAGCGGCGACATGGTCCTGAACTCAAGCGCGTCATGGGGACCGACCACCAACAACTACCGCTACTTCCGCAACATCGTGGCCCATGAGCACGGCCACGGCATTGGGCTTGAGCATGTCTGCCCGGTGGCAACCACCAAGTTGATGGAGCCCTATGTCCTCACCAATGTGGACGGCCCGCAGACCGACGACATCCGTGGCGCGCAACGCCAGTACGGCGACCACATGGAAGCCGTCTCGGATGCGCTGACCTATGCGGCCATCCCCGCGAATGCCCAAGGACTGACGAGTTACACGAATCTCTCGATCGACGACAACAGCGATGTCGACCTCTGGAAGATCGTGGCCACCGCGGGGACCAGGGTCTCGCTCACGGTGATCCCGCAGGGCGGCACCTACACCGCGGGACCGCAGACCTCTGCGTGCGATACGGGAACGAGCATCTCTGCGTCCTCGATCCAGAACCTGAAGATCGATGTGCTGAGTTCCGCTGGCACAGTGGTGTTCACGCAGGATGCCAACTCGCTTGGTCAGGCGGAAGCACTGACGAACTACGAGTTCACCACAGCCGGCACCTACTACCTGCGCGTCGCCCCGGTGACCACGACCAACGACCTGCAGCTCTACAGCGCAAGCCTCACCATCACGCCCGCGGCAGCCATCCCCGCGGATGTCAACGGAGACGGAGCGGTGAATGCCGCCGACCTTGGGGTCCTTTTGGCCGCGTGGGGCTCCTCGCTTGCCACCGCGGACATCAACCACGATGGCATGATCGATGGCACCGATCTAGGTCTGATGCTCTCGGCCTGGACGCTCTGATCAGCGCTCAGGCCGGAAGCGGTCGAAGCATCTCCTGCCCGATCGAATCGGGAAGGTCATCCATGCGAATGGCTTGCCCGATGTCGTAGATGCCGACCTGCGTGCGTCGGATGGAGCGGCAGTGACCACCCGTGCCCAGCGCGACCCCGAGGTCACGCGCCAGACTGCGGATGTAGGTGCCCTTGCCGCAATGCACGCGGAGTGAAAGCGTGGGGAACTCGTAGGCATCGATCTCGATGCCGTGAATCATGACGGGCCGCGGCGCGAGCTCGCGCGCTTCGCCCGATCGTGCAAGATCGTAGGAGCGCCTGCCCTGCACCTTGATCGCACTGAACGCCGGCGGTCGCTGCATGACTTCTCCGACCCAGCGACTGCACGCCTCGCGAATGGCGTCGATCGTGGGCGCGGTTGCCGCGATCTCGGTCCGTTCGCCTTCGCTGTCATCGGTCGTCGTGAAGGCCGAGAGATCGATCGTGGTCTCGTAGCGCTTTTCACCGGCCATCAATCGATCGATCGACTTGGTGGCCCGTCCGATCGCCACGACGAGGACACCGGTTGCGAGTGGATCAAGCGTGCCAGCGTGACCGGTGCGCGCCTTGCCCGCGCGATACCGAACGCGCTCCACCACGCGCATGCTGGTCATGCCGAGCGGCTTATCGATCACCAAGATGCCGTGAAGATCAGGCGGCGCAGCCGGCGCGCTCATGCCGCTACTCTAGTGGTCCACCCTGGACAGGTGTCCGAGCGGTTGAAGGAGCAGCATTGGAAATGCTGTATACGGGTCACCGTATCGGGAGTTCGAATCTCCCCCTGTCCGTTGGCGACCGCTGCGTAGCTCGGAACTCCGGGTCACGCAGCGGTTGTCGTTTTTGAACGGGCGCTCGATCGGAATGCGGCGTGACTATTCTGCGCTCTGTCGCGGTTGTGGTCGTTCGCAATCGTTCACTGACCTCAGAGGCGCACCATGTTCCAATCGTTGCCGCTCGCCCAATTCATCATCGCCGTGTCGGCGTTTCTTGCACTCGCGCCCTTGCCGATGGGCGCGATCCAACAATCGCCGCCGGACGGCCAGACGCCTGCCCAAGAGCGTCGCGAATTCTCGCAGGATGAGATGGAGGATGCGCCCGGCGACGGCGGCGAGAGCGAGTTGATCGACGAAGCTGGCGACGCCAAGGTCGCCCTTGATGGATACCGCAGTCCCTACCGACTCAAGTTCAAGCACCCGATCGAGGAGTTGCTCCCCGACCGAGACACCGAACGAGGAAGCCCGGCCGTACAGAGCTTCATTCCCGAGCGAGAGTGGTACAGCGAAGCGATCCGCGAGCGATATCGCGGTTGGGGTCCGAAGCAGCGCCTGTTCGCTTGCCCGGAAGAGATGCGCGACAAGTCAGTTGAGTGGAAGCGCGAGCGCATCATCGCGGGCGCGAGCAGGTTCCTTGGATACGACTACCAGCACCACCACATTCCGGACTGGAATCCGCCCGCGGATTGGCCATGGAACAAGTGCTGCACCGGTCGTCAAAGCAAGGGCGTGGACTGCAGCACCTTCAGCAGTTGGAACTACAACTGGGGACTTGGCATCCACATGTACACGAACATCGTGACGCAGTCTCGCCAGACCACGCTCCGTGGTGAGTTCGGCGAGCGTCACGCGCGAGTCATCCGACGCCCCGAGGGGGAAGACTCCTACGAGGAACTCTGCAGAAGTCTGCGCGCTGGCGACTTGCTCTACATCATGGACGGCAAGTGCACCCATGTGGTGCACGTGATCATGTGGCTGGGCGAGTGCGGCGAGAGCCCCGACGGAACGCCTCTCGTCATGGACTCGGGCGGCGGCGCATCGAGGGACTGTGACGGCGTCAGGATTCCCAGCGGCATCCACATGCGACCGTTCACGAAGGGCAGCTGGTTCCACAAGAGCTTTTCGCACGCGCACCGATGGCTCGAGTGAGCTCGAGCGCATTGCCCCAGGACAGGACCGCGGCCGCCTGAAACGGCATGTTCGTGGGGTTGCAGCCTCGACAGACACCCAACGGCGAGAGCCGCCACTTTGGCCGATCTCTCGGGCTGTAGCGCAGTTTGGCGAGCGCGTTTGACTGGGGGTCACAAGGTCGCGGGATCAAATCACGAAACTTTTATCTATGTTTCTTGGCATGAGAGATTTGCTGTCCTAGAGTGTGGTGGTCGGTCGATCCCCCTCTGGAGGCTCTATGTCACACCCGCTTCCCGCTCTCCAGCGACGCTCGACGGCGCGTTGGCTCTTGGTCACGGCTGGCACGTTCGCCATCGCCGGCGGCCTCTTCGCCACGATCTTCCCGATGACGCCCGCCGACTTCCACGTGCCTGGCTCGCAGGTCGGGGACCTCTCCCCGGACTCGTTCCTCTCGTCGAACGCCTGCTCGTTCTGCCACGCCGCGGTCGAACCGGGCGTCGAGCCGACCATGCCCCACGATGCATGGAAGGGCAGCCTGATGGCCCAAGGTGGCCGCGATCCGCTCTTCTTTGCCCAGAT
>VGXL01000075.1 GCA_016873315.1 Phycisphaerae bacterium | reverse complement strand
TGAACCAGGAGATCCGCGACCTTGCGTTCCAGCGCTCGGGCATTTCCAAGATCCGTGCGGCGGCCATCCGTGGAGGCATGCGCACGCTCGTCGGCGACGGACGACTGAAGATCCTCAAGGGCATCACCACCCCCGAAGAAGTGGCGAAGCTGGCGCAGGTCGACGGCATCGACGCGTGAGGCCATCGCAGCGGCAGATCACACTGAACCAAGACACGAAGGAGCAGAACAGTCATGTCAGGCGGCGACGAAACCACCAAGAGCGGCGGGCTCGGCAACACGAGCTCGATCCAGATCGACCGAATCCTCGACACCTGCATCCGGCAGGGTGCGAGCGATGTCCACTGCAGCATCGGCCGGCCACCGACCCTTCGCCTCCATGGACGGTTGCGCAACCTGGCGACCAAGGTGCTTGAGCCGGATGACACGGTGGCGCTCATGAAGGCCATTACCCCCGAGAAGAACCAGCAGGAACTGCAAGAGAAGGGGACCACCGACTTTGGCTTTGCCTTCGGTGACCAGGCGCGCTTTCGTGTGAGCGTCTTCCGTCAGCGCGGGTCGCTCAGCCTGGTGTTGCGCCAGATCCCCAACAAGTTGCTTACCTTCGAGCAGATCGGCCTTCCACCGCTCGTCCTGGATCTGCTCCGTCGCCCCCGTGGCTTGTTCATCGTCACCGGGCCGACCGGCTCGGGCAAGACGACCTCGCTTGCCACGATGATCGACTACATCAACCAGACGCTCGAGCGGCACATCGTCACGATGGAAGACCCGATCGAGTACTACCACTATCACAAGAAGTCAGTGGTGAATCAGCGCGAGGTCGGGCACGACACGCCGACCTTCGCCGAGGCCCTTCGCCGCGTGCTCCGCATGGACCCTGATGTGATCCTCGTCGGCGAAATGCGCGACCTTGAGACGATCGAAGCCGCCATCCGCGCGGCAGAAACTGGCCACTTGGTGTTCGCGACCCTGCACACGACTGGCGCAGCTGGCACCATCAACCGCATCATCGACGCATTCCCCACCAACCAGCAGGAGCAGGTCCGCGTCCAGCTCTCGACCAGCCTTCTGGCCATCATCAGCCAGGTGCTCTGCGCACGGTGCGATAAGCCGGGCCGCGCGGCTGCCTACGAGTTCCTGGTGGTCACGCCGGCGATCTCGAACCTGATCCGTGAGAACAAGACCTTCCGCATCGACAGCGCCATCCAGACGGGCAAGAAGTTCGGGATGCAGTTGCTGGACGACCACCTGTGGAAGCTCTACTCCGAGGGCAAGATCGACGCAGAGGAGATGATCGAGAGGTGCCGCAACCCGGGCGACCTGACGGAGAAGGTCCATAAGTCTGGTGGCGCGGTCGGCCGCACGGAGCTCGACACCGAGCACACGACCTGATCAAGCGGTCCAACCCGCTTGGGTTTGGCGCGGCCAGACTCCGCGGACTTCGGCTTCGGATCGGTCGATCGAGGCACCCGATCCGGGGTGTCTCGGCCTTGGGCGATCGACGACGGATCCAAAGTGTCACGATTCTTTTTGCGCTCTGACAGGGCTTTACCGGCACCCGAGCGCGTACCTTCATGAGCCGGACGAGGACTGCCCATGACTGTCACCATCCCCGAGATCGACGCCGAAAAGGAGCTGAAGGGCCGAAACATCGGCCGCATTCTCGTCAAGCTCGGCAAGATCACGATCGCCCAGCGCGACTTGGCGCTCGCCAAGCAGGCCAAGGACAATGCGAGTGGCACCAAGCGCAAACTGGGCGAGGTGTTGGTCGAGCAGGGGCTGATCACCCCCGTCGATGTCGAGGCTGCGCTCGCGGGTAAGGCGGGTCTGAACTACGTCGACTTGGCAGGCTTCGAGCCGACGAGCGACCTTCTCTCGGCGCTTCCGGCTGAGACGGTCAAGAACCTTGGCGTCCTCCCCATCCGGGTCGAGGTCGACGACCGCGGCCGCAAGACGGTGACGCTGGCGATCAAGAGTGCCAGCAACTTCACCGCGCTCGACACGGCGCGCACGCTGTTGGCGGGGATCCGGATCGTGGGTGTCGTGGCGCCCGCCGAGCAGGTCGACAAGTTCGTCCAAGAGCACTTCGCAGGTCGCGCCGGAATGGAGCGCAACCGCGATGTGTTGCTCGAGGCCGCGTCGAAGGGCGCCGTGGCTCGGACGACTGGCCGAGGTGACAGCCTCGACCTCTCGACGGCCGAAGCCGCGGCCAATGACAACTCGATCGTGGGTCTGGTCAATGGCTACTTGATGGACGCCATCAAGGACAAGGCCAGCGACATCCACATGGAGCCGTTCGAAGACGAGTTCCGCGTGCGCTACCGCATCGACGGTGTGCTCTATGAGCTCACGCCACCGCCGAAGGCGTTGGCCATGGCGATCGTGTCGCGCGTGAAGGTGCTTGCCAAACTCAACATCGCCGAGCGCCGCCTGCCGCAGGACGGTCGCGTCGAGATGAATGTCGATGACAATCCGATCGACCTTCGTGTCGCCGTCCTTCCGACCGTGCACGGCGAGAGCGTCGTGATGCGTGTGCTCGACCGCGGCAATGTTCAACTATCACTCGACCGCGTCGGCCTGCGCGAGGACGACCGGGCGACGATGGATCTGCTGATCAACAAGCCCAACGGCATCGTGCTCGTCACGGGGCCGACCGGCTCCGGCAAGACGACGACGCTCTACGCGGCGCTGCAGACGATCAACGATCCCGCGATCAAGATCCTGACCGCCGAAGACCCGGTCGAATACGACATCGACGGACTGATCCAGTGCGGTGTCAACCATGACCAAGAGCTGACCTTCGCGAAGTTGCTGCGCAGCTTCCTCCGTCAGGACCCCGATGTGATCCTCGTCGGCGAAATCCGCGACCTCGAAACGGCGCAGATTGCCATCCAAGCGAGCCTGACCGGCCACTTGGTGTTCAGCACCTTGCACACGAACGATGCGCCGAGCTCGATCTTGCGTCTGCTTGATCTGGGCGTCGAGAGCTTCCTCCTCACCGCCACCCTCGAGGCTGTGGTGGCCCAGCGTCTGGTGCGTCGCATTTGCCAGTCGTGCAAGGAAGAGTTCGCGCCCAACGATGCGCTCGCCATGGAACTGGGCATGCGACTGGCTGACCTGGGAGGCCGCAACTTCTACCGAGGTCGCGGTTGTGATGCGTGCCGCAAGGCGGGCTACAAGGGCCGCATGGCGCTCTACGAAATCATGGTGATGGACGATGACCTGCGCGAGCTGGTCATGCAGCAGGCGAGCACCGCGGTGCTTCGTGCCGAGTGCCGCAAGCGCGGCATGCGCACGCTCCGCGAGAACGGACTGCTGGGCATCTATGAAGGTCAGACGACCATCGACGAAGTCATCCGCGAAACCATGAACGACGAATGACCTGGGCCCTCTGCGGCCGGGAACGAAAGGACCGAGCATGCCGACCTTTGCGTACGAAGCCATGACCCCCCAAGGCAAGCAGGCCAAGGGGACGCTCGAAGCGAAGAACTCCGACGAGGCGTTGTCACAACTGCGCCAGCAGGGCGTGTTCCCCACGAGCGTTCGCGAGCAGAAGACCAAGGGTGGTCCGACAACGGCCACCGAGGCCGCCGGAAAGAAGAAGAAGAAGGGCTTCAGCCTTTCGATTGGTGGCGTGAGCACCAAGAACCTCACGCTCTTCACTCGCCAGCTCAGCACGCTGCAGGATGCAGGCCTTCCGCTGCTGCGCAGCCTTCAGATCCTGGAGATGCAGCAGAAGCCCGGAAAGCTCAAGCGCACGCTGACGGATGTCTGCGACGATGTCATGAGCGGCGAGACGCTCTCGAACGCGATGGGCAAGCACCAGAAGGTGTTCAGCCGTCTCTATGTGAAGATGGTCGCGGCCGGCGAGGTCGGCGGTGTGCTCGACGTCATCCTGCAGCGCCTGGCCGAGTTCATGGAAAAGGGCGAGCGATTGAAGCGCCGCATCAAGGGCGCCATGATCTATCCGGCGGTCGTCATCTCGATCGCCGTCGCGATCGTGACCGGGATCATGTACTTCGTCATCCCGAAGTTCCAGGAGATCTTCAACGACTTCGATGTCAAGCTCCCCGGGCTGACGATCTTCCTCATCAATGCGAGCAAGTGGGTGGCAGGGCAGGAGCCGGGCCAGCAGGTCCCCGGCGTCATCTGGATTCTGTTCAGTCCCGTCTTGATCTTCATGTTCTTCAAACTGCTTCGAAAGACGCAGTTTGGCAAGGCGGGCACGGACATCATCGCGGCGAAGTTGCCGGTGATTGGGACCTTGATCAAGAAAACTGCCGTGGCGCGATTCACACGGACTCTGGGCACCTTGGTCGCTGCAGGCGTACCAATCCTTGAGGCGATCCTGATCACGCGCGATACGAGCGGCAACTACATCTACGAGAAGGCCCTGACGAAGGTCCACGACTCGATCAAGGAAGGTGAGAGCTTTGCTGGCCCGCTGCGCGAGAGCAAGGTGTGCGACTCGATCGTCGTGAACATGATCGATGTCGGTGAGGAGACCGGTGACCTTGACCTGATGCTCATGAAGATCGCCGACAACTACGACGAAGAAGTCGATGTTGCGGTGGCGAGCCTTCTGAGCTTGCTGGAACCGTTCATGGTGGTCATCTTGGGTGGCATCGTCGGCACGATCGTGCTGGCGCTCTTCCTACCGCTGGTGGCCATGATCGAGAGCGTCTCGGGCGGGAGCAGCAAATGACAGGCCGAGCCGCAGCCATGCCCCGGGTGCGGGCCTTCACGATCATCGAGCTGCTCGTGACGGTGGCCATCATCATCCTGCTGCTTGGACTGCTGCTGGTCGGCTTGCAGCAGGCCGCGCGTGCCGCACAGGTTGCGCAGACCAAGACGCTGATGTCGTCGATCAATCGAGCCCTGGTGAGCTTCAAGGCCGACGTGGGCTACTACCCGCCGGTGCTCGGGCGCGGCAGCGGCAACGGATCGCAGCCGATCGGGCAACTTGGGTTCGGGCGCGACTTGCTCGTTCCGCCGCTCTCAATGAGCGGCACCGTCAGCAATCTCGCCCTTCAGGAGTGGAACTCGTTCACGAGCCTGCCCGAGTATCTGCTCGGATACGGTTCACGAACGGCCGATGGATACGGGTTCGACCCATCCGCTGCAGCCGGTGTGAACGGCGGATTGGAGACGCCGCCGCTGGGCATCCGACATCCAGGTCGCGACGGCGTGTGGGGCGCGTATGCATCACCCCGGACGACAGGCCTTGCTCTGGGCAGTTTCGGCGCCCGGACGGTTGGTGTCAGCAATCCCAACGCCGACCATCCTGTGTTCCGCGGCAAGGCGCTCGGCCCCTACCTCGAGCTGAAGGACTCGGTCCTCCTTGGCGGTATCACGGACTACAACACCTCGACCGGCGAACCGACGATCGTGCGAGCCACCGAAGCGCCGAACTTCGACGCGCTGCCCAAGTGCATCGTGGACTATTGGGGGCGGCCGATCCGCTACTTCCGCCGGCCGTACACCATTCCGGACTGCTCGTCGGTCGCCACCGGGTTCAACTGCGGGGATTTCTTCGCCCTGCGACCGCAGAGTTTCGGCCAGGGGACCGATGTCGACGGAGTCGCCGATGGTGCAAGTGATACGAGCACAAGTCGCGAGTTGCAGTCCGCCGAGTTCGCGCTGCTCTCGTACGGGCCCGACAAGTCGTGGGATCCGACCGTGCGCGTGGATGCGCAGGGCTACAACAAGGACAACATCGTGGAGGCGGGTCCATGATCGGCAGGACGGATGTGTGCGGCCCGCAACGGGTCAGTCCATCGCACCGCATTGAGCGGGCCCTGCGTGCGCCGCGTGCCGCGGCTTGCCGTTCCGTTGCGCCGACCATGACGGCCGCTCGACGCGCGTTCAGTTTGCTGGAAATCGTGGTGGTTCTGGGCATCATCCTGTTGCTTGCCGCCCTCGTGTTGGCTGTCTCCGGCTCCGTCCTTGCGGCCAGTGAGCGCCGCGAGACGGAGAATGTGATCCGCCTGCTCGAGCAGGCGACCACGGAGTGGGAGCAGGCGCTCGGACGGCCGATCAACTACGGGCCGAGGGCAGAACCGGGCGTGACCGGCGTGCCGGCGCGAGATGTGTACGAGGAGAACTTCAGCGGGTCGTGGATGTCGTGCGTACTCATGCAACGCTTCGGCGAGAACGAGCGCACGCGCGACATCGTGTCGAAGATTCCCGAGACCTACTCGCGGCGTTGGCGGACCGGGGATCCGGCGCTGCCTGGCGTGTGGGGCAACATTTCGGCCATCGCAACGAATCCAAATCGCATGCCGAACGGGAACGGGCTTGTGCCGCTGGTGCTGGATGCCTGGGGCTTCCGCATCGGCGTCTGCTTCCCTGGGCGCCCTTGGCGCAATGGCACGGGGCTCTCGACCACGAATGCTGCGCAGTTTTTCTCGGGTGGCCTGTACCTGCGCGGCGTGAACGCGCCTGCGTCTGGTGCGCCCGATGCGGACGGGACCGAGCAGACGCCAGACGAGCGCATCTTCGGATCGTGCCGTGATCGCCGGATTCGTTTCATCAGCGCAGGTCCCGATGGTGCCTTCGGCGACATCTACGGCGCCGAGGGATCCGCGGCGAAGCAGCAGACCAAGGACAACATCGTGAGTTACGAATGATGCACCGACGCCGTCCATCCTCGCGTGCCTTCACACTGGCCGAGTTGCTGGTGGTGATCGGCATCATTGCGGTGCTTGCGGTGCTCACGAGCGTGAGCGTGCAGCGAATCGCCAAGGATGCCCGGCTCGCCTCGGCGACCAATGCGGTCATCGCCCAACTCGGTACGGCGCGCGCGATTGCGATCCGGGACAACGCGCCGGTCATCGTGACCTTCCGTCCGGTTCTTGCGGAGCCGCCGATCTTCGGTCCATCGGGCAATGTGATCTCGCCCGGCAATCCGCAGAAGGGGCAGGTGACCGAAGTGGTCATCGGCAAGGCAACGGGTCGGCTCGTTCCGCTCGACACCCAGACCTTCGATGTGTTCGGTGAGCAGTATCGCCCGGTCGCGGGTGTCCCCGCCCGTCGGTTGGCGCGGGGCATCAAGATCGCGGCGCCCGGCGACTACATCAGCGCGTCCGTCCCCAAGTGGTCGGTCACGCCGGAGTTCTCCAACAGCGAGGTGGGTCGCGGGTTCTGCGTCTGCTTCGGACCTGACGGATCGCTTCGCACGCGCAATCCGCGCATTCCCGGATCGGTGCAGACCAGCTTCGGTGGCAACCCCGACAACACATCAACCTTTGTTGGTCCTTGGTTCGATGCCGACGGCGACAACACTGCGGATCCGGGTGTGGGCGGCATCACGAACGTGCCGACCTGGGTCACCTTCCGCACCCCCGACGAAGAGCCGGTGCTCGGCTACACGACGCTGCTTGCGGTGTACGACTACGAGGACGCCGCTGAACGCGGGGACCCGACGGATTGGCAGTCTTCGGCGAGCGCCACGACCGAGCCCAACGAGTACCGCGCTTTCTTCGATGCCTATGTCCCGCAGTTCGGGGACTTCATCGGCTTCAATCGCTGGACGGGCGTCGCCCGGGTGGTGGACCAATGATCCGTCGCGCCTTCACGCTGGTCGAGGTCCTGTTGGCCGTGTTCATCCTCGGCATCGGCATCATCAGCGTGAGCGCGCTGTTCCCGGCAGGGATCGTGCAGCAGCGAGCATCGAATGACGACGCGCTCGGTCCCGTCGTGGCGCAGCACGCGATGGGCGTGATCCGCAGCAAGGTCGGTCAGGATGACTTCGGCACCTTCGAGGAGTACGGGCTCTACGACCTTGGCGGCACGGCGCCGTCCACCATTCCAGGCGACTGGCATTGGAAGCGACCGACCGTGTACTTCCAGCCACAGCTCACGGGTGTGGGATGGACCGATGGAAATGTCGAAGATGACACTGGCGCGATCGATGTCTTCGGCACGCTGCTCTTGAACGCCGAGCTCGGTCTTGGTCCGACGAACAATCTGAATCTGTCGCGAGTCGGCAGCGAGTTCAGCACGGATGGCTTGGGCAACGCCGCCAATCGCGTCTACGGCATTCCCGTCAATCGCCGCAAGTGGGACCCAGACCTGAACACCAGCACGCCGCTGTGGATTTTCGCGGACTACGACGGCGACTCCATCGAGGACAACGGCGAATTGCTTGAGCGTCAGCCAAACGCGATCATCACGCAGGCCGAGCGTTGGTGGCCAGCGATGCCGCCGTCGCGGCTCTTGACCGGCGGCGACCCCGCCGGCGAGGCGAACGAGCTGGCCCGTCGCAAGCCGCAGTTCGTGTGGGACTGCATGTTCCGTCGGTTTGAAGGTCGCATTCTCGTCGCCGTGTTTGTGTACCGGGTGGGCACGGCGGGCGTGGAGGCAGGGCCGTACCGCGTGGCGCAGGCGTCATCGATCAGCGGTTTGTCGAGCTTCCCATCGATGCCACGGTTCGGTTCATTCGTCGCCACCACCATTCCCGGACCGATCGCGCTCACTGCTGCGGCCACTCCTCGGGCCGGTGGGGTGGACGGCAATGTGGGCACGCGTGCGGACAATGTGGCGATCCCTGGCACGAATCCCGGAACGCCGACGGCGGGATTCAACGCCACCAATGATCTGTATGCCTGGCAGGCACCGAATCAACTTTGGCTCGACCAATGGAACGACATCCATCGCGTGGTGGGTGGTCGGCGCACGAGTGCCGACGGTCCCGTGACGCTGGCCCGTCCGATCAGCGCCAAGGTGCCCAGCGCCGTGTACTTCGGCGTGGGTGCAAATGGACTGCCGCTGGCCGACCCAGGGACGCTGCCAGTGATCTGGTACCTGCCGACCGAAGATGCCAATGGCGCGTCGATCTCGCCCGTGTACATCACGGTGATGGAACTCTGATGCCGCAGCGCAAACCCATCAAGGCGTTCACCCTCACCGAGCTGCTCCTCGCCGTGATCGTGCTGCTGGTGATCATCGCCGCGACGGCCCGCATCTTCGGCACGGCCCAGCGCGTCTCGAGCGTCGGCGAGGCCAATGCATCGATCCTTCAGGACGCTGGAGCGATCGAACGGCGACTTCGAGATGATCTGGCCAGGATGTCAGACAAGGGTTACATGGCGATCCGCAATATCGCCGTGCGCAACGACATCAACGACAACGCCACGACCAATCAACTCGAGTTGCTCAACCCCGACCTTGCGGCGAACGCGATCCTGAGGCTGGATCAACTCGTGTTCTTCGCCGAGGGCACGCAGGACACGGTCGACTTTGTCGGGACGGTCAACCTGTTTGGCGGCTCGGTCCCATCGAGTGCGCTCAGCCGGATCACCTACGGCCACGCAGTGCAAGTGCCGGACCGCGTCGAGCAAGCGCTGGCGGCGCCCAGCTCGTTCGATCCGGACTACTTCATGCTGGATGGCAGGGTGCTCACGCCTTGGGTGACGGACGCCGTGGCCGACGGTCCGAGCTTGCGACTGACGGCCACGACCGCCACCGGCGGCACGCGGACGGTCAACGGTACCCAACCCGGCGCGCGCGATTGGATCCTCAGCCGCCGTTCAGTGCTCCTGGCCGATGACGGCGGTGACCCGGCGTTCCACGCGATCCAGCCCAACACGCCGCAGCTCGATGCCAACAGCACGACCTCGCTCTTTCAGGAGTCGACTGGGTTTTTTACCGCCGCTGCAGCACTGCAGCCCGCGCGGGCGATCCTGTCTGGTCGATACGACGTCACGGCGATGCAACTCAACGACCTCGAACGAGTGCTCGGCCGCTTCGATGGCACGAACGGCCTGGCCGATCCACCGTTCTACACGCCATGGACCGTGGTCCCAGGCGTGACCGCACTTCCTGCAACTCCAGCCGGAACCGCGGCCTTCGGCGCTGCACGCCAACGGGTGATCAATGGCACATTCGGCATTGGTTCCTCGGCCAACCAAGCTGGTACCGCTGTGCAGATTGGCCTGAACAGTTGGCCGCGTGCCGAGCGGCAACCGCCGACCTTCGAGAAGTCCGACCAGATGCTGACCTCCGGCATGATCGCGGGTCACTGCAGCAACTTCATCGTCGAGTGGTGCTGGGACGACGGGGTCGGCCGGGTGATGGAGGATGATCGCCGCGTCAAGCTCGCACTTGACCCCATGAGCGGCAACGGAACGCTGCCGCTGCTCGGCTTCCTCGCTCCCAGGAACGGTGTGACGCCGTGGATCGGCTTGCCCGATGAAGTCTCGGCGCTCGGGTTCTCGGTTCCGTTCAGCCAGCGCCGCGGCACGCGCACGCTGGAGCAGGTCGGTGGCGTCGGGGCACCGATCTACGCGCCGTCGATTGAAGGGCCGACCGGCGCGCAAGTCCTGCCGGTCGTGGCGAGTGGCATTCCAGCACAACGAATGTGGTGCTTCACGAGCGTGTTTGGCTTCAACGCGACCGAGCCGACCTACCGCGTGCGCTCCAATCTGAACCCGGTTACAGGCGCGGTGGTCGCAGGTCAGCCGACCGAGTGGATCGTGCCGCGGCTCGACTTCACGCCGCGCCCGAGCGCTGTGCGCATCACCATGACGCTGCACGATCCCGACCGACGCATCGATGGGGGTCGCGAGTTCACCTTCGTCATCGACTTGCCCGAAAGGTCCAAGCCATGAGCCTTGCCCGCTCCACCCGTCGCGTTGCTGCACCTGGTTGGCGTCGTGCCAACGTCATGATCATGGTGACGGCACTGCTGGTGCTGCTGGTGATCATTGCATCGGCCTTCCTCACGCGCACGCAGGCCGGACGCCAGATCGCCTCGGCCCAGCAGTCAGCGCAGGCCCGGCAGCAACGCGTGGACTCGGTCACGAAGGCCGTGGTTGACGAGGTTGCGCAGTCGCTGTTCCCGCGTCGCATCGACGCAGCGGATCCGGCATTCCAGCCAGGTTTCGTGCCAAACCCCACGCAGTACAACTACCCCCTCGTCGCGAGCACCTCGTACCCGCGGCTTGAGCCACTTCGCGGTGCGGTGCGCTACGGCGTTGATCCGTGGAATTCGTTCTTCAACGAGGACCTGAGCCCCGATCCGCAGGATGATGACATTGACGATGTCTCTGGTGCGATCATCATCGACGGCTACAACTTTGCGCCGTTCCATGTCTATCCGTGGACCAACTGGCCGGACCTGTTCGCGAACAACAACATTGTGAACGCGAACCACCCGTTGCGGATGTACGAAGCCAATCCTTGGGGCAACCCCGGATTCGGCGACACGCGCTGGCTTCGCTCGACTGAGCCGATGCGCGCCTATGACAACAATGGGCTGCCGTTCTTCACGCACTGGTCGCACCTGTCGAACCCTGCGACGGCGAACAATGGCTGGACGCTGATTCCGGATATCGCCAATTGCGATGCTGGCGCCGCGTGGTTCAACACGCAGAACGCCACGCATGCCCAAGAGCGCAACGGTCTCTTCATCCCCTGGGAGCAGTGGCTCCCTGGTGTTCGTCCGCCCGATGCGTTCCTGGTGACGGGCACGACGACGGGCATTGGTGACTCGCAGAACACGCTGCCACTGGCGCAGCAGTTCCGAACTGTGGCTGACAACTGGTTCTACGGCGGCGGTGCCAGCGCCAGCGGCTACATCAATGCCGTGGGTGGCGTGAATGCCAGCCCGATGCCGAACTTCCTGCGTTTGGCGCACTTTGGTCCCAAGCGCGAGGAGCTTGAACTCGACACCGCTCGAAACCTGGTCAGCCGACGGCTCTGCGACACCGATGGTGATGGTTTCACCGACAGCTACTGGTTCATGCCGCCCACCAGCACGGACCGGGCAGTGCGCTATGTGGTCGGCGTGAGCGTGGTGGACAACAGCGCCATGGTGAATGTGAACACGGCCACCGTGTTCGATCGCACGCAGACCGCAGGCCTTGTGCCAGGCGATGTGTCGTTGATGGTGCGCCGCGATGGGACGCTGAGTGGAACTGTGGATTCGGATGCGTTCAATCCACTCCGTGCGGGTCTCTTCGGCCAGTACGCGCGTCTGAATGGCGATGGATCGGTCAATCTGTACCCGCCGCTGAGCGTGGACCTGTGGCGCGATCAGTTCGGTGTGTCCGTCGATACCGAGGCCAACCCGGATGCTCTGGCGGTGCACGGTTCGGCAACGGACCCTCGGTTCATTCGCGAGCTGGGCTTGGTGCGCACGCTTGGTACGCCGACTGCCCTCGCCCCGATCCCTGGCATCGATGCACTGCTGCTCAGTCCGTTGGATCGCCTGCATCACTACAAGGCGCTCCTCAATGGTGGCCGGCTTGAGACCTTTGTCGATGGGACCTCGGCATTCTTGGCCGGTCAGCGTGCGAGTTCGCGCATTGACTTCTTCAGTTTGGCC
>VGXL01000074.1 GCA_016873315.1 Phycisphaerae bacterium | reverse complement strand
GCGCACCATATCGCTGGACGCGGCACGCAGTCGACGGCATCACCCACCGAGCTCAAGCGAGACACGCTGTGCCGGATCACCGGAACGGCACTCGCTCAGGCCCCCTCCACCGCCGCGCGGCCCCAGGGCAGATCGAAGCGCTCCCGCGTCGTGCAGTAGCTCAGCCCTGCCATGCGGCCGACCAGATCCAGGCGCGCCGCATCAAGCCGCCCGCGCGCGTCGATGACCGCATCATCAACATGAATGAGTTCGACCGCTCCGAGCACGATGTTGCCGCCCGACGGGGCACCTGGATTCGTGCGGATGACCTGCAGCGTGCGGCACTCAAACGCGATGGGACTCTCGGCCACGCGCGGAGCGTGCACGCGAACGCCTGAAACGGGCGTCAGGCCAGTGAGTTGGAACTCGCTGTCGCCGTAGTTCAGTCCTTCTGCAGCCGCTACGACCTGACGAATGATCCGATGCGGAGCGACGCTCACCGTGAACTCGCCGCTACCGCCCTCGGCGATCGGCTTCGCATTGCGCAGCGTGTCCTTTTCGGCACCCGCGTCGTCGTTGGCGGGGCAGAAGCACAGCGTCATGGGATTGCTGCCGACGCCGCAGAAGAACGAGAATGGCGCAAGATTGACGCTCGTGCCATCGGGCGAGCGCGTGCCCACGACCGCGATCGGCCGCGGCATGATCGCGCCGATCATGAACTTGTAGATGCGCTCAGCATCGAGCGCAGCTGGGTCGACCTGCATGCCCGCAGGCTACGCGCCAAGTCGATCGGCGAGCCGACGCACAGCGATCTCTAGGTCGTCGAACATGCGCGTGAAACCCTCGCGGCCACCGTCGTAGGGATCCTCAAGATCATCGCGAGGCTGATCGTGATGGTGGAGCACCAGCACGAGATGCTCCGGCGGCGCACCGTCTGCAAGGAGCGCCGAGCGATGGCTCGCGTCCATGCAGACGATCCAACTGAATTCAGTGAGATCGGAAGCCCGAACCTGACGCGCCCTGCTGGGCACCGGGATCCCCCGTCGAGCGGCCTCGTCCAAGGTCCGAGGATCGGCCCGTTCGCCCGCATGCCAGCCACCGGTGCCGGCGGAGTCAACGCGAAAGCGATCAGCGCTCCCCCGACGCTCGAGTTCACGCAGAAAAATCGCCTCGGCCGCGGGGCTTCGACAGATGTTGCCCGTGCACACGAAGAGGACGCCGACGCGCCCGTCGACGGATCCCATTGCGGTTCACTCGGCCTTCTGCGGCTCGGGAAGGCGACGCACCCAGATGTTGCGGAAACGCAGCGGATCACCGTGATCCTGCAAGCGGATCGGAAGTTCAGCGGCATGCGCGCTGTACTTCGCTCGCGCCGCGTGCGCGGTCGAACCGAGCAACGCCACATGGTCCTGCACGAGCACGCCGTTCATGATGAGCGTGACGAACGCGGGCGTGACGAGCTTGCCATCCTGGTCAAAGCGCGGTGCGCGGAAGACGATGTCGTAGACATTCCACTCGCCCTGCGGGCGGCATGCGTTCACCATCGGTGGGTGCTGGCCATAGCACGAGCCCGCCATGCCGTCGGCGTAGGTCATGTTGTTGTTTGAGTTGAGGATCTGCACCTCGTACTGGTTCATGAAGAAGACGCCGCTGTTGCAGCCGTGCTGTCCCTTGCACTGGCGGTCGGCCGGGACCATGAACTCGAGGTGCAACTGACAGTCCCCGAAGGAGTCCTTGGTCGCGATGTCGCCCGTACCCGGCTTGACCGCCAGTTCGCCGTTTTCGATCGTCCAAGCGCACGGCTTGCCGCCACTCGACCATTTATCGGACGACTGACCATCAAAGAGCGCCACGGCATCGCTCGGAGCCGTCGACCCCTGAAGCGCGCCGGGCGTCACAGCCGCCGGCTGCGGGCGCTCCATGTCGTGGACCTTGTACTTGAAGCCGTCCTGAAGTGTCGTGGCTGCAGCGAGCCCAGCGATGAGGCACGAACAAGCGATGGCGTAGTGCATGGTGTTCTCCGTGAGGTGCGCGCACTGTAGCGAGACCTATGATTCGCGACCCCTTGAGGAGCCCACATGCCACGCGCGGCTGAACAGACTGACATCGTCGGGACCATCCGCACGCAACTCGAGGAGATCTCCCGCGATCTCTGGTGGACTTGGAACTCCGACGGACGCATCCCCTTCGAGATGCTCGACCCGGTGCTTTGGCGCGCCTCGAAGCAATCGCCGATGCAGGTGCTCGATGGGGTGACGGCTGAGCGCATCGCGCTCTGCGCTCAGGACGATCGCTTCGTTGCCGCGATCGCCAGGGCGAGCAAGTCGCTCGAGGCGTATCACGACGCCGCCACATGGTGGGGGCGCGGCGCGAAGGGTGATCTGAAATCACTGCGGGTCGCGTACTTCTGCAGCGAGTACGCGGTGCACGAGAGCATGCAGCAGTACGCAGGCGGCTTGGGCGTCCTCGCGGGCGACCACTTGAAGAGCGCGAGCGATCTTGGCATCAGCTTGTGCGCCGTCGGCCTTCTGTACCGACAGGGCTACTACGTGCAGGAGCTCGCCGACGACGGCTCCACGCGCGTCTTCTACCCCGAGTACGACTTTGACCGCATGCCGGTCGAAGACACTGGCGCAGTCATCGTGTGCCCCATCGGTTCGAGCCGCGTGAAGGCGAAGGTCTGGTCGATGAAGGTCGGCCGAACGACCGTCTACCTGCTCGACAGCGATGTCAAGGGGAACAGCGACGAGGATCGCGAGCTCACGCGCGGCCTCTATCGCGGCGAGCCGTCGCTGCGGCTGCGCCAGCAAGTGCTGCTCGGCATTGGCGGCTGCATCGCGCTGCAACAGCTTGATGAGCCCGTGACCGTCTATCACCTCAACGAGGGCCACGCCGCGTTCGTGGCGTACCAGCGAATCGCGCAACTCGTCAAGGATGGCATGCAGCCCGCTGACGCGAAGGCCCATGTCAAGGCAACGACGGTCTTCACGACGCACACGCCGGTTCCGGCAGGACACGATCGCTACGGCGTCGACGAGGCGTTCGAAGCCCTGCGTCCGGTGCTGCGGCAGGCGCGCATCGATCACGACGAGTTTGCTGGTCTGGGGCGCGAACGACCTGATGACTTCCGCGAGCCCATCTGCATGACGGCGATCTGCCTGCGGTTTGCCTCGCGCGTCAATGGCGTGAGCCAGCTGCACGGCGAAGTCAGTCGCCAGATGTGGACGCACGTCTTTGGCTGCGCGAGCAAGGATGTGCCGATCGGCAGCGTCACCAATGGTGTGCACGCGCGAACCTGGATCGACCCTGACGCAGAGGCCTTCTGGCGCAAGGAGATCAATCTGCGGCTGGATCGCCACACTCCGACGATGGATGGTTGGGAGAAGGCGCTGGGCGTCGACCGCTCACGCTTCTGGGAGTTGCGCAGCCGGCTCCGCGCTCGGCTGGTGCACTTCATTCGCGAACGACTCGCGCGGCAGGCGCTTCGCCGCGGCGAGGGATCGTCTGGCGTCAATGCGGCGATGCAAGCATTCTCGCCCGACGCGCTCACGATCGGCTTCGCGCGCCGATTCGCAACCTACAAGCGCGCGCCGCTGATCTTCCAGGATCTCGAGCGGCTCAAGTCGATCCTGAACGACTCGCAGCGACCGGTGCAACTCGTCTTCGCGGGCAAGGCGCATCCACGCGATGTTCCGGGCCAGGAGTACGCGCGGCGGATCCACGAACTCTGCAAGGAGGACGGCCTTCGCGGCAAGGTCGCGCTCATCGAGGAGTACGACATGGAGGTCGGCCGCATGCTGACCGCCGGCAGCGATGTGTGGCTGAACAACCCCCTGCGCCCGTACGAGGCCAGCGGCACCAGCGGCATGAAGCCGCCCATGCACGGCGGCATCAACTGTTCGATCCTCGATGGTTGGTGGCCAGAGAGCTTCGACGGCCGCAACGGTTGGGCGATCGGCGATACGCAGCCGATGCAAGATCGCGACGCGCAAGACCGCAAGGATTCGCAGTCGCTCTACTCAATCATCGAAGGCGAGATGCGCGGCGACTTCTACGACCGCGACGCGATCGGTTTGCCGCAGCGGTGGATCGATCGCGCGTTGCACAGCGCGGCCACCGTCCCACCGATGTTCAACACCCACCGCATGCTCGCCGAGTACCTGCGCGAGGCCTACATCCCTGCCCACCGCGGCGGGATGTGACGAGGCGGCACCGCCTCAGCGCGCCTTGGAACGCGCACGACCAGTCAGGAGCGCGAGGGCGCGCAACCGATCGGCGGCTTCGGGGCGAAGGCTCGCGGCGCCGCGCGACTGCAGGCGCCAGTGCCAGTTGCCGCTCGCGGTTCCCGGCAGATTCATGCGCGCTTGGGCACCCAGGCCAAGCGCATCCTGCATTGAGACGATCGCAGTGTTCGCGGGGCTCGTGAAGGCGAGTCGGTTGAGTTGCGCCGCCGGATCGGATCCGTCCCAACCCATGTAGGTCCGCGCCCGCGCCTTCGCGGCTGGTTGCAACTGTGCCCACCACCCGACCGTCGTGTCATTGTCGTGCGTTCCCGGATAGCAGACACAATGCCGCGGATGCCGATGCGGCGCCTCGCCCGAATCGTCGCCGTAGAAGGCATTGTGCAGGAGCTTCATGCCCGGGAGCCCAAAGTCGTCACGCAACGCCACGACCGGCGGCGTGAGCGCGCCAAGGTCCTCGGCGATCAGCGGCAGGCTGCCCAGCGCGCGCTCCATCGCGCCCAGCAGTTCGCGACCGGGCGCGCGCTTCCACACCCCATGTCGTGCCGTCGTCGCCGAGCCCGGGATTTCAAACGCGTGGAAGAATCCGATGAAGTGGTCGACGCGAACGGCATCGAATCGTTCGACGGCAGCTCGCACGCGCTCAATCCACCAGCGATAGCCGGTCCGCCGATGCTCGCTCCAACGGTAATGCGGGTGCCCCCAAAGTTGACCATCCGCGCTGAAGCAGTCAGGCGGAACGCCGGTCACGACCGTCGGTCGCCCCTGACGATCGAGTCGAAAGTGCGATGGATTCGAGAGCACATCTGCCGAGTCGAGCGACACGAAGATCGGCAGATCGCCGAGCAGCCGGATGCCCCGCGCTGCAGCGGTCTGCTTGAAGTCCGACCACTGAGCGTCGAATGCGAACTGCAAGAACGCGTGCAGTCCGCTCTCGTCCTTCATGAAGGCGCGCCATCCCGGCAACCAGAGTCGCTGTCGACGCGCAAACGCCTTGAACGAGTTGGACCGCAGTCCGCCCTTGCGCCGGAAGGCCTCGAACGCCAGCTCGAAGCGTGGCCATTTCGCTGTGCGGGCGGCCGCGTAACGGCTCGAACCTCGGGCCAGGGCGGGCGCCGCACACAATGCCGAGCGCGGCAGCAATCGATCGCGCACCAGACCATCGATCGAGATGAACAGTGGCTCGCCGGCGAAGGAACTTGTGCTCGCATACGGCGAGTCGCCGGGACCGATCGGACCAACAGGCAGCATTTGCCACCAGGTCAAGTCGGTTCGCGCCATCCAGGCGAGCGCGTCGTACGCGCCTGGCCCCAAGTCACCGACGCCAAACGCACCTGGCACGCTCGACAGGTGCAGCAGGACGCCGCCGGTCCGCGCATCGAACACCGTTGGCTTCATGGTGCTGGCCTCCGCGAAAGCGCGTCGCGTTTGCGTGGTCTCATCGCACTTGCCTCCACACCCGCGCGCCGATCGCGGGAATCGAGATCGCGTGAACCGCTCGGCCATCGATCGTCGGATCGCTGTCGAACACCAGCTCCCATCCGCCCTGCAGGCGTTCGCGAAGCGCTGCGTCGGGCGTCACGCACTGCACGCGGTCCGATCCATTCACGATGACGAGCAACCGCTCGGCATCATCTTCGCGCATCCACCCCCAAAGATCCTGTTCGTCGTTCACCAGCACCGTCGTGAACGAACCAGTGCGCAGGGCGGGATGCCCGTTCCTCAAGGCGATCACCCGCTGGTACCACGAGAGTTGATGCACATCGACGGCGTCGTCGGCGAGCGCGTAGGGCTCAAGGTCCTTCCACAGCATCGGCTTGCGGTTGGTGGGATCATCCGCGCCGTACATGCCCACCTCGTCGCCGTAGTACACCATCGGCGCTCCGGGATGCGTCATCTGGATGAACACGGCCAGCCGCATGCGCGCGTACTCCACCGCACCGGGCTTCGTGCCCAGATACGACGCATTCTCCTGCTCGCGGCTGCCGGTCTTGAACGCAAGATCACGATTCAGCAGCATGCTCGCCAATCGATCGGTGTCATGGCTGTCGTAGAGATTCTGCGCGGCATAGGTGATCTGATCGGCGTAGGCGCTCCGCACCTGGGCGAGCCTCTCGTCCATCGCGCTGACCGGAATCGCATCCTTGCCCTTGGCGAGCCACGGCAGCACAGCCTTCGCGAACGGGTAGTTCATCAACGCATCGAAGCACCGTCCATCGACCCACTCGGGCTCCACGGTCCAGATCTCACCCACGATGTAGGCCTGCGGATTGATCGATCGGACATGCGCACACCACTCGCGCCAGAAGCCGATGGGAATCTCTTGCGGCACATCGAGCCGCCATCCATCCACACCATCGCTCGGATCACCGTCGCCATCGGGATCCATCCAGCGTCGCGTCAGGTCCATCAAGTGCTTGCGCAGCGACGGACTGGCGAGACCGTCCTTGTCCTTGCGGAACGCCGGCAACTCCCCGAAGCCCGCCCAGCCCTGGTACTGAAACGGCTCCCATGAGGTGATCTCAAACCAATCCGCGAAGCGGCTCGCCTTGCCGTTCGCCTGCACATCCTTGAAGGCCGGGTGCTCAGTGCCCACATGATTGAAGACGCCGTCGATGATGACGCGCATGCCCATCGACTTCGCATCCTTGAGGAACTCGAGGAACATCCGATCGGTCGGCGTCCAAGTCCATGTCGACGGGTCGAGCAGATCTTCTTTCGCCTCGGCGCCCGCGTAGTCACCCTTCACGCCAAAGTGCTCGTCGACATGCAGGTGATTCGTGGCGTCGTACTTGTGTGCCGTGCGCGCTTGGAAGATCGGATTGAGGTAGATCGCGTTGATCCCCAGTGATTTCAGGTACGGCAGTGCCCAGCGCAGCCCCTGCAGATCGCCCCCGTATCGGCGAGCGAAGACGAATTGGTTGAAGAAGGTCTGTCCGTCCTTGCCCTCCCACTCACTCGGCTCGTACCACGAACTGCGCCATGGCCGCACGGGTTGCGGATCGTTCGCTGCATCGCCGTTGCGGAAGCGATCCGGGAAGACCTGATACCAGATCGCGTGCTTCGCCCAGTCAGGTGTGGTGAAGGCCGGCGCGGGCGTCAGCGAATAGGTCATGGGATCTCGCACGGTCATGGTTCCATCGGTGATGAGAAAGTGGTTGGGCGTACCGCGCGTGCCGACGGGAGCGCCGGCTGGGCCAAGCCTCAGCACGGAATTGAATCCACCGTACCCGTCGGGCTCACGATCAGCATTCGCTGGATCGGTGATCCACTCCGTCGTGCCGCCACGCGACTGCACGAACTTGTAGCGCACCGAGCGAACCGCGGTGATGCGCAGTCGCCACACGCCATCGGGCCCGCGTTGCATCGGAGTGCCTGTCGCACTCCAGCGATTGAAGTCTCCCGCCACCGTGATCGCGTCGATGGGCACCGCTGGTCGGTACGACAGTTCGATCTCCCATGCACCATCGGAACGGCGCTTGGCATCGATCGAGTTCGACTGACTCGGCGCAACGACTTCACCCGTGGCGATCGGGACCTGCGGCGGGATGTGCGGTGCCAGCATGCCGCAGCTCAGAGCGATGATGAACGGCCGAGCACGCATGCGGGTTTCCTATACTAGATCGATGCTCCGTGGTGGACGCACCAGTCTTGGCTCTTGGTTGCGCCGCAGTGCCATCACCATCGTCTGCCTTGTCATCGTGTGGGCGTTCCTCCATGTTGCCGTGCGAGAGTGGAAACGCGCTGGCAACTCCGATCACCGCACCGAACTGGTGGTCATGCACTGGTCCGGCGATGGCGGACAGGAAGAAGACCAGATCGTCGACTCGAGCCTTCGCGCGTTTGAGGCAGCCAATCCAGGCATTCGCGTCCGTCGCGTCAACCCGGGCGATGCTGGGAGCTACTACACGAAGTTGATGACGATGCTCGCTGCCGGCGAGCCACCGGATGTGTTCTATGTTGGCAACGAGCGCGTCCCGAGCTTCGCAGACATCGGGCTGATCCGACCGATTGAACCGTTTCTCAGGGCGGACCGCGCCGCACATGATCCCACGGCGATCGACTTGGCAGACTTTTATCCCGCCACGGTCGATGCGTTCCGCTTCGACGGCACGACGAGCGGACAAGGCGCGCTCTATGGGATTCCTAAGGATTTCACGACCGTCGGCTTCTACCTGAACCTGGATCTCTTCGAGCGCGCAGGCGTGGCCGTGCCGGGCAATGACTGGTCGTGGGACGAGTTCATTGCCGCGGCCCGCACCATCGGTCGGCTTCCCGATGCCACTGGCAGCGAGTTCGTCACGTGGGCGGCGATGCTCCGCGCCTACCTCATGACCGAGGGCATCGATGTGAAGGGGGAAGGATTCGACGATCTCACGATCACGGATCCGCGCGCCGTCGCCGCGCTTGAGCGCCTGCGCGCGTGGCGCCACGACGAGGACAACACGCTCACGAGCGGCAAGAGCAAGATCGCTACCGGATCAAGCGTCTTCCTCTCGGGCAAGGTGGGCATGGCTGGTCCGTTCGGTCGCTGGGTCGTCCCCAGTTACCGCAAGATCCCTCCGGCAGGGACACCCGGCGGTTTCCGCTGGGACTTCCGTCCCCTGCCACGCGGCGCAGTTGCCTCGAACATCGTGCTCACCGTGTCGTGGAGCATCGCTTCTCGCAGCAGGCACCCCGACGAGGCGTGGAAACTCGTGAAGTGGCTGACCGATGACCGCAGCCAACGCGAACTAGCCGGCCTCGGGTTGGCGATTCCCACGCGCAAGGCCGCGGCGATGGGGCCAGAGTTCAGCGATCCCACGCAGGAACCCGCGAACGATGCGGGCTATCTCCTTGCCGCCGAGCAGGCGAAGGTCGTGGAATGGCCAGTGAATCCACAGTTCGAGTCGCTCTTCGCCAGCACGATGGATGCAGCGCTCAAGACCGGCACGATCAGCGTGCGCGAGGCGATCGACACCTTCCTGCGCGACTGGCGAAGCGAGAGCCAGTCGCCCTTGGCGAAGGCCGACCTCTCGCCGATGCCGTGGCGCAACCTTGCCACGATCGGACTCGCCGCGACAGTTGGATTCGCCGGATGGTTCGTGTGGTGGGCGCGCCGTTCGCGGGCCACGCAAGCCCGTCGCCGCGAGGAACGCGCGGGTTGGCTGCTTGCCTCGCCGTGGGTCGTAGGCTTCTTGGCATTCATGGCCTTCCCCGTTGTGATGAGCCTGCTGCTCTCGCTCGCACGATGGAAAGGTGTCAGCACGCTCGAGGAAGCCGAGTTCGCGGGACTGGCCAACTACGAACGCCTGCTCACCGATGACGCGCGGTTGCGGACTTCGCTGCGCGTCACGCTGTACTACGCGCTCATCGCCGTTCCGTTGGGACAGGCGATCGCCCTTGGCGCCGCGATGCTCATGAACCTGAAGGTTCGCGGCATCGCGCTCTGGCGCGCAGCGTGGTACCTCCCGAGCGTCTTGGCTGGTGTGGGCGTGAGTGTTCTCTGGCGCTGGGTGTTTGATCCCGATGGCGGACTCATGAATCGCATGCTCGGCGCCGTCATCGGCTCGATGGATGCAGTGCTGTCGTGGTTCGGCGCGGGGCCAACGGGCCTCGTTTCTCCTGAGTGGTTCGAAGCTGACGCAGCCGTGTGGGGCGCTCCGGCCTTCGCGATCATGAGCTTCTGGTTCATGGGCGGAACCATGATGGTCTACCTCGCCGGCCTGCAGCAGGTCCCGATCGACCTGTACGAGGCCGCTTCGATCGATGGCGCAGGTCGCCTTCGCCGCTTCGTCAGCGTGACGCTGCCGATGCTCAGCCCGGTCATCCTCTTCAATGTGATCATGGCCGTCATTGGCAGCTTCCAAGTCTTCACACAGGCGTTCGTGATGACTGGTGGCGACCCCAACAACCTTACGCGCTTCTATGTGCTCTACCTGTACAACCAGGCGTTTGAGTTCTACGAGATGGGCTACGCGAGCGCGATGGCCTGGCTGCTCCTCGCAATCGTGCTGCTGCTGACGGTCATCCTCATGCGCACGAGTTCACGCTTCGTCCATCACGAGGGGGCACCTCGATGAAGTGGCTCCGCCCCTGGTTCCAGAGTGCGCTGCTCGCCGTGGGCTCGATCGTCTTCCTGTTCCCGCTGTGGTGGATGGTCGTCGTGAGTCTTGAGACCCCAAAGCGTGCGGGAGCCGCCATGACCGGTCAAGGCGGGATCGCGCTGTGGCCCACCGATCCGCAGTGGGGCAACTACTCCGAAGCGCTCGCCGAGATGGGCAGCGTGCCGTGGGTCGGCTTCATCAACGCGCTCGCCAACTCGATCGTGGTGACCACGCTGGTCGTGATCGGCACCGTGCTCAGCAGCAGCCTGGTGGGTTTCGCCTTCGCGCGTCTGCGCTGGCGCGGCCGCGGCGTGCTCTTCACGCTGATGCTCGCCACGATGATGCTGCCCGGGCAAGTCACGCTGATCCCGCTGTTCCTCCTCTTCCGTGGCCTGGGCTGGATCGACACGATCCTGCCGCTTGCGGTGCCGGCCTTCTTTGGCAACGCCTTCTTCATCTTCATGTACCGGCAGTTCATCCTGCAGATTCCCGAGAGTCTGGTCGAAGCCGCCAAGGTCGACGGCCACGGTTGGCTCGGCATCTGGTGGACGGTGATCCTGCCGCTGTGTCGACCGGTCACGGCGATCTGCGCTGTGTTCACCTTCATCGGCACCTGGAACGACTTCATGGGTCCGCTCGTCTACCTCCACGCCGAGGAGCAGTCCACGCTCGCCGTTGCACTCAACAGTTTCCGCAACCAGTACGGCGGGCTCGACGATGTGCACCTGCTCATGGCGGCGAGCCTGGTCACCATGCTCCCCTGCATCCTTCTCTTCATCGCGGCTCAGCGGCAGTTCGTCGAAGGACTTGCCCGCGGCGCCGTCAAGGGCTGACACGAAAGGCAATCATGGCAGAGGTCATCCTCAAGTCGGTCGGCAAGCTCTACCCCGGTGGCGTGCGTGCGGTGCACGATGTCGACCTGCATGTGCGGCACGGAGAGTTCGTCGTCCTCGTCGGGCCGTCAGGTTGCGGCAAGAGCACCACGCTGCGCATGGTCGCTGGTTTGGAGGAGATCAGCGAGGGCACCATCTCGATCGGCGGGCGTGTGGTGAATGACATCGCGCCGAGCGATCGCGACATTGCGATGGTCTTTCAGAACTACGCGCTGTACCCGCACATGACCGTGGGCCAGAACATGGCCTTTGGCCTCGAACGCCGTCGGCGTCATGGCAGCGTGGTGCGATCGCTGCTCAGTCCGTCCTATGCAGCAGAGCGGCGGAGCGAGGGCGCGCGAATCCAAGCACGCGTCGACGAGGCCGCGGGCTTGCTCGGTCTACAACCGCTGCTGCACCGCATGCCGCGGGAACTCTCGGGCGGTCAGCGCCAGCGCGTTGCCGTGGGCCGGGCCATCGTCCGCGATCCGGCGGTGTTCCTCTTCGACGAACCACTCTCGAACCTCGACGCCAAGTTGCGCGGCGAGATGCGCACGGAGTTGCGCGTGCTGCATCGCCGACTCGGCGCCACGATGATGTATGTGACGCACGACCAGGAAGAGGCCATGGGCCTTGCCGATCGCATCGTCGTCATGAAGGATGGGTTGGTCCAGCAGGTCGGCGCGCCGACCGAACTCTACGACCAGCCCGTCAATCGCTTCGTCGCCGGCTTCATCGGGACGCCTACGATGAACTTCGTGGATGGGACGGTCGAGCGCGATGGCGGCGGCGTGGCGCTGCGTTGGGCAGGTGGGCGCATTCCGCTTCCCCACTGCACTGCGCTGGCCACGACGCGCGCCGCGATCGGGATTCGACCTGACACACTCGTCCCCACGGCGGACGGCGCATTCCGCGGCACCGTGCAGTCGATCGAGTTTCTCGGCGACCGCGCCGATGCACTCATCGAGTCACACGGCGTGCGACTCAATGCGCGCGTTCCGACCAACATCGCACGCTCACTGCGCGAGGGCGAGTCGATCGCGCTGGGCATGCCCGCCGTGGCGCATGTCTTCGACGGGGATGGGTTCCGGGCGGTCTGATCGGCGCTCAGGCCACGGATGCAGCTCAACTGCCCCAGGCGCTCAGCAGCATGCCGAGGTCGGA
>VGXL01000073.1 GCA_016873315.1 Phycisphaerae bacterium | reverse complement strand
GCGGCGGCGCCGACCTTCCGCGCGAGGCCGTCCGCGTGCTCATGCACATTGTGCTCAGCCACCACGGGTTGCCTGAGCATGGCGCGGCCAAGCTGCCGAGCACGCCCGAGGCGATCTTCGTCGCCCAACTCGACAATCTTGACGCCAAGACCTTCGTCGCGATCAACCAGGCTGACCGCTCGTCGATCCGTGCAGGCATGGCCGAGTTCACCGACCGTGTGTGGTCGCTCGACACTCGAATCTATCGACCCGATCCGCTGAACATGTCGGCAATCGTGCCGACCTCGTGAAGCAGCGCGGGCCAACTTCGATCCGCTGCCAACGCAGCGTCCCGGACTTGTGCGCGAGCGGGTGCATGATGGCGTAGGTCATCGAGTTCGAGCGCGTAGCGCGCCCGGAGCGCTTGGACGAACTCGCGCATGGCGCGGAACGCTGCGCGTTTGGCCGCCGATCCGGGCGCGTGACGCTCGATCGCCCCGAGCAAGATCTTGCGCTCCTCGATCGCGCGCCCACTCGAATCGAGCAATTCAGGGTTGCCCCACGCCTGACGGAAGAGGTCAGGTCCTTGATCGCCCTTGGCTTCAAGCGGCAAGAGCTGAGTTGCCGTCGCGACTGAGAATGGACCGGGGCGCACGCCGAGCCAGGCTTGCCACCATGCGTCGCCAGCGCGTTCGTACTCGGCGCCTCCCGCACCGTGCACGAACTTGGACAGCAGAAGCCGAAGAAGCCCACTGGCCACGAACGCTCGCGGCAGAATCGGTTCGCCGCGGGAGCGCGCCTCGCGCACGGTCAAGGCGGTCGCGCGAAGCCGCCGACCACCCTTGCCCATGACCCACAAGGGAAGTTCGCTCCGATCACCGCGCACCGTCAACGGCGTGGCGGCGCGCGGTGCATGGACAAGCGCTGCGTTGAAGGTTGCGGCGCACGCTGCTGGATCTGCGAGCATGCGATCAAGGACGGCGTGCCCGATCGCCGTCGACATCAGGGACGATGTCGTGATGGTGACCGCGCAGGGTGTCGCGCCGAGCGTGGACAGCACGCGCTGATTCGCCCGTGCCGCTTGGACCGCAACGCTTGGCGCGTCGGCGAACTCGTCCAGCGCATCGAAAAACGCTTGAAGTCGCGCGCCAATCCAGGGCAGCGCCCACGACGCGTCGCGCAGTCGATCCCGACCGGCCGGTCGTTTCACCGCTGGCATCCACGCGGTCGCCGAGCCCGCGACCGATGGTCCCCAACGGATCAGCATGCCATTCAAACAGCCGTCGCGAAGGATCGGCGCGCGGATTGATGTGGCGTCATCGTTCGCGTCGTGATCGACGATCGCGTGCACGCTTGCGCCGCACGCTGCCCCTTGGACCACCGCCGCCTGCTTGGCGAGGATGCCCATGTGCCACGCGCCGGCCTGATGTCCGAATCCGTGCGAACCTGCGGGCAGCGCCAACTGGCGCCGGCTCTCGTCGATGAAACCTGCGAGCGGTCCCGGTTCCGCAGGACCCCAATCGTCCACGCGTCGCGGGTCGTCCACGCGTCGCGGTTCATTTGAGCGTCTCCCTTGATCGAATCGTGCGAGTTCGCGCGCGAGCGTGGCGCGGTAGGTCGCCAGCCGGTGCGACGCATCGTCGAGCCCGTTCCCGAAGGTGCGGGTCAGATCCATGTACACGCGCGACACTGGAATCTCGCGGATTCGCAGGCCCAACGCAGCGGCCTGCACCCAGACTTGCAGAGGAAAGTCGTAGCCAACCACCCCGAGCTGCATCCGCGACATCGATTCAGTGCGGTACGCCTTGAAGCCGCAGAAGGAATCCGTGAGCGACCAGCGCAGGGCTGCGTTCAACTCCTCGGTGATGGTCTGATTGATGCGCCGACGATCGGGCGGCGGCGCATCGCCCTCGTCCATCAGGTACCGCGACCCGCTGATGACGTCTGCGTCGTCGTCGTGGATTGCGCGGACGAAGTCCGGGATGAACTTGGGCTCGTGCTGCTCGTCGCAGTCCATCGTGATGACCCACTCGTAGCGGTGCGCGAGCGCAAACGCGAATGCATCGCGCAACGACTGCCCGTAGCCCTGGTTGACGGGATGCCGAATGCAGTGCACGGGTTGTCGCGCGATGAGCCGCGGCGTGTCATCGGTGCTGCCGTCATCCACAAGCAGCACATCGAGTCCGTACGGCCGGACGGCCGCGAGCACTCCGTCGACATGCGCCGCCTCGTTGAAGACGGGAATGGCGATGAGGATTCGGGGCTTGGGTTGCATGCCGCGGTCGTCGTCCAGGGGAAGTCGGTGGGTCGTCCGACTCAAGAAACCAGCCGTCATCGTCGAATGGCTGTTCCTTCAATGTCGCGCACGAACTCGTAGTTGGATTCGCGAAGCCGTAGGCCAAACACGCGCACCAGATCACTGGTGCGCTCGGCGACAGGTCCAAACCCTGGGAGGATGTAGAGCTCCGCGACATGCGTCGCTTGGGCGCTGGTCATCGCGGAGTCGAATCGAACCTTCACCAACTGCACGACGGTCGGACCCGTCGGCAGTTCGGCAATCATCGCGCCGCCGTGTTCAAGCGTGCGCCGGGCTGGTCCTTGCGTCCTCGGCGTGCCGTCCTTCAAGTAGGTCACGCGCATTTGCGCCTCGGCCGTCATCATCTCGCCGGGCGCCAGTCGCGCGGGAGCCATGCCCAGCGCTGGCCCGAACTCACTGCGTGAGCGATCTCCTATGGCATCGACTGATTCGAGGAACCAACGACCGTCCTCGTCTCGGATGTACCGCTTGACTTCGTCACCGATGCCATCGACATCCATTGCACCAACATCCGGAAATCGTTCCGTGACTGGTCGGCCCGATGCCACCTCGACCCATTGTTCGGGCGGTCGGCCCCGCCCCATGATCTCGTCGCCGGTCAGTGCCAGCGCGTGCTCCGCAGCGAGCGGAGACGCCTTGAAAACATAGGTTGGCTTGGGCGGCGTGCACCCGACCATCGAGGCCGCGCTCGCGACGACGACGGCGAGGATGAGCCCCGAGCGCTGTGGCGCGAGCATGAAGCCCGAGCGCTGTGGCGCGAGTCTGAAGCCCGAGCGCTGTGGCGCGAGCCTGAAGCCCAAGCGACGGTGCATGCGCGCGGTCATCGAATCGGGAGTCCCGCCGCTTTCCAGCGCGCCTTGATGTCGGCCTGGGTCGAGAGTTCCGTCGTCGTGCCATCGGCCTCGACGCGCTTGACGAGCAAACCGTCCGCATCGAACCACGATCGCTCGACCGGCTTGTCGCGTCCGGGCTGCGACTCCAGCAGCCACTGCGTGCCCGCGCGCGTCCACCGATCTTGGCGGATCGGCAGTTGCGCGAGTCGACCGTCGTAAGCCGCCACGGCGAACTCCCCCGTGAACGAACCATCCCGCGGCAGCAGTCGGCCAAGGTGCCAGAGTTCCCCTTGCGACATGTAGTAGCGGGGGTCGGGCTCCCACTCGAGTTCTGTGCCGTCAGGAATCCGTGCGCTCGTCGTCATGACATGCAACACGGGCACGGGCTGCGCGGCAGTCGGCGGTGGTCGAAGCCCGGTCTCGGCAAAGCTGCGTGACTTCGTGCCGATGCGGTCCGTGGCGATCGCGGACCAACTCTCACTCTGCCGATCCCACGCGGTCCAGAACCGCGCGGCGGTGTCCGTGAACGCGCCGTCCTTGATGCTCAGCACCGTGCGCGATTGGATCTCCGTCAGCAGTCCCTCGTCGCGATCGATGCCCGAAAATCGCTGCGGATCCCTGCTCGAATCCACTTCGCCGCGTAGGCCCGGCCGGGATGACAGCGTCATGTATCCAATCTCGGCAGGGCGCCCGTCGGCATCAAGCCGATGGATGCGGAACCACCGCGGGGCGGGCGAGGCGGCCGCGCGGAGTCGTGCGGGGTCGATCTTCTCCAGCAGTTCCGCGCCGGCCTTCAGTCGCTCGACCTGTCGCACGGCCAACGCATCGCGATCCGCAAAGTTCCAACTCGCGAAGAAGTCTTTCAAAGTCGTGCGCACGGGTGGAAAGTCCACCGAACTCGACACCACGCTGCACACCAGGAACTGGCTCGGCGCCATCTGCACCAGGTACCAGCCAGTGATCGCGGTCGTCGATTCGTCAAGCGGCACGCTGGCGTAGAACAGTCGTCCGTCGCGGTCGCCGCAGGGCAGCAGCTCGTTCGCAAGAATCGTGGGTTTCTGTCCGCGGTCCTGCATCCCGTGCAGGTGATCGGCCACGAGCGACTCGCAGGTGGCGTCGAGTTCGCTCGGCACGAGAATCGAAAGTCGGCACCGGTAACGCGGAGGGTCTTGTCGGTCGTCGAGCACGAACGCGGGTGTCGCGCTTTGCATGTCTCGTGCGAACACTGCCGCTTTGGGCAGGTGCAGCGTCATGCCAAGGGACTCGATTCCGGTCGCCACAGGCTCAAGCGACGCCGGAACACCCCGTGGCGCCACGGGCGGGGCCTTGTTCTCGGACTTAGGCTTCTGCGCTGGCGCACCACTCGCAGGCTTGGGGCTCTTCGAAACCGGCGGTGCTGCCGAGGACTGCGCGCCCTGCGCGATCGCGCTCACCAGCGCCGAGATCGCCACGACGACGGTGCATGTCCTCATAACGAAATCACTTGCCATCGCAGCATCCTAACGACTCCGCTTTCAGCTTCGACCCGCATTGACAGATTGCGGAAGATCGCTACTCTCCCCGATTCCCCCCAACCGGACGGGTCATCCCCGCAGCGTCCGCTTGGTACCTCGACTGCAGGGAAGACGACGAACGAACTCAGAAACCAAGGCGCGAACGAATATGCACGGACGGATTCGAATCCGAATGGAAGCCTACGACCACCAGGTGCTCGATGCGAGCGCCAAGGAAATCGTCGAGCAAGCCAAGATCAGCGGCGCCCGCGTCGCTGGACCCGTGCCGCTTCCCACGCGTCGCGAGACCTACACGGTCAACCGCTCGCCGTTCATTGACAAGAAGTCGCGTGAGCAGTTCGAGATCCGCACCCACAAGCGCATCATCGACATCACCGAACCCAACGCGCGCACCATCGACGCGCTGAACCGTCTCGTGGTGCCCGCCGGCGTCTTCGTGAAGATCAAGGCGTAATCGAATCACTCTGTCATCCGGCGCCTTGTGCGCCGGAGTGTCCCGCAAGGGCCAAGTCCAAGCGACCTCTGGCCAGTCCCTGAACCGAGCATCAAGCCATGCCAGCCATCATCGGAAAGAAGATTGGAATGACCCGCTACTTCACCGCCGACGGGAAGAACGTCCCGGTCACGGTGATCCAGGCCGGTCCCTGTGTCGTCACGCAGGTCAAGACCAGCGAGACCGATGGCTACGCCGCCGTGCAGCTCGGCTTCGAGGAACTGGCCGCCCGCAACTCCAGCATGCCTGTCATCGGCCACGATGCCAAGGCCGGCAGCGATCCGCTGCGCGTGCACCGCGAAGTGCGCTGCGCGAGCGACGATGAAGCCAAGGGCTTCGAACTCGGCCAGCGCATCGACGCGAGCTGCCTCGAAGGCATCAAGTTCGTCGATGTGATCGGCACGAGCAAGGGCAAGGGTTTCACCGGCACCATGGTGCGGTGGAACTTCAAGGGCCTCTGCGCCAGCCACGGCACCGAGCGTAAGCACCGCTCGCCGGGCTCCATCGGCAGCCACGGCACCGACCGTGGTCACGGTGCAAAGATCAAGAAGGGCAAGAAGATGGCTGGTCACGTCGGCGACGAGCGCGTGACCGTCCGCTGCCTCGACGTGGTGTCCATCGACGCCGCCAAGAATCTCATCCTGGTGAAGGGCGCTGTGCCCGGAGCCAGCAACGGCTATCTGTTCATTCGAGCCAGCAATCGGCTCTACAAGCGAAAGGCGCGCGTCCAGGCCGGCAAGTGACCTGGATGATTCCGCAGGCCCTTTTCTCCTGACGCTCTGGCATCAAGCCACGGCGCAGGCGGATCGGGAACCGCAGGATCGCGACAAGACTGTTGGACCTGAGTCAAGCCGGTCCGAGCCCTCGGTTGTGATTGGGGCAAGGCAGGCAAGGCGCATGGCGGGAGATCCCGCCGAAGGAAAGAACCATGATCGAACTTCCCATCTACAACAAGGAAGGCAAGCAGGTCGACTCGCTCAAGATCGACCCCGCCGTGCTCGGCGGCGAGGTGCGCGTTGCGCTCCTCAAGCAGGCCTACGTCACAACCCACGGCAACCAACGGCAGGGCTCGGCCCGCACGAAGAGCCGCGGCTCCGTCGAGGGCTCGACTCGCAAGCTCTACAAGCAGAAGGGCACCGGCAACGCTCGCGTCGGTGCTTCGCGCGTTCCGCACCGCAAGGGTGGCGGCGTCGCCTTCTCGAAGACCCGCACGCGCGAGGACTTCCGCACCGAGCTCCCCAAGAAGATGCGCCGCCTGGCCAACCGCAACGCGTTGCTGGCCAAGCTCGTGGACAACGAAGTCAAGTGCATCGACTCGCTGTCCTTCAAGGCACCCAAGACCGCTGACTTTGCCAAGCTGATCCGCGCCGTCGGCGTCGATCGCACCTGCCTGGTCGCGCTGGCTGCCGGCAACGACAACGCCCTCAAGTCTGCCCGCAACCTCGACGGCGTCGACTGCTGCAGCGTCGACCAACTCTGCGCGTACGGCCTGCTCAACCACCGTTACCTGGTGGTCGACAAGGCGTCGCTGCAGTCGTTCCTGGACGAGAGCGCCTTCGCTAAGGAGACCAAGTGATGGAAGCCACCACCGTCATCCGTCGCCCGCTGCTCAGCGAAAAGGCGACCGCGTCCAACGAGGCCGCGAACCAATACGTGTTCGAGATCGACCGTCGCGCCACCAAGACCGACGTGAAGAACGCGATCCAAGCCATCTACAAGGTCCGCGTGCTGGCTGTCCAGACGCAGAACCGTCGTGGCCGCGACCGCATCTACAAGTTCGGCCTGGTTCCCGCCAAGGTCACCAAGCGCGCGATCGTGCGCATCCACCCCGAAGACAAGATCGAGCTCTTCTGAGCCACGGAGCCTGAACGATGCCAATCCGCGTCTACAAGCGTGTCACCAACGGCCGGCGCAACGCCAGCGTGAACATTCACGCCGAAGTCACCAAGAAGCGCCCCGAGAAGAGCCTGCTCCGCCCGCTCCACAAGACCGGCGGCCGCAACTGCCAGGGCAAGCTCACCGTCATCCAGCAGGGCGGCGGTCACAAGCGCCGCTATCGCCTCATTGACTGGACCCGCAACAAGCTCGACGTGACCGCCAAGGTCATCGGGATCGAATACGACCCGAACCGCTCGTGCCACATTGCGCTGGTCGAGTATCCCTGCGGCGAGCGTCGCTACATCTTGGCCCCCAAGGGTCTGACCGCCGGTGACACCGTCACCAGCAGCAAGAGCGGCATCGATCCTCGTCCAGGCAACTGCATGCCGCTGGCCCATGTGCCCGCCGGTATGGATGTGCACAACGTCGAGATCATCCCGGGCCGCGGCGGCAAGCTCGTCCGCAGCGCGGGTATGGCCGCTCGCCTCTCCAACAAGGAAGGCCGCTGGGGCACGCTCGTCATGCCGTCTGGCGAAATCCGCCAGGTCAGCTTGGATTGCCGTGCGACCATCGGCGCCGTCGGCAACCCCGACCACGCCAACGTCGTCCTCGGCAAGGCTGGTCGCGCCCGTTGGCTCGGCCGTCGTCCGCGCACTCGTGGCGTCGCCATGAGCCACCACCAGCACCCGCACGGTGGTGGTGAAGGCCGTTCGAAGGGCGGCCAGGAGCCGACCAACGCATCGGGCACGCAGGCCAAGGGCGGTCGTACCCGCCGCTATGGCAAGTCCAGCGACAAGCGCATCCTGCGTCGTCGCTTCAGCCGCCGCTACGGCCAGCTCAAGCTCTGAACCACAGGACACCTGAACCATGTCACGATCACTGAAGAAGGGCCCGTTCGTCGACGAGAAGCTCTACCGCAAGGTGGAGAAGGCTTCGGGCAGCACCAAGCGCACCGCGATCAAGACTTGGTCGCGCGCGTGCACCATCGTTCCCGAGTTCGTCGGGTTCACGTTCCAGGTCCACAACGGTCGCAAGTTCATCGACGTGTACTGCACCGAGGACATGGTCGGCCACAAGCTGGGCGAGTTCTCGCTCACGAAGACCTTCAAGGGACACACCAACAAGAAGGAAGGCATCGCGGACGGCAGCAAGGCCTGATCGCGGTCCCCCGAGGACACCACCATGGCATACAAGGCATCACACAAGTTCTGCCGCATCGCGCCGCGCAAGGCCCGTCTGGTCGCTGACCTGATTCGTGGCCGCGGCGTCGCCGATGCGTTGACCGAACTCGAGTTCTCGAAGCGTCGCGGCGCGTACTTCGTGCAGGGCGTGCTCAAGAGCGCCATCGCAAACGCCGAGCAGGCCAGCGCCGATGTCTCGCGCTTGGTCGTCGTCGAAAGCCGTGTCGACGAAGGCCCGACCATCAAGCGGTTCCAGCAGAAGGACCGCGGTCGCGCACACCCGATCATGAAGCGCACCAGCCACATCATCGTGGCGGTGGACATCAAGTAACCGGAGCACCACATGGGACAGAAAGTTCATCCGTTCGGCTTCCGCGTCGGCGTCACCGAAGCGCACAAGAGCCGCTGGTTCGCCCCCAAGGCGCTCTTCGGCGAGCTCTTGGTCGAAGACCACAAGATCCGCGCCTACATCGACAAGCGCCTCAATCGCACGCCGCCATTCGCTGCGGTGAGCGACATCCACATCGAGCGCACCCGCGAGGAACTCACGGTCATCATCAAGACCGCGCGTCCCGGCCAGGTGCTCGGTCAGAAGGGTGCAAGCCGCGAGCAACTCGTCAACGAACTTCAAGCGCTCACCGGCCGCAAGGTCGCTGTGCAGGTCGTCGAAGTCCGCAACCCGGAAATCGATGCCAAGCTCATCGCCGAAACCATGGGCGAGCAGCTGAAGAAGCGTGCGAACTTCCGCCGCGTGCTGAAGATGCGCTGCGAGAACGCCATCCAGAACGGCGCGAAGGGGATTCGCATTCTCCTGTCGGGCCGTCTTGGCGGCGCCGAAATGAGCCGCCAGCTCGACTCGCGCCTGGGCAGCATCCCGCTGACCACCCTGCAGGCGCAGGTCGACTACGCCGTCGCCCACTCGTCCACCACCTACGGCGTCATCGGCGTCAAGGTGTGGGTGTTCAAGGGCCTGTACTCGAGCAACCAGGAAGAGGAATACCAGTCGAAGGCTGCCGGCGGCCGTGCGCGCGCCCGCGGACGACGCTGAGTTCCCCAACGATCAACGGACCCAGAGAGGACTGAACCATGGCCTTGATGCCAAAACGAGTCAAGCACCGCAAGATGCAGCGCGGCAAGATGAAGGGCAACGCCACGCGCGGCAACTATGTCGCCTATGGCGACTACGGCCTTCAGGCGCTGGACACCCACTGGGTGAGTGGCCGCCAGATCGAAGCCGGCCGCATCGCCGCCCAGCACTTCCTGCGCCGCCAGGGCAAGCTGTACATCCGCGTCTTCCCGCACAAGTCCATCTCGAAGAAGCCGCTGGAAACCCGAATGGGTACCGGTAAGGCCGATGTCGAGTACTGGGCAGCATGCGTGAAGCCCGGCACGATGCTGTTCGAAATCGCCGGCGTTTCCGAGGAGCTTGCCAAGCAGGCTCTCGCCCGCGTCGCCCACAAGATGCCCATCCGCTGCCGCTTCGTCGGCCGCCGGCTGGCCGTCTGACCCAGGACCAACCGAGGAACCAGACATGGAAGCCAAGGACATCCGCAAGCTGACCGACGAACAGATCTCCGCCGAGGTGCAGGGGCTCAAGCGCCGCCTGTACGACCTTCGCGTGCAGACCATGGTCGAGAAGGTCAACGATCACTCGCAGTTCGGCAAGATCAAGCGTGACGTGGCCCGCCTGCTGACTGAGCAGAAGACCCGCGCCACCAAGAAGGAGACCGCCCGATGAGCCTGAAGAAGCCCCTGGTGCTGCCTGAGAACAGCCCCCGCGTGGTGGGCGTGGTCGAGAGCGACCGCACCAGCAAGACGCGCAAGGTCGTCGTGGCCTACGTCGCCAAGCACCCGCGCTACAACAAGTTCGTTCAGCGTCGGACCGTGCTGCATGTGCACGACGAGAACAACGAGAGCCGCCGCGGCGACCGCGTCGAAGTGGCTGAGTGCCGTCCCGTGTCCAAGACGAAGTCGTGGGCGCTCGTGCGCATCGTCGAACGCGCGCCGGCCGGTCTCGAATACAAGCCAGAGGAGGCGGGCGCCTGACGCCCGGCAACTGACATGATTCAGAAAGAATCCCGGCTCGATGTCGCTGACAACAGCGGCGCCAAGGAAGTGATGGTCATCGGTGTGCTCGGTGCGAGCACCGCCCGCGGCCGCTTCCGCCGTCTCACGATGACCGTCGGCGACAAGGTCGTTGTGGCCATCAAGAGCGCGATCCCCAACGGTGACGTCAAGAGCGGCGACAAGGCCAAGGCCGTGATCGTCCGCGCCTCGTACCCGGTGCGTCGCGAAGACGGCAGCTATGTGCGCTTCGACACGAACGCGTGCGTGCTGATCGACGACGATGGCAACCCGCGCGGCACCCGCATCTTCGGTGCGGTCGCCCGTGAGCTTCGCGAGAAGAACTACATGAAGATCGTCAGCCTTGCGACGGAGGTGGTCTGATGCCAGCGCACGTGAAGAAGGGTGACGTCGTCATCGTCACCGCAGGTGATGACAAGGGCAAGACCGGCGAGATCGTCTCGGTCGACACCAAGGCCAATCGGGTCGTGGTGCGCGGCGTGAACATCCACAAGCGCCACCTCAAGCCCACCCAGGGCCGTCCTCAGGGCGCGATCGTCGAGATGGAACTGCCCATCCACATGAGCAATGTGAGCCCGGTCGTTGATGGCAAGCCCACCCGCGTGCGCTTCGCCACCAAGACCGATGGCTCGAAGGTGCGCGTGGCGGCCCGCAACGGTGCCGAACTCTCCACGCTGCACGGTCCCCGCACCACCAAGAAGGCCAAGTGAGCCCCGGAGCCACCACCATGCCTCACGCCGTTCCATCCACCCAGACCCCCCGGCTGCAGCAACTGTTCGCCGAAGTCGTCACGCCGAAGCTCTTGAAGGAGTTCGGCCTGACCAACGTCAACCAGGCGCCCACGATCGAGAAGGTCGTGATCAACGTCGGCGTTGGCAAGCAGCTCGAGAACCAAAAGCTCAAGCCCGAGTACCGCGACACGGTCATCGGCACGCTGAAGACCATCAGCGGCCAGAAGCCGATCATGGTGCTCGCCAAGAAGAGCGTGAGCAACTTCAAGGTGCGCGAAGGCGCGCCGAGCGGATTCATGGTCACGCTGCGCCGCGAGCGCATGTGGTCCTTCCTGGATCGCTTCATCAACCTGGCCACGCCTCGTATCAAGGACTTCCGCGGTCTTGGTGATCGCGCCTTCGACAAGGGCGGCTCGTACTCCTGCGGCCTGACCGAGCAGTCGGTGTGGCCCGAGATCAACATGGCGAACGTGAACTTCAGCCATGGCATGAACATCAACATCGTGTTCCGTCACAGCAACCCCAAGATGAGCCGCTTCGCCCTCGGTGAGCTCGGCATGCCGTTCGAACGGCGTGACGAGAACGGCAAGCGCATCGCCTGATCAACGAAGGACCAACCATGGCAAGCAAGCGCACCTTCGCTCGAATGAAGCAAACCCCAAAGTTCAGCACCCGCAAGCGCAATCGCTGCGAGCTGACCGGCCGCGCCCGCGGCTATTACCGCAAGTTCCGCATCAGCCGCATCATGCTCCGCGAGCTGGCCCTCCAAGGCCTCATCCCGGGCATGCGCAAGGCGAGCTGGTGATCGACACTGAACCCAGGAGCAACACATGAGCCTCCAAGATCTGACTGCCGACATGCTCACCCGCATCCGCAATGCGGTGAAGCAGAACCGCAAGAGCGTGACCTGCCTGAACAACAAGCTGAACCGCGGCATCCTCCAGGTGCTCGTGGACGAGGGCTACCTCGGCAGCTTCGAAGTCGTCGATGACGGCCGGCAGGGCGTGCTTCGCGTCGCCCTCAAGTACGGCGAACGCGGCGAAAACCTGATCCACCGTCTCGAGCGCGTCTCGAGCGTGGGTTGCCGCATCTACAAGAACTGTGACTCGCTGCCGCGTCCGCAGCAGGGTCTCGGCATTGCCATCGTGAGCACGAGCCGCGGTGTCATGAGCGACCGCAAGGCGCGCGAGATGCGCGTCGGCGGCGAAGTCGTGGCCACCGTCAGCTGAACCACCGGAACTACAGGAGCGAACCATGTCACGCATCGGAAAGAAGTCGATCCCGGTCCCCGGCGGGGTGAAGGTTGCGGTCAACGCCGCCAGCCGCACCGTCAGCATCGAAGGGCCCAAGGGCAAGACCAGCTTCGTGTACCGCCCCGAAGTGAAGGTGGCGTTCGTCGAAGCCGAGAAGGCCATCACCTGCACGGTCGATGATCCGGCGAAGCTCGACCTGGGCAACCGCCGCGCCTATTGGGGCACCACCCGCGCGACCCTGAACAACATGGTCGCCGGCGTCACCAAGGGCTACGAGCGCAAGCTCGAGATCGTCGGCGTCGGTTGGGATGCCAAGGTCGCCGGCAAGAAGATCACCCTCAAGCTCGGCTACGCGGACCCGATCGAGCTCGCCATCCCCGATGGCCTGACCGTCGCCGTGGACCAGGGCGTGAACGTCACCATCACCGGCATCGACCGCCAGAAGGTCGGCGCCTTTGCGTCGCTCATCCGCAGCAAGCGCAAGCCTGAGCCGTACAACGGCAAGGGCGTGAAGTACTCCGACGAAGTCATCCAGCGCAAGCAGGGCAAGGCGTTCGGCGCCTGATACCACCAAGGAAACGACCATGGACAAGTGCACCAAGAAGCTCGCCGCGCGCATCCGTCGCAAGAAGGGTCTGCGCAAGCGCATCCAGGGGACGCCGGATCGTCCGCGTCTCACTGTCTTCCGTTCGCTCAAGCACATCTATGTGCAGGTGATCGACGACTACGCGGGCCGCACGCTCGCGAGCGCCAGCACCCGCGATGTCGATGGCGCGGCACCGGGCGGCAACTCCACCGCTGCGGCGACCGTCGGCAAGGCCGTCGCCGAGCGCG
>VGXL01000072.1 GCA_016873315.1 Phycisphaerae bacterium | reverse complement strand
CGCTGCCCGGGTTCAAGGATGTCCGCGACGATGTCGCCTGACTCAGGGTCGATCACCTGCGCACCGAGCGGCAGTCGGATCTCGATGTCGGCGCCATCGCAGCCGTGGCACTTCTTCTTCTGGCCGTTCTCGCCGTCCTTCGCAAACCAGTGCGGCTTGTAGGCAAACTCGACCAGCGTGTCCAAGTGCGGATCGCCGACGACGACCACATCACCGCCCTTGCCGCCGTCGCCGCCGTCAGGGCCACCCTTGGGGTTGCCCTTGAGCTGCAGCAGGTGCGCGCAGCCATCGCCGCCCTTGCCGCTGCGAACATGGATGACGGCACGGTCGACGAACATCGATCAGAACTCCTGACCGCACGAGCACGAACGCGCGGAGCGATGGGTGGCCCCGAGGTGCGGGACCGCGTTGGTCAAAAACGAAACGGGCGCAGCATGGTGGCTGCGCCCGTCACGATGAAGTCGATTCACTTGGTGTCCATCGCCAGCCGGGGCATGCTGGGGTCGGCGGGAATCACGTCGACCATTCGGCCGCGGAACCGCACCGTGCCAGGCACCTTGGCCATGACGGAGTCATCGGCCGACAAGTAGGTCATGAAGCCAGCCTTCCACTTCGTGCCGCGCTGGCGGACGATGATGGAACCAGCCTTCGCGTCCTGGCCGCCGTAGAGCTTGATGCCGAGGAACTGCGGATTCGAGTCGCGGCCGTTTTGGGTCGAGCCCTGGCCCTTCTTGTGTGCCATGACGAAAAGTCCTTTCGAAAGCGAGTCGAGGAGTGTACGGGCAATCGGGCTGCTTGGGAAGCACCTTCATCCCGAGCCAATCGTGATTATTCGGGCCAACCCCAGCGCGATGTGGGGCCGTCGAACGCTCGCCACAGCGCGATTCGGGGCAGCCGAGCGCATGACCCTGCGCGCAGGGCCGTCTAGCGCACGCCGCTGCGCGGCTGAGGTCGCTCAGCGCATGACCCAATCGCGGTTCTTGAGGATCGCAGGCTCCGCGCGACGCCCCTTGGGATCGCCTGGAACGGCGTAATCGAGCTGCAGGTTCTCGCGCAGCGTGACCTTCTCACCCGTCTTGGGGTGCACCCGCTGTTCGGTCTCGCTCGAAGCGCCCGCGATGAAAACGGTCAGCTCCGTGCCGTCGGTGCCGTCGGCGAGCCACGCCACCATCCCCGTGCGTCCGTTGTCCTCGCCTGGCAGAAGATCATCCATCACCGCGAACTGGTCCTCGACGCCCTCTTCGGACATCGACGCGCAGATCGCCTTGCGCACCTGCGGCGGAACATCGTTGCCGCCGCGCATCAGTCGCCCTTCGCCATCAAGCAACTGAATCTTGGGCGACCAGAGCAGCGCGTGCTTGGTCTGGTTCACGACGTCGTAGACGAAGTACCAGTAGCCCTTGCCGTCCTGCGGATCGATCCAGAGCCGAAGTCCCTTGGGTCGAACATCGAGTTTCCACTGCTCCCCCAGGACCGCCGCGACGGCAGGCTGCGAGGCAGACCATGGCACAACCACGAGCGAGGAAGCGGCAAGGAGCGCGATGGCCAAGCGGCGAATGAGCATCGTCCAAGTGTACAGATCCTCGCTCCCGGACCCTTGCTCCGATACGCTTTCGGTGTGTCGATCCTTGACCGAGCCGGATTGTTCGGCCACGCCCCAGCATGGGGCGAACCGTTCCAACCGACGGTCGCCCAGCGGTCCGAGGCCCTTCGTCGCCTCGCCGCAAACGACCCGGCCTTGCTCCGTCGTCTGATTCGCGACGCACGGGCCGACCCGACCTTTTTCCAACATGCGTTCTGCGTCGCCGATTCAGATGGCTTCATCGCCGCGACGGCGATTCTGGCCCCCCAGCCGGGCAATACGCTGCATGCGGTCGTCTCGCGCGGTACCTCCGATGCCGCGATCCCGGCCCTCGGGCGGCTCCTTGCGCAAGCGCTCGCGAGCGCGCACGGCCGCGGGCGCGCCATGGCTCAGGCCCTGGTCGAGCCTGCCCGTGGCCGAGAACTTCGCGTTCTGGACGCGGCCGGCATGCGCCGTCTGGCCACGCTTGGGTACTACGAGCGGGCGCTGCCACGGCGCGGACGCGTTGCCGCGTCATGGCCGAGCGGAGCCTCGATCACCGCCTGCGACCTGCACACGCCGCAAGGCCATGCCACGCTTGCTGCACTCCTGCAGGCGACCTACGAGGCCACGCACGACTGTCCAGCGCTCGCGGGCGTCCGTACGGCCCAAGAGACGCTCGACGGCCACCTAGCGACCCACGCGGCCGATCCCGATCTTTGGACGATGGTCTGGCTCGACGGCCGTGCCGCAGCGGTCAGCATGTGCGCCCCGCTGCCCGGCGACGACGCCGCGGAGCTCGTCTACTTCGGCGTGGCGCACTGGGCGCGCGGCCTGGGCATCGGGCCTGCCCTGTTGCAGCACTCGATCGGGCGTCTGGAAGCGCGCGGCGTGCGCAGCCTGCATCTGGCGTGCGACGAAGCGAACGATCCCGCGCTTCGCCTGTATCACAACGCCGGATTCCATAGGGCGATGCGTCGCGTGGCGTTCATCCATGCGCTGCGCTGACGCGGTTGTCCACAGTGCATGCACCGAATCGCGCGCGGGCGTGCACAAGGAAATCCTTCGCATGCAAGTGCACGCGTGAGCGCGGCTTGTCGATGCGTGCGCAGCAACTCGCGACGAATGACTTGGCAGGTGCTGAACTTGGGCTAAAGTGTGCGGCCCGGTCAGGATGACCGTCGCCCGATTCTCGTGGGCGGCTCGCACGGACGACGAGGTCCACACCACATTGTGTTCTGCACGGAGAAATCGTGCACCGTCGATGCCCATCGTCGGTGCTGTCGCCTGTCCGTGCGGAGTCCCGACGCCCCTTGCAGCGAGCACCGCGCTTGAACGACACCCAGACCTCCGGTTCCTTCGATGCGCTCGGTAACCCTGCGGGGCGCAACGCGATCGGCGAGGCGATTCGAGCCCGCATCGGGGAAGTGCCTTTCCGCATGTGGTTTGAAAGCCAATCCGAGCTCGCCGTGGACGATGGTTCGCTCGATGTCGCGGTGCGAACGACCTTCGCAAGCGACTGGATCGAACGACATTACCGGGGCGTGCTCGAATCCGTGATGCGCGAGCGGTGCGGGGCCGGCGCGAAAGTCACGATCCATGCGACACCGCAGCAGCCGCAGGCCGCGACCACGCGAACGCGACGCGGCGACCCGGAGCGCTCGATCGAATCTGCGCTTCCCGAGCGCGAGCGACGGACCCGCCCAGGCAGCGAGTGGCGGACCTTCGACGACTTCGTCGCGGCACCAAGCAATCGCATCGCCCTTGAGAGTGCACGCCAGTTCGCGGCCGGAACGCTTCCGGGCGTGAACCTGCTCGTCCTGCACGGGCCATGCGGCGTGGGCAAGACCCACTTGCTGCACGCGCTCTGCTCAGCACGGCAAACCGCAGGCTCCACGCGCGTGCGCTACCTGACGGGCGAGCAGTTCACCAACGGCTTCTTGGCAGCGCTGCGCGCCAACACCGTGTCGGCGTTCCGCCAGCGCGTGCGCGAGTGCGACCTTCTGGCGATCGATGATGTGCACTTCCTGGCCGACAAGACCGCGACGCAGGCCGAGTTCCTGCACACGATCGATGCCGTGGGGCTCATGGGCGCGAAGGTCGCCATCGTGAGCGATGAGCATCCGCGCGAGATCGCCCGCCTGTCGAAGGCGCTCGTGAGCAGGCTGCTCGCAGGCATCGTGGCCAAGGTCGACGCTCCCGACCGCGATCTGCGCAACGCACTCGTGCGTCGGTTCGCCCATCGCCGCGGTCTGCGGCTGACTGATGCCGCGATCGATTGCGTGGCCAGTCGTTGCGTCGGCAGCGTTCGCGAAATCGAGGGCGCCGTGGCCAAGCTCGCCGCCGTCTCGGTGCTCGACACTCGACGCCTGCAGGGTGAAGCGATCAATGAGAGTTCGGTCACCCAAGTGCTCGATGCCGACGCCGCGCGCGAGCGCCGCACCAATGTGCGGATCCCCACGATCGTCGACGCGACCTGCGAGGCGCTCGGGATCGAGCGAACCGAGTGCCTGGGCGCGAGCCGTCACCGCCGCGCAGTCTTGGCGCGGGGCGTGATCGCCCTGCTGTCCCGCGAGTTCACCACCCGCAGCTACCCCGAGATCGCCAAGGCGATGGGGCGGAGCACGCACAGCACGATCCATGCCGCGGCAAGCCGCGTGCAGAAGCTCGTCGAGTCGCGCGCTTCCATCGAGACCGCCGATGGGTCATGCGGTGCCGATGAACTCGTGGCCCGCGTGCGCCGATCAGTGCTGGCTGCACCGCGTTCTTGAGCATCCCATCGACGGGCCTTGCCCTACACTGACCGCCATGGTCATGATGGGCGTGGTCGGTCCGATGGCGCTTGCCGCCCTCGTGCAGTTTGAGCAGATCGATTACGCCCAGGCGAGCCTGGATGCGCTGGTGCGCTCGATCGCACCGCGCGCCAACGGCGCGCATCACGATGCCCTGCTCGCTCTGCGCTCATTGAAGGATCCGCGACTCGCGCCGCTCTTTCACACGCTTGCGCAGTGCCCCGATCCAACGACGGCGATCGATGGCGTGCTGGGCGAGGCCGAACTGGCGACCCCACCCGGTGTCTCGCCGCTCTCCCTGCGCTTGATCACGGCGACGCCGACACGCCTTGCGGCAATGCGCGCGGCCGTCGGGCTGAAGCTCCTGTCGCCCGCAGCTGCGCGCGAAATCCTGGAGTGGGATGACATCGAACCGCTCGACCGCGCCGTGCTGGCCAGCGTGTTGTTGCAGGACGGCGAGACCGTCGACACGGCCACCATCACGCCGCTGGTCACCGATGCTCGCCCTGCGGTCGCGGGGCTCGCCGCCGCGGTGCTCTTGCAAGCTGGCGACGCGCAGGGATGGAGTGAGTTTTCCAACCGCGTGACCGGACTCCAGCCGATCGACCGAGCCGCCGTGATCCAGGAGCTCGCGCGCGCCGCCGAGGCGTACTCACTCAAGCGGGCGGCACCAAAGCTCGCGTCGCTCGCCGCCGACGACGGCGCGCCGGCCAATCTTCGACTGCTCGTCATGGGCACCGTCCTCAAGCTCGATCCAGCGCAAGCCGAACCCCTGTGGCGCGCGGCGACCTCTGATCGCTCGCAGGTTGCGCTCCTTCGCGCTGGGCTACAACTTCTGATCTCGATCGAGGCGCCGCCTGCGGGTTGGGCCTCGGCGATCCGCAACGGTGATCCGTCGATGGAGTCCCTCGCGAACGCGATCGACGCGGCTTCATCGAGTGATGCGACGGCGCTGGGCGAGCGACTGGCCATCATGGTCAAGACTGGTCAGCGACTCATGGCCGAAGCGGCGCTGCAACGATCGCGATCGATGCCCGACGCTGCTGCGAAGCCCGCACTCGAGGCAATCGTGGACGCTGGACTCAAGGCCGACGCGTCAATCCCCTTCCGATCGATGGCGCTCGACGCTGGTCAACGCCTGGCCACGATCGATCCTGCTGGCATGGCCGCGCGACTGGTGAGCGCTTCGGCAGAGCGCGACGCGTCGGAACTGCTCGTGAACGCGATCTACCAATCGAAAGATGCGCGCGCCGCTGAACTCGCGTGCGCCGCGCGCGAGCAACTCGGTCGCAGCGCAGCATCGATGGCCTGCATGGCCCGGGCGCGCACGAGCGATCCGGTCGACCCTGCGATCTTGGCGCAGGTCGGCGTCGCGGGATCGGGCGGGAGCGAACTCAGCATCAACTTCAAGACGCAGGCGGCATGGATCTTCCTGTCGCGCTCGGGTCAAGCCGATCGAGCGATCAAGGCCATGACCGAGGCATCCCTCAAGGCCACTCCATGAGCAACATTCCTCTCTCGAAGCCCGACCTCGTGCAGGCCGATGTCGACGCCGTTCTGGACACGCTTCATGGACAACGGCTCTCGCAGGGTCGCGCCCTGCTTGAGTTCGAGCGCAAGGTGGCGCAGGTCACGCGTCGCCCACATGCGATCGGCGTCTCCAGCGGCGCCACAGCACTGGAACTCGCCCTGCGCGCACTCGATGTCGGCGACGGCGACGAGGTGCTCGTGCCCAGCTTCGCGTTCCCAGCCAACACCAACGCGGTGATGGCGGTCGGCGCGACGCCGATCTTCGTTGATGCCGACCATCGCACGCTCGGCATGAGCGCCACCGATGCCGAGACGAAGATCACGCCGCGCACGCGCGCCGTGCTCGGCGTGCCGATTTTCGGCGCGATCGCCGGGCTGCAGGACCTGATCGCGGTCTGCTTGCGGGCCGAACTCCCGATGGTCGAGAATGCAGCCGAGGCGTTCGGCAGCACGCTCGGGTCCGACAACGCGGGACGCTTCGGTCGCATCGCTGCGCTGGGCTTTGGGCCCAATCGACCGATCGGGATGGGCGAGGGTGGCGCGATCGTGACCAATGACGATCGGTTGGCGATGCTGTGTCGAGCCATGCGAAACCAAGGGCGCACGGATCGCCGTTCGTTCCCCGACCAGTCGCCCGATGTCGGCATGATCATGCAGTTCGCGTGCCTCGGCTACGACGCTCGGTTGGCGGAACCGCTTGCCGCCCTCGGATCGAGCCAGATGGATCGACTCGACTCGATCCTCGAGCGCCGCACTGAAGTCGCCCGCCGATATGTGCAACGGTTGTGCGCGGTCCCCGACCTGATTGTGCCGTCGATCCCAGATCAGGGCACGATCTCGTGGCCGCTCTTCTGGGTTCGTCTCTCCGACCGCAGTGGCGCGCTCGAACGCGATGCGATCATTGATGGACTGCATCGCCACGACATCGGGGCCGCCAATCACTATCCCGCGTGCCACCTGCTGCCGCATATGCGCGCTGCCTTTGGCACTCACCCGGGACTGTGTCCGGTCGCCGAAAGCCTTGCTGATCGCACCATCACGCTGCCGATGTACACCACGATGAGCGAAGACGATGTGGATCAGGTCTGCGCGACGCTCGAACTGCTGCTGGGCCGACTTGAGACACCTGCGCGCGACTGACGCGCCAGCCACCAACGACAACGGCCCGTCCTTGGGGACGGGCCGCTGGTCCAGAAGCCACCCACGGGACTCGAACCCGTGACCTGAGCTTTACGAAAGCTCCGCTCTACCGGCTGAGCTAGGGTGGCGATCGGTCAGAGAGATTACTTCACGATCAGGCCGACGCTTTCGGCGACCGGAAGATCCAGCGCGCCCCACGCCTGTCCGGCCGCCACCGCGGTGTCGCCGCTCGACGAGCCGATCAGGTCGCGCAGGCCATCGACATGACGAGACTGCAGGCGGTTGCCGTTGCGTCGCGCGCTGGACGCAAGAATGCGCAGGAGCGCCGTCTGTTCGTCACCACTCGCTGCCAGGGCTGCGTCGCCGAGCGCGCACTGGGCGCGGGCCGAGGTGAGCATGGCCACGGTGCTGGCAACATCAAGGCGCAACTCGCCTTCGAAGCGCGCGAGTGCATCGAGCAGCTGGGGTTCAGCCCCACCCGCATCGAGCACGCAGCCAGGCTTGGAGGCGATCGCGCGCAGCGCCGAAAGCGCTTGCGTCGCGTAGCCCGACGCATCCTCGCTCGTCATGGCGCCGCCAGCCACCGAGCCCATGATGCTCGTGACCGCCGCGTTGAACGCCTCGTCGGGTGCACCAATCTCGAAGAGCTCGGTGTTTCGGTCCGCGCCGACGGCCGCACGCGCGCGCGAACTTTCAGCCGCGCCAACGCTCACCAGAGCAGGGACCGAGGCCATCGTGCGACTGGCGCGCAGGCCGGCCACGGCACGGGCGGTGCCGCTGATGTCCGTGAGGTTGCCAGCATCGCCAGTCTGGCGCCGGCCGGGGAGCTCCGGAGCCATGACCTGCACGACGAGCAGGTCGACCGCCGTCGAACCAAGCGCGGCTTCGAGCTCCTCAAAGGTGCGGAAGTCACCGCCGACCACTCGGAATCCGGTCGCGCTGAGCTTCTGCTGCAGGGCGGCGCGGTCTTCGCTGCTGGTGGCAATCACGGCAGCCAGCGGATCCGCGCCGACAGCCAGGATCGAGGCAAGCGTGGGCACGACGCTTGAGTCGTAGGCAAACGAGGTCGTCGGAGCGAGCCCACCAAAGAGCAGCGCCGCATCGAATCGCACGCGGCGATCACCGTAGGTCAGCGCATCGCACGCCGCGCTGACATCGCTGGGGGCCAATCGTTGCTCGCCAGCGATCTCGCCCAGATGCGCGAGCGCCGTGCGCGCAAGTCCAAGGTCGTCCGCTCCAAGCGCGAGCGCGAGCACATCTTGACCGATCGTGGCGCCAGCTGCAGTCGCGAAGAAGGCCGCGCTGTACGCGCGATCGCCGCCGACTGGATCGGGCGACTCGCCCATGATCGCTTCACGGCGCAGATCATTGGCCACGAAGAGCGCGAGCGCCTGTGCATTGGATGAGTCAGCCTGCAGCGCAGCACGGGCCGCCTGCATGCCCATGACGGCATGGAAGGCTTCGGTGGGCACCGCAATCGGCATCAAGCCGTCGCCTTCCCAGGTCCACGCAAAGTTGTTGGGTTCGTACGGCTGCGCGAGGAGCGCGCTGCGGCGATCAAAGTGCGCGCGTGCGAGCGAGGTGTACTCGGCCGAGACCGATGCACCCTTCCCGCCGCAAGCGGTGTACGCGCGACCGGCCGCCGAGGACACTTCTTGCGAACCGTCCTGCTCAAGTTCGAGCGCGCGAAGTCCGGCTGCTGCAGTCGGCGATCCGATCGTTCCAAGGATCTCGCAGACGAGCACCTGATTGCTGCCGTCAAGGTCGGGCAGTGCAGCCACGAGCGGCGCCACCGCGGCCGACCCAAGCTGGACCAGCATGCGTTGCGCGGCGAGCGCGAGTTGATCGTTGCCGATCCCGATCGAGGCGCGAAGCAGCGCCGGGACAGCGAACTCGCCGGCGCTCATCAGGCGGGCGCGTGCGTAGACCTGCTGACGGCCGGAGCCGACGAGATTGTCAACGGCCGACTGGATCATGCGGCCGCTGCGGGCCAGCGAACGCCGACCGTTCTCGACCTTGGCTTCGAGCGAGGACATCGACTTCGAGATCCCATCGCCCATCTTGCGGCTGCGGGCGAGCGCGCGCTCCAGCCGCTCCGCCAAATTCTGTTCCTGCACGAGCAGTGCAAGGTCCTGATCGGCGATCTCGGAGGCGAGCAACTGTTCGGCGCTCGCTTCGGCGAGCTCAATGTTGGCCACGAGCACATAGTGCAGGACATCCTGCAGGAGCCGAGCTTGCTCAGCGGTTGCGCCAGCGGTTGCTGCATCGGCGGTGTCGTCGGCTGCTGCAGCGCCATCGCCGTTCTCGGCGCCAGCGTCATCGGCCATGGGTGCATCGCTCGATGGCTCGTCGCCAGCGGGCTCAGCGGCGGGCTCGTCCATCGGTTCGTCCGACGGTTCGGCGGCCGGCTCGGCAGCGGGCTCCGACGGCTCATCAGGATCGGTGGGGTCGTCGATCGATGCAGCGACCACGAAGGTCGGCAGCGTCATCGTCGTCGGGGCCGCCATCGCGGACGGGACGAGGCCAAGGGCAAGCAGCAGCGAAACGGTCGAGAGCGGTTGGATCACGTCGCGGACTCCGTGGTCGTGGGGTGGCCTCGGCAAGCGCCGTGGCGAGTCTGGGGAGAATATCGGGCATCGCGAAGCAGTGCAACGAAGCCTCACCCGACCCTTCGCAGAATCGGGGCACGAAGTTCCCGGTAATCTCGGTCGATCGGTCGACGGCCGGAGGTCCGGTCCATCGCAGCACGATGTGCGTTGCATGCCCCGGTGATCCAGGGGCCAAGGCGCGAGTCCGCGGAGGTTCCCATGCGACGCTTGGCCATCGTCCTGTTCACCGCCCTGCCCTCGCTGGCGCATGCGCAATCACCGTTCGCGTCGAGCGTGGTGAGTTACGCGCCGGGCTCGAGCCCCGCCGGCGGATTCACGATCGCATCGAGCGCGCTTGGCGAACCCACGCGCTTCACCGGCGGCCCGTTCTTTCCGCAGGCCGTGACGCCGTTTCAGCCTGCGTTCATGACGAGCGAGATCGTCTCGATCGGCGCGGGCGGCGAGCTCGTGGTTGCCTTCGACCATGATGTCGTGAACGATCCGCGCAATCCCTTCGGCGTTGATCTCATCGTCTTCGGCAATTCGTTCTTCGGTGATGCGGCGTACCCGCTCGGCATCCCCTCGGGGATCTTCGCCGAGGGTGGGCAGATCGCCGTGAGCGCCGATGGCACGACATGGGTGGCGGTCGCGGGCATCGATGCAGATGGCTTCGCGCCGACCTGCGGCTGGCGCGACGCGACCCCGTACGCGACCACGCCCGGCAGCCAACCCACTGACTTCACCAAGCCAATCGACCCGACCATCACGATGGCGTCGATGATCGGTCAAGACTGGTCAGCCGTGCGCGCGATGTACGACGGCTCCGGTGGTGGCGCAGGCATCGACCTTGCTCCGCTTGGGCTGTCGTCGATTCGCTTCGTGCGCGTGCGCGTGCCGGTCGGTGCCATGCAGAGTGCAGAGATCGATGGCTTCAGCGACGTCACGCCGGTGGGGATCTCTGGCGACCTCGACGGAAACGGGTCGGTCGATGGAGCGGACCTTGGCATCCTGTTGAGCGCGTTCGGCACGGCGGAGCCCTCGGCGGATTTGGATGGAAATGGCAGCGTCGACGGCGGCGACTTGGGCGCGCTGCTGGCAGCCTGGACATGAGGCGCGCGTTCACGCTCATCGAGATCCTGGTCGTGATCGGCATCGTCGTGATCCTGATCGGCCTCGTGCTGCCTGCACTGTCGACGCTCTCTGAAGGTGGCCGCAGCGCCGAGTGCCAATCGAACTTGCGACAGTTGGCGCAGGCATCGCAGGCGTACATCACGCTGAACAAGGAGCGCTTCGCTCCGGCGATCCTGATGTTTGCACCGTCGGGCGGTACGGGTGTGCGCACGCTCGCGTGGGATCTGGATACAGCGCCGGGGCGAGCCGCCCTGCCGGGTTCGATCACGCGACACTTGGATTCGCCCAGCCGCGTGCAGCAGTGCCCGAGCTGGACCGGGAACGATCCGAGCGGCGATCCCTTCACGGGCTACAACTACAACACGACCTTCATCGGTGCGGAAGGTCGGTTCCCGCAGGTCGGACCGGGCGGCACGATTCTGGATGGATGGTCGAATGTTCGGCTCGGGCTCGCGAGCGCACAGTGCCGCAACACGCAGGCCGCCGTCTTCGGCGATGCCGGCTGGGCAGGCGGCACCAACAAGTACATGCGCGCGCCGATGAACACCGTCGAGGGCGATCTGCTCATGATCTGCGCCGGAACACAAGCGTTTCGACACTTGGGCTGCTCGCATGTGGCGCGACTCGATGGGTCCGTGCACGGCGCGTGCACCAGTTGTGCGGGCGCGCTCTCAACACCCGCGGCGCTCACCGATGTGATGGGGCACCCAGCCAACGGGTTCCTCTCCGAGGATGATGCTGCCTACGACCCCAGGTGATGTCGCGCGTGGCTGACCAACCCATTCGCGTCGATCGCTGAGTCGTTCACAAGATCATCGCGAACTGACCGAGCGACCAAAGCGGCGCTCGAGCTCGGCCGTCGACAAACGAAACGCCGTGGGCCGGCCGTGCGGGCAGCGGTCAGGCCGATCGATGGTCGCGCGCCGAGCGAGCAAGGCGGCGATCTCGCTGTTCGACAATCGATCGCCGGCTTTCACGGCGGCTTTGCACGCCATCAGATCGAGCACTTCACTCAGGGCGGCCTCGGCGGCCCGGGGATCATCAGCCCGAAGATCGCTCGATGCGATCGAGAGCAGGAACTCCTGCGCTCCGATCCCCCGCTCCACCAAGAAGCTCGGCATGCTGTGCACGGCGATCGTTCGCGAACCGGATGGTGTGCATTCCAGCCCAAGGCGATCAAGGATCGGTGCGAGCGATTCGATGCGTTCGATGGCGCCGTGTCCGCAGTCGACGAGTTCGGGCATGAGCAGCCGCTGTCGTTCGAGCGGAGAGCGCTCGATGCGCGCCTTCAGATCCTCGAACATCACGCGCTCGTGCAGGGCATGCTGGTCGATCACGGTGAGCCCGTCGCCCTCTTCGACGACGAGCCACGACCGATCGACTTGCATGAATCGCACTGGCGCAGACGACGCGACGGCCGCATGAGCGCTTCCACTGCTCGACGGTGCTTCAGCCGTCGTCGCCGCGCCGGTCGCGGGCGTCCATGCGATGCCGCCGTCCGCGTGCACGATCGTGCGCTGTCCGATGCCGAGCGGCAGCGGAAGCGTCGGTTCGGGATGTTCGATCGTCGGAAGGCGCTCCGTGACCACAATCCCTCGCCGTTCGAGCGCCTGCGCCACGGCGCGGCGAATGGCCCGATGCACCAAACTGGGGAACCGCAGTCGCACCTCGGTCTTGGCCGGATGCACATTCATGTCGACCGCTCGCGGATCGAGTTCAACAAAGAGCGCGTACACCGGGTGCACGGACGGATCCATCAGTCCACGGAACGCCTCGCGCACCGCATGCTGCAAGGAACGATCCTCGATCGGACGCCCGTTGATGAGGAGCCACTGATTGCGGGCCGAAGCCTTCGCGGCCGCTGGCGTTCCCACCACGCCACTGATGCGAATGGGTCCGTGGAGCTCTGGCGCTTCGAGTTCGAACGCGAGGTCCAGGAGTTCCGGCGCGAGTCCAGCACCAAGGACCTGCACGCATCGCGTGCGCTCATCCTGCGGCGGCACATCCAGAATCGTCCGCCCGTCACTGGAGAGTTTGAAGCCGATCCCCGGTGCGCCAAGCGCGATGGCGTCGATCGCGTCGTGAACGCGACCGGTCTCAGCGGCCTGACTGCGCAGAAACTTCCGACGCGCCGGCACATTCTTGAAGAGCGTGCGGACCTCGATGACGGTGCCTGGCGCGCCCGCTGCTGGTCGCGCCGCGTTCACCATGCCACCGTCGACCTCGATGGAGTGCGCGTGCCCATCGCTCGCGCGTCGGCTCGTGATCCGAAGGTGCGACACGCTGCCGATGCTCGCGAGGGCTTCGCCGCGGAAGCCGTAGCTCGCGACCGCTTCAAGGTCGTCGAAGCTCGCGATCTTGCTGGTGGCATGGGCTGTGACCGCCAGAAGCAGCTCGTCGGGCGCGATGCCACTGCCGTCATCGCTGACGCGGATCAGGTCGGCGCCGCCACCCTCAAGTTCCACGGTCACTCGAGATGCGCCTGCATCGAGAGCGTTCTCGACCAACTCCTTCACCACGCTCGCCGGACGCTCGACCACTTCGCCTGCAGCGATCTGATTGACGAGCTCTGGCGTCAGCAAGCGGATCGGCATCAGGACTCCCGCATGGCCAAGGGCAGACGCCGACCAGGACCGAAGGCGCGCGCGCTGATCTTGGGCACCACGCCAGCCTGCTCGCGCTTGAACTGCGCGCGATCGATCGCCAAACACCATCGTCGCACGAGCGC
>VGXL01000071.1 GCA_016873315.1 Phycisphaerae bacterium | reverse complement strand
CATTGGAAATGAAGATCTCGTAGAGGTCGATCGAGTCTGGAAGCGCGGCAACAAGGGACGTGGTGCCGGTCTGGCCTTCGATGAGCGTGAGCGCACCGCCTCCTGAGTCGCTCGCGGCGACGGACTTTATTCGACTGGCCGTCTGCGCGCTGGCGCCGGCCTTGTCACCGCCACCTTCATCCCATGTGGGGCCAGCGAGGCCGCCATCGTCAGCGACGGCAGGAAGGGCACAGAGCAACGAAACGACAAGGGCGGTACAACGCATGGGACCTCCGAGGAAAACAAACCCTTGGCCACCAACCACAGTCCACAGAGTGTCACCGCGATTGGGCACAATTCCAGAAGTCACTCATGGAATCGGTTGGAAAGTGGGTTTCCGGACCGAAAGTTCGGTCAGTTGGTCATAAGGCTCGGCCTGTCGGCCTCTCGGCGCGTCCAGTCGGTCAACGGTTCCACGCGCGATCGATCCACGCATTCCAGAGTTGAAACGCCCGTTGAGTGGCAGCCTGAAGGCTTCGTCCATCGCCGTCAGTGTGCGCACGGCACGCGGATGGACCCGCCGCCGACGGTCCGAGTTCGGTGTTGCAGGCCGTACACCGAAACCTTGCCTGGGACAGCATGAAGCGCTTCCACTGGATCGGTCCCAAGCGGACCCGTCTTGTGCAGCCGGGGCAGACCACTTCGGCGCCCGGCGTGCGCTTCACGCTGCCATAGTCATGGCAGCGCTCCACGGGAAGCCCAAGTTGGTGCATGAGCCGCTGCCACCGATGGTCGTGATGGCACGGACGGCGATGATGGAGATCGCAGGCGACATGGGCGACCTCGTGGCCGATTGTGCTGTCGAACCGCTCTAGGCCCTCGTGGCGGAACATATGAAACGAGAGCTTGATGTGGCGGCGAGCGGGCATCGCCAGGCCGGCCGTGGTGCGCAGGCGGGTGCTCAATTCGACGCTCGGTTCCGGACCGAGCGGCTTGCCCAACGCCCGTTCGCACGCGCGCCACCAGTGGCTGACGCGATCCTGGGCCAGGCGTTCCCAATCGGCACGGAGGATGGGGACGACTCGGCCCATCATGGTCTCTGGAACGGATGGAACGCTTCCGCGTGACACGGCCGGAGTTTAGGACGGGCGCGGGGCATGGTCGATCAGAGAATTGAGTGACTGGGCTTGAAGTTGCGTGCAAGAGCACTAGCCTCGGGTGATGGCCCTCAAAATGGCACGGCTCTCGGCGCTGCGCAAGGCACTGCTCGACGCGCGCGACCTTGGGAAGCACCGCTCGATGGCCGAATTGCAAGCCGAACTCGGTCTGAGCAGGCGCACCGTGGTGCGGTACCTGAATGATCTGCGGGCCCAAGGTGACCAGGTGAAGATGGTTCGTGGCAAGGGCTGGACCATGGTCAAGCCGCGGCGAGATGGCACGCTCGAGTCACAGATCCCGGAGCAACTGCTGGTCGTCTTGCGCAAGCTGGGTTGGGCGCTTCGTGGCACGCCGTGGCACGATGAGATGGAGGCACTCTTCGGCGCGGAGCTCAAGCGCGTGAAATCGGTTGCTCGGCAAGGCATGCACGGCGGTGCGATGGCCGAGGCGGTGCGGCTGAACAAGGTGCTCTTCATCGCCGACTTCGCACCAGGTATGCGCGCCGAGGGTGCAGACGAAGACCCAATCGAGGACGACGACGAGATGGATGTGTTCGATGACGAGTCGTCGAGCACGCTTCGTCAGTCGTTCGATCAACTTCGCGAACGCCAGTTGCGACAAACAGCGTGGGATGATGTGTCGGCGACGGTGTGGCGCGGTGTGCTCCTTGCAGCGCGCGAGAGCAAGCCGCTGGTGGTCGAGTATCTGAACGCGAGCAAGAGAAAGCTTGACCAGCATCAGGTGGTGCTGCCCTTGGGCGTCGTGCTCCGCCCTGGCGGTGCCTACATGCTGGTGCACAAGGTCGGCAACCTGCGCGATGCTGAGGTCGAAGCGGGATCTGCATCGCAGTGGAGCGAGTCGCTGCGCAAGCGGCCTGTGCTCAGGTCGTTCGCGATGCAGCGCATCCGTTCGGTCCGCGTCCACGAGGGATCGTTCAAGGTCCCGGATGGGCTGTCGATTCGCGAACTCGTGAAGGCATCGGTGGGCGGCTTCGTGCAGCACGGTCCGCTCGAAGCGGTCGAGCTGGAGTACGACGCGCTCGACCTGACGCTGGCCGTCGGCGAGGCCTGGCACTCCGATCAGCAAGTCACCGTGCGCGGCCACGGCGCGGGCATGACCGTTCGTGTGCGATTTCGCACCAACAGCAGAATCGAGGTCCAGCGGCGCGTGCAGGCACTGGGCGGCAAGGTGCGGTTGATCAAGCCTGTCGCGTGGCGCAAGGAGATCGCCCGAAGCGCGCGCCTGCTCGTCGAGGGACATGAGCGCTAGGGCCGCTCATGCATAGGGCGTTTGCGATGAAGTCACACAGCGAGGCGCTGGGCAGTGACTTCGGCCAAGAGCTTCAGGTGCAGCGGTCCGATGTCGGTCATCGGAATTCCCGCTGCCTCGAGTTCAGTCCCGACGGCCGTGCGCAGCGAACGGATGCCACGCGAGAGCAACTGCCGCACGGACTCGGCTCGGCGGCCCATGATGGAGCCGATTTGCGGAGCGGTGTGGCCCTCGAGCGAGAGCCCGAGCGCCTGACGAGCATCGCGCGAGAGTTCGCCGAGTTCACGGGTGAGCACGCTGACCAGCAGTGCGTGGTGGGCGGGCTCGATCATGTCAGCACCCGGGGCGGCGGCGTGCGGATCAGCAAGCAGGTCGACCACGGGCGTGGCCACGCCGTGGGCATCGATCATGGGCGCGGCCTCGGCGCGCAGCTTGGCCGCACGACGGGCATCGATCAGATTCGTGCGGATCGACCGCTTGAGGTACGACTCCATGGCAGGAACGGTGGCGAACTGCAGCCCCTGCCCGCCTTGGCGGCGCAGCCGGCCGGAGATGCGGTCGAGCACGCGCTCGACGATGTGATGGCGCAACTGGGTGGCCGTCGGGCAGATCGTGTCCACCAGGTGCTGGACGGCATCTTGGGCGAACATGTACAGATCGAGCAGGCTGAGCGAGCCGGCCGAGGCAAGGGTGTCCTGCGCGGCAGCACGGGCGCGGTCGGCGCGGATCGAATCGGTGGCGAGGGACATCGAGCGCAGCGGGCTGCGGCGGCTGCGGCGGGAGCGGGGGTTCGTCATGTGGGCTTTCCTCCAAGTGAGGGGTTGAACGGCGCGTCCTCAAACTCTTTCCCTGGCGGGGGTCAGAGTGTGACAGTGAATGACACAGTGAATGACACAGTGAAAACACGGGCACCGACCCCGCTATGCCGGATCCCCTTCGGCATCGTTCAGGCCGCGCGGGCCCCCAGAACCCGCCTCATCTGCATAATCGTGCTCACCGCACATGTAGAGGCGAACGACATCGACCGCCGCGAGGTACATCGCGCCCTCGCGGGGTGACAGGCTTGGCTGGCCATGCCTGCCCGCTAGGAACGCCTCCCGGAAGGTGGCGATCATGCGCAGGGCCAGTCTGACGCGGGCCGGAATCGGAAACTGTGGTGGTGGTGGGAGAAACCTGCTTGTCATCGATCCTCGGGGGTTGAAGGTGATGCCCTGCCTTGGGTCGGGTTCATGACCAAAGGCGAGGGCCCGGACAAACAAACGCAGCTTGAACGAAACGCGGAACGGTCGGATCCAGGTGGAACCAGATGGATCTAGGTGGATCCAGGTGGATCCAGGTGGATCCAGGTGTGCAGCACGACGGCAGCCTGAACGGCATCCAACGGGGCGATCGGCCAACCGTGACCAAACTTGGCGAGGCCCCCGCAAATGGGGCACCTGACACGAGAGTGCCAATATTTGTCACAGTCCACCCCTCGTCCTGACTTCCGACCCGCGGTGGATCCTCCATACGATCCATCCGTGATCCACGCCCCACAGGCACACCCGCATGTGCACCCGCACGCACACGCGCACGCACACGAGCCGATCGTCAAGGCGATCTACAAGGCATACGCCAGGCCGAACGCCAATTCGATCGTCAAGGCGATCGTGGCATGCTGATCACCTGGTGCACGATCGTGGCGTCCATGGTGTCGCAGGCACCGGCCACGCCACCGGCCGATGAGTCCAACGCGGCCACCTGGTACCGGCGTGCGAGCGAGATGCGGTTCAGTGACGAGGACCGTGTGTTCCTCGGGACAGAGCTGTTCGTTCACAACGAGTGGCGCCTGTGGGATCCTGCGTGGGTCGCGCGAGCCGAACGAATGATGGAGGCGCTCCGCCCGACGATCGATGCCCTTGCGCGGGGTGCCGCAGCGGATCGATGCGACTTCGAACTCGACCGCTCGGCAGGGATCGGCATGCTGATGCCGCATCTGGTGCACCATCGTCATAGCGCCCGGGTCTTGGGCGCTGCGGCGCAGTGGGCCATGAGCCGCGGCGATGTGAGCGAAGCCGCTCGCCTGGTCACGATGCAGACGGAGCTCGCGCGCGACCTCGTTGGTGACCGCGTCATGATCAGCTCGCTCGTGAGCACGGCGATCACGCATCTGGCGACCACGCACGCGCGCGATCTCCTCGATCTGGGCCTCGTTGATCCGACAACAGCAGCGAATCTTGCAGGCACCTTCGAGGCGATGGCTGATCCATCCGCGCTGGGTTGCGCCGAAGCGATGCGCGGCGAGATGGAGCTCATGCGCGCCAGCCTCAAGGACGCCGAGTCGGCGAAGGAGGCACTGGCGACCGCGGACCCTCAGACCCCCGTCGAGATCGCGGATGACGAGGCGGTCAAGCGCGAACTCGTCGTCATGGACGACTTCTACCTGCGCGCAGCGGCTGCGTTCGAGGAGCCCGACCCGGCCAAGGGTCGCGCGATCCTTGATGGCTTGACGAAGGAACTCGAGAGCCTGCCCGATGGCTCGCTCGCCCGCACGCTCATGCCGTCGTGGGACAACACATGGGAATCGATGCAGGTCATTCGCCAGGAACTCACCGCCGTCGCCGCGCAGTTCCGCGCGATCGCCGACGGGAAGGCGTCGAGCGAGTTCGCCGATGCAATGGTCTGGTACGCGCAGGCCGGCCGTGCGATTTCCGCGATCCCAGACGACGAGCAAATCGCGCTAGAGCTCCTGCGCTCAGTTGGCCACGCCGACGATGCCAAGCTCGTGCTGCGGCCGCTCGAGCAGCAAGCGCGTGTGGTCGATCAGGCGATGCAGCGTGGTTGGGCTGCGGGCCGTTGCGAGGTCGCCGGTCGTGAGTTCGCCCGCCCCACGCTCGCTATCGATCATGTCGCGCTCGCGCGTGGTGCCGCACGCGCTGTCCTGCTTCGAGCGCAGCAGTCGAAGGATGCAGACCTTGTGCGTGCGGTCCAGGGCTGCGTGCGCATGATCGTGCAGGCGCGGGACTCCAAGTGCCTAGCCGGGTCGCTGCTCGCGAGCCTGCTGCTGGATGACCTCACTGAGTCAATGCCGGCGATCCTGGCTGATCCGCGCATGGATCATGCCGCACGAGCGGCGCTCGACGAGTCGCTGGTCCCGCTTCTTGATGGCGGCATGCGGCTGCCGATGGCGCTTCGTGGCGAGGTCGACATGATCGTGCGTCGGTGGTCACCGCCCAAGCAGGCGCCCGAACTTGCTGCGGCCCGCACGGCGGCTGGCGAGCGACTTGGCGCCAACGGCGTGGCGTTCGTGCTGGCCGTGATGAGCCCCACCGTCGCGCGCGACGCAGAGCACTTGCCGACGGGTGAGCTCGTCGATGATGGCGGCGTGTCGATCGAGGCGCTCGAGCGACTCGCAGAAGAGCGCGACGCGGTTGGTGCCACGCCGTTCGTCTCGGGGACCGATGCCGCGACCGTGCAGGCCATGGCACCCTTGGGCAGCATCACGCAGAAGGTGCCGATCGATCTTGAGGCGATGTCCGCATCATGGACCGATCGCGTGCAGGCGCTGATCACGAGCGCTCGCGCGAAGTGAGTCGAGGAGCATGCGGCGTTCCGAGCGTGCGAAGCGAGGCGCGTCACTCACCGAATGAAACGGAGTTCGCCGAAGTCGGGGATGAAGGGCGTTCCGCCGGGCGAGGTGCGAAGCGGCGCGGGGAAGTAGACGCACCACGCCTTGCCAATCATCAAGTCTTCGGGCACGACGAACGGGCTGCTGCTCCCCAGCTGCACCGACACGAGCGGGTGCGGTCGACCCCACAGTCGGCTGTCGCGGCTCGCGCCTGAGTTGTCGCCGAGCATCACATACTCGCGATCACCGATCGTCGGCGGTTGCTTCACATCGATGCCGAATCCCAAACCAGGGATCGGCTCGCCGTTCATGGGGTACTGGTCGCCGGGGTTGAGGAACGCAGGGCGGTAGTACAGGTCGCGGTCGACGCGGATGCGCCGCAGCGTCACCGGCCCGCCACCAAACTCCCACGCGAGCGTCGTCGGCGTCGGCTTCTGCGCGGACGGATTCTGCAGCACCTGATCGATGGTGCGTCCGTTGTGACTTGCGAGCAGTCGCTCCTGCGGATCCCACTCGTAGTCGAGCGTCAGCACGCTCTCACCATCGACGAAGAGCTGCAGTCGTTGGTCGATGTGCCAGAACTCAAGTTCGAACGCGCCGTCCGGCAGCGCGACCGAACCGCTCGTCGTGGCCTTCATTTCGCCGCTCTCGCCGTGCACGACCGAGAGCGTGGCCTTGCTGCCGGCGACCTCAAACTTCATCACATGCGAGCGCGTGCCGATCGACAGATTCGTCGTGAAGAGCCCACTCGACGCCGGCGTGCAGTGCGCAGCCACGCGCAGGTCGCCCACAGGGAAGAGTGGGATCTCAGGGCGCGTCGAGTTGTACGCATTCCAGTCATCGAGTTGGATGTCGGTCGGGACCCACTCAAGCCGAGCCGGACCGGGCGCACTCCACACGAAGGCGCGAGGATCGCTCGTGTCCCAACCCTGGCCACGCAGCGGCGGGCCGCTCCACGAGCCGCGCATGCGCTGGCGCATCGCGGACGGATCGATCGGTGTGAAATCGCTGTTCCAGACGGGCTGCAACACTGCGCGCTGCACAGACTCCGGCTTGCGCTGGATGCGCATGCTGCTCACGGGAGCGTTGGGCTCACCAGTGAACGCATCACCATCCGAGAGCGCGAAGCGTTCGCCGGGCATGCCGACCAGACGCTTGATGTAGTACATCGCATCGCCGACTGGATCGCAGGGGTTCTTGAAGACGACCACATCCCACCGCTGCGGCTGCTGGATTGGCCATAGGAACTTGGTGACGAGGATGCGATCGCCCACGCGCGCGTCCTGCGCGAGACGGATGTTGCCCTCGCTGCGCGTGGCAGCGGTGTGGCTCACCATCGGATCGCCGATGGGGCGTTGAAAGTCGCGGCCTCCGCGCGCTGACTCGATCACCGGCGCCGCGTCGGCGGGATAGCTGTAGCCGGTGTCAGGACTACGCAGACGCAGGTGCTCGCCCATGAGCGTCGGCGCCATGCTGCCCGTTGGGATCACATAGCCCTCGATCACGAATCCGCGGAAGGTCATCGCGAGCGCGAACGAGATCAGCAGCAGGCTGATGGTGTCGAGGGTCGTGCCCTTGCGTGGCTCGTGCTCCATGGGGGCCCGATGCTAGCGGCGCTCACGCGGGCGCTTGATCCACGGGCAGCAACTCTTCGACCGAGACAGCAATGTCCCGGCCTGTGGCGTGCAGGCGAACAAGGACCAACTGCACGAGCGTGCGACTGTCGACGACTGAGCCCACGCCTTCACTGGTGCCCACCACGGTGCCGCGCTTGGGCAGCTTCGACGCGAGTTCGGCGTAGGTCTGGTCCTCGTAGCGCAAGCAACACATCAGCCGCCCGCATCGCCCAGAGATCTTCAAGGGATCGAGCGTGTGCCCCTGCACCTTGGCGTGCTTGATGCTGACGGGCTTGAGCACCTTGAGGAAGGTCGAACAGCAGACGCTCTGGCCGCACTTCTCGCGGTCCGCGACCAGGCGCGCCTCGTCCCGCGCTCCGATGGTCTGCCACTGCGCCTCGCGCCCGATGATCGGCGCCACGACCCGCTTCAATGGAGCAAGGTCGAGTTCGCCTTCGGTCGTCGGATGCACCCACGCGATGACCTGCTCGCCGCCAAGGATCGGTTCGAGTTGTACGAACCGCGCAGCGATGCCCAGCGCGATCGCCGCTTGCTTTGCGGCCAGCGTGCGTGCGCCCCAGTCCATCGTGATGCGCTCCCACGCAGCCAGATCATCCCTCGTCGCCACGCGCAGCACCTCGCCATCGGCATGGAAGGGATAGTCCTTGCCGCCCGAGGCCTCGATGTAGCCACGCACTTGATCGCGCGAAACGCTCTTGCCGCAGCCGCCGTTGCCGCAGGTCGTCGTGAGCATCTCGCCCAGTTCGGTGCCGCGATGTGTCCGAACCACGAGCTTGGATCCGCATCCTGGTTTGGCGTCGCCGCGATGCGGGAACTCCCCGATCATGCGCATCGCACCGAATCGCACGACGATCGAACTGGGCGCCTTGAGTTCCGCATACGCCGCCGCATCCACATCGCGATGGACCGGATCGGCATCGCGTTCAAAGATGGGCAACGGGAAGATCGACACGACCCGCGCAGTGTCGCATGTGGGCGTCCGCCCTGCATCGGCGGTCCCGGTAGCATTGCGCGGTTCCATGCTGCCCGTCGTCGCCATCATCGGTCGCCCCAATGTCGGCAAGAGCAGCCTGCTCAACCGCATCGTCGGTCGACGCGTGTCGATCGTCGATCCGACTCCGGGCGTCACGCGCGACCGCATCACGGCTGAACTCACCCTCGATCCGCCGATCGAGGGTTCCGAAGATGCCCTGCCCCGCACCGTCGAGTTCATGGACACCGGCGGATACGGCGTCTACACGGCTGACGGCCGCCGCATCGATGATGCGGGCATGGACCTGGCGGCGCTGACGCCGCACATCGAAGAGCAGATCCGCGCGGCCACTGAAGAGTCCGATGTCATCCTGTTCACGGTCGACGCACAGAGCGGGATCACGGCGCTCGACGAGACGATCGCCACGATGCTCCGTCGCAGCGGTCAGGCGTCGAAGGCGATGCTTGTCGTGAACAAGGTCGACGGCCCATCCTGGGAGGCGCATGCCTTCGATGCGATGCGGCTGGGATTCGGCGAACCGCACATGGTCAGCGCCAACAACGGCGCCGGCCTGCGTCGTCTGCGCGAAGCGATTTGGGAGCGTGTGGGCGACGCGCCCGCCAAGCCCGTGCCGACCGAGATGAGGGTCGCGATTGTTGGGCGTCGCAACGCCGGCAAGAGTTCCTTCACCAACGCGCTCGCGGGCGAGGACCGCGTGATCGTGAGCGAGATCGCCGGCACCACGCGCGATGCGATCGATGTGCGCTTCGAGGTCGGCGGGCGGACCTTCGTCGCCATCGACACCGCGGGCGTGCGCAAGCGCAAATCGTGGGCGGATGATGTCGAGTTCTATTCGAATGTCCGAACGGACCAATCGATTCGGCGCGCCGATGTCTGCCTGCTCGTCCTCGATGCGACCGACAAGATCAGCCAAGTCGAGAAGCACCTGGCGATGCAGCTCATTGAGCAGGCCAAGCCCACCTTGATTGTGCTCAACAAGTGGGACCTCATGCCCAAGAAGGCCAAGATCGAGGACTTCCTCGAGTACCTCGGGCAGGAGCTGCCTGGCTTGGACTTTGCGCCGGTGGCCTGCGTGAGCGCGCTCAAGGGCGACGGCGTGCAGGATGCGATCTCGATGGCGTTCAACTTGTTCCGGCAGGCGGGTCACCGCGAAACGACCGGCCGACTCAATGCGCTCGTGCAGAAGATCCTGACCGAGCGCGGACCGAGCTCGCGTCTGGGAACGATCGCGAAGATCTACTACATCACACAGATCGAGGTCTTCCCGCCGACGATCGCGATGGTGGTGAACAAGCCCGATCTCTTCGAAGGCAACTACGAGCGCTACCTGCTCAACCGCATGCGCGAGGAACTTCCGTACGCCGAAGTGCCGATTCGCCTTCGCTTCAGCGCGCGCAAGCGTCGCGAACATCCTGGCGACGCGCAGCCTTCTTCAGGCGGCCAGTCGGAACAGTGATCACGCCAGCAGGCTCTGACCCGTCATCGCAGCGGGCTTCGACAGCCCGACCATCTCGAGCATGGTCGGTGCAATGTCCGCGAGCCGTCCATCGTCACGCAGACGGCGTCCACGGAACGCCTCACCCACCACCGACAGCGGCACCGTGAAGTTCGTGTGCGCGGTCTGCGGATCGCCGGTCGTCGGATCGATCATCTGCTCCGCGTTGCCATGGTCGGCCGTGATCACCAAACTCCCTCCGCGCGCGAGCGTGGCGCGCGTGATCTCGCCGACGCACGCGTCGACGACTTCGCAGGCGCGCGTGGCGGCATCCAAGTTGCCGGTGTGGCCAACCATGTCGCCGTTGGCGAAGTTCACGATGATGAAGGGCTCACAGTCCGCTGCGGCCAAGCGCGCGAGCACGGCATCGCGCACGCCGTGCGCGCTCATCTCTGGCTTCAAGTCGTAGGTCGGCACATCCTTGGGGCTCTGCACAATCACGCGATGTTCGCCCGGGAACGGCTCCTCGCGATAGTCGTTGAAGAAGAAGGTCACATGCGGGAACTTCTCCGTCTCCGCGCATCGGAACTGCGTTAGACCGGCGCTCCTGATCACATCGCCGAGAATCGACTCCATGCGCGCGGGCCGTTCGAAGGCCACGGTCACCGGCAGGCCCTCTTCGTAGTTCGCCATCGTCACGAAGCGCAGGTTCGTTGGCACATGGCCGCGATGGAATCCACCGCCAGGTAGCGCGCGGAACGCTGCTTCATCGAGGACGAAGGCCTTGGTCAACTCGCGCGGCCGATCGCCGCGGAAGTTGAAGAAGATCACCGCGTCGCCATCACGGACGAAGCCCTCATCGGCTGCGAGCAGATGCGTTGGCGGCACGAACTCATCGCCGTGTCGAGTGGGGCCTTCGGGATTCGCGTAGGCGTGGTCAAGCGCCGAGCGAGCATCGGTCGCCCCCTGCTCTTGTGGACCGACCAAACATCGCCAAGCGCGCTCGACCCGCTCCCAACGGTGGTCGCGGTCCATCGCCCAGAAGCGACCCATGATGCTGCCGATCCTTGCACCGCAGCGATCGACCGCTTGCTGCACGCGAGCGATGAACCGAAGACCAGTCGTGGGACCCGTGTCGCGACCATCGGTGATCGCGTGCACGAAGATGCGCCCGCCCGGGAAGGCTCGCGTGCGCGCGAGCTCCAGGATCGCCTCAAGATGCCCCAAGTCGCTGTGCACGAGTCCCGTGCTGCACAGCCCAAGGACATGCACGCAGCCGCCGGTGGCCGTGGCGTGGTCAAAGGCCGACTGCAACCCGGGATTCGCTGCGAACCGACCATCGCGGATGGCGCGGGTGATCCGCATGAGCTCCTGGTCCACGATTCGGCCGGCGCCGATGTTCTGGTGCCCGACCTCGCTGTTGCCCATGACCGGGCCCTCGGGCGTTTCAGGAAGTCCGACATCTTCGCCGCTCGTGCGGATCAGGGTGCTCGGCCACTCCCGACGCATCGACGCATCGAAGGGGCACTTGGCCCGGAGCACGGCGTTGCCGGAATCCTGCTCAGCGTGCGGATTGCGCCCCCAACCGTCACGGATCACCAGGACGATGGGCGTGTTCACGGTCGGTGAAGCCATGGCCGAACTCTACCGCGCACAAGCCATCGGCTTCGGGGCGGTCGTCCGCTACGCTACGCCCGCACCCAAGTGCATGGAGGCACTGAAGGATGACCACCACCTTGGCCACGGACACGGCACCACTCACCGGCGACGCACTGCGAAGCCGCTACGACGACATCAATCGACGCATCGGCGAAGCCGCAGCCCGTTCTGGGCGGAAGGCGTCGCAGGTCGTGCTCGTCGCGGTGAGTAAGACCGCGAGCATGGAGCAGGTCCGCGAGCTCGTGCAGGCTGGCCACACGCACTTTGGCGAGAACCGTGTTCCGCAACTGCAGCAGCGTGTTGCCCAAGTCGAGGAATTCCAAGCGCGTCGCCGCGAGCTCACCGGCACGGAGCCCACGCCCGTGCGCTGGCACATGATCGGCTCGCTCCAACGCAACAAGGTCAAGAAGGCGATCGAGTGCGCACGGCTCATCCACAGCGTGGACAGCATGCGGCTTGCCGAAGACATTCAGAACGCCGCGGCACGCCGCGACGATCCAGTCGACATTCTGATCGAAGTCAATGTGAGCGGCGAGGCGAGCAAGCACGGCCTGCATCCGCCCGCCGTGCGCCATGTGATCGAGCAGATCGACACGATGGTCAATGTCCGTCCGCGCGGACTCATGTGCATGGCGCCCAACACGCAGGACGCGGCGGTCCTGCGCGATGTCTTCTCGCGATGCCGTGAACTCTTCCAGGACATCCGCACCGCCAGCGTGGGCGGTGACGCGTTCGACCTGCTCTCGATGGGCATGTCCAATGACTTCGAGATCGCGATCGAGTGCGGCTCGAACATGGTGCGCATCGGCGGCGCACTCTTCGGCGCACCAGCCGTTCAGGACGAACCCGGCGAAGCCTGACTCAGGCTGTCGATGCGCCGTTGCGTGCGCGCATCCCAGCTTCGGTGGTATCGCGCGATCGACATGCCGCGGAAGGTGCTGCGGCAGCGGTAGCAGTTCAGCCGCCACTCCGAGCGCATCCAGAGCACCACATCGATGGCCGCCACGACGAGCAAGGTCGCCACGACGATGGTCGGCGTGCCGTAACCGGCCAGTCCGACCGCGACGACCGAAAGCGCAAGCACGGCAACGATGATGGTCAGACGCGGCATCGATCGGCTTCGGTAGAGCGAGTCGCAGCCGCAGAGCACGCACTTGCGCAGATGACCTCCGTCATCGACCGCACGCTCCCAATCAAGGAAGTGCTCGCGCTCCTTGCCCGGTTCGCCCAAGCGCAGCCGCGCTGGTCGCTCATCGAGGCTGACCTCGGCATCGCCCAGTCGCGATCGGTCGGTGGCTCGTGCGGTCACCTGCATCGCAGGATGGTACGGCGATCGCCCGCGGATCCATGCCGCCGTAGCATCGACCGCATGAGACCAGGTTGGTCGCACGCGCTCCAAGGACGCTTCATCGTCTTCGACGGCCCCGACGGCAGCGGCAAGAGCACGCAGATCCGTCGTTTCGTGCAGTCGGTGCGTGATGATGGCACGACGGTGACCGATGTGCGTGAGCCTGGTGGAACGCCGATCGGCGAGAAGATCCGCGAGATCCTGCTCGACCCAGCGAATGTCGAGATGGATGTGCGCGCCGAGATGCTGCTCTACATGGCCAGCCGCGCGCAGTTGATGGTCGAGCGCATCAAGCCCGCGCTTGCTGACGGCCACATGGTGCTCAGTGACCGCTTCATCAGCAGCACACTTGCCTATCAAGGCACGGCCGGTGGGCTCTCGCCTGCCGAGATCCTTTCAGTTGGCGATGTGGCGATCGGCGGTCGTTGGCCTGACCTGACCATCGTCTTCGATGTCGATGAACGCGTCGCCGCCG
>VGXL01000070.1 GCA_016873315.1 Phycisphaerae bacterium | reverse complement strand
CCCCCACTTGCGCCGGCGCTTCACCGAGACCGACAGCGAGTTCGTGAAGGAGCGGCTGCACGCGTACATGAGCACGGCTCCGTGCCCGGCCTGCGGCGGACGCAGGCTCAAGTCATCCTCGCTCGGCGTGATGGTGCAGGGTGCACACCGAGGGCTCGACATCACCAGCGCAACGAACCTGAGCATCGGCGCTGCGCGTGAGTTCTTCGCCGGGCTGCGGCTCGGACCTTCGCAGGCCTCGATCGCCGCACCGATCGTGAAGGAGATCGCCGCGCGCCTGGGCTTCCTCGAAAGCGTCGGGCTGGGCTACCTCACGCTGGATCGCACGAGCAGCACGCTGTCTGGTGGCGAGGCCCAGCGCATCCGCCTGGCGACGCAGGTCGGCAGCGGACTGGTGGGCGTGGCGTATGTGCTCGATGAGCCGACGATCGGCCTGCATCAGCGCGACAACCTTCGACTCGTCGCCACGCTGCGACACCTGAGCGACATCGGCAACTCGGTGCTCGTCGTCGAGCACGACGAGGACATGATCCGATCCGCGGATCATGTGCTCGACATCGGGCCGGGACCTGGCCGCCACGGCGGCATGGTCGTGGCTCAGGGCACGGTGAGCGAGATCTGCGACACGCCCGGCAGCGTGACCGGCGACTACCTCAGCGGCCGGGTCCGCATCGAGGTGCCGGCCGAGCGCCGTCCACTCTCGGCCAAGCAGTCGATCGTGGTGAAGGGCGCGCGCGAGCACAACCTCAAGGGGATCGATGTCGCCTTCCCGCTCGGCGGGATCGTGTGCGTGACCGGCGTCTCGGGCAGCGGCAAGAGCACGCTGGTGAACGAGATCCTGCTCAAGGCAGCCAGGCGGCTGGTGACCGGGACACGCGAGCTGCCCGGCATGCACGACTCCGTCACCGGCCTGGGCAAGGTCATGCGCGTGGTCGAGGTGGACCAGTCACCGATCGGCCGGACGCCGCGCTCGAACCCCGCGACCTACACCGGGATCTTCGACGAGATCCGCTCCGTCTACGCCCGCATGCCCGAAGCCAAGATCCGCGGCTACGAGCCCGGGCGCTTCAGCTTCAACGTCAAGGGCGGCCGCTGCGAGGTCTGCGCCGGGCAAGGCGTGCGACGCATCGAGATGCACTTCCTGCCCGATGTCTTCGTGACCTGCGAGGCCTGCAAGGGCCGTCGGTACAACCGGGAGACGCTCGAGGTGCTCTACAAGGGCAAGTCGATCGCGGATGTCCTCGACATGACCATCGAGGATGCGACCGCGTTCTTCGATGCCCATCCCAGGATCGCGCGGATGCTGCAGTGCATCCGTGATGTCGGCCTGGGCTACATGCAACTCGGCCAGGCGAGCACGACGATGTCGGGCGGCGAAGCGCAGCGCGTGAAACTGGCGAGCGAGCTCGGCATGTCGAGCGCCGGGCACACGCTGTATGTGCTCGATGAGCCCACGACCGGCCTGCACTTCGCCGATGTGCATCGCTTGCTCGGCGTGTTGCAACGACTGGCCAGCAACGGCCATACCTTGGTCGTCATCGAACACAACCTCGATGTGATCAAGTGCGCTGACTGGATCATCGATCTTGGTCCCGAGGGCGGCGACGGCGGCGGCACGCTGGTCGCGCACGGCACACCCGAAACGGTGGCCGCCACGCCCGGCAGCTTCACCGGCGGGTACTTGGCGCGCATGCTGGCGGGCGCCACATCGAGCGCCACCCTGAACGACACCTCGAGTGCCGTGCCGAACTCCAAGTCGAGCGATGAGTCGGCAAATGCAGGTGACCGCAAGCCAGTCCGCGAGAGAAAGGCCGCCACGCGCAAGCGCGCGACGGCGTGAGTGCCGGGCGGGGGCGCTCAATTGCCTCGATCTCCTGAGCCTCCGACACATGCGTGGCATGGCGGCCCTCCGTTTACGGCACACTCCGAAGTTGCTAGGCTGCGACGAGTTCGATCTGGTTCTTTCCGGGAGTGACCACGATGCGATATTGGATGACAGGTACCGACGGCAAGGTGTATGGACCCTACGATGTCGCGCAACTTCAAGAGTTCGCGAAGTCGGGGCGTCTCTTCCCTGCAACCAAAGTCTGCGCAGAGGGTGGTTCATCGTGGGTCCCGGCTGGCGCCGTGCCTGGCATCCTGCCCGCGGGCGCATCGGCGCAGGCAAGCGATCCAAGCCTTGCGATTCTGATTCCCGTCCGGGTCGATCCGATTGCGCTCATCGCGGGCTATCTCGGCCTCTTCTCGATCTTGATGGTGCCCGCGCCATTCGCGCTTGCGCTCGGGATCGTCGGTCTGGTCCGTCTGAAATCCAGGCCAGAGTCCAAGGGACATGTCAGGGCGATCCTCGGCATCGTGCTCGGATCGCTCGGAACGATCTTGGGCTGCGCGGTACTCATCGGAAACTTCTGAACTGACGTCTGACTCGATTGCAATGGACTAAACAGGAGAGATGACATGCGCTACTGGATGACTGGAAACGACGGCAAGGTCTATGGCCCGTTCGAGGTTCAGCAACTTCGGGGGATGGCCGCGTCCGGGCAACTCGGCCCTTCCGGCAAACTCTGCGCCGAAGGAAGCCAAACTTGGGTGAGCGCCAGTTCAGTCCTCGATGGTCCGTCCGGAGCCGCACCGCCACCCATGGCCCCGCCTGCTGCGCCCCCGGCGACCACCTTCGCTCCGCCTCCGGGTTCGGCGGCACCGCCTGCGGGTGCTCCCTGGACGCCGCTCAGCCTGACGTGGCCGGTGCTCATCACGCTCTTCTGCTGCCTCATCGGCGGCATCGTGTCGATCATTTACACGACTCAGGCGAACTCGAAGGCGCTCCAGGGCAACTTCGCAGGCGCCCAAGCCGACGCCAAGACCGCCAAGACGTGGATGACGATCTCCGTCATCACGGGCGTGATCGGCTGCGCGCTGTATATCCTGATTCTAATTTTGGCAGCGGTCGCCGACTCCAATTGAGCGCCGGCGGCGCGATCGACGCGGCTTGTTTCGCTCGCTCGTTCAGGAGCCTGATGTCTCGTGGACCACGGGCGGTCGCCATGCGTCGAACGCCGCGTGGGGGATGTTCCGCGCGATGGTGTAGAGCAGCAACGCGCCGGCGAGCCAGAGGCCAAGACGATTCGGCAACGTGAGCCGTGGGCGTCGCCCGTGGACGAGGGTGACGACGGAACTCGCGACGAGCCACAGCGCGACGGGCACGCCCAGCAGCAGCGTCGCGGGGTTGTTCGCCCATGCCGCGATGATGTCCCCATGGAGCAGGTCGTACGTAGCTCGAGTCGAACCGCATCCGGGGCAGTAGATCCCGAGCCAGCGCCGGGAGGGGCACAGAACGCCAAGGCCGTGCGTCCGAGGATCGCGCGAGCCGATCGCGAGCAGCGCAAGCCCAACGACGGCCAATGCGAGTCCGGCGACGGCGCGATCGCTCAAGCGGATCTTGAAGATGGATCGCAACGCATCTCGCATCATCGGCACTCAGGCTGATCGGATCGTACTGATCCACGGCTATCGATCGTAGGCATCACGCGGCGCACACGATCGCACCAAAAAACCAGCGCGAATGATCGAACTCATCACGCCACTCGAACGCTCACACCCATCGCGCGGATCGCCTCGGGATAGGCGAGGCACTCCTGCTCGAAGACGCGGGCGGCGAGTGCATCGGGCGTGTCGTCCGGCAACACCGCGCAGCGGCGCTGCACGATCGTGCGGCCGTGGTCGTACTCATCATCGACCAGATGCACCGTGCAACCGCTCTCGGCATCACCTGCGGCAAGCACGGCTTCGTGCACATGGTGCCCGTACATGCCATGTCCGCCGTGGCGCGGAAGCAGCGCAGGATGAATGTTGAGCGCGCGCCCGGCCCACGGGCCGACGCGGAACTTTCGTAGATATCCACACAGGCAGACGAGTTCGACGCCGGCGGCCTGCAACGCTGCATCGACCTGGTCATCCACGCTCTCGTCGCGTGAGCGATCGCACACCACGACCGGGAGCCCAGCAGCACGACAGCGCTCGATGCCAGCAATCCCCGGCTTCGTCACGACGACGACGCCGATGCGCGCATCGAGCCGACCGGCCTCGATTTCCTGCTGGAGATTGAGCACTGTTCGCCCGCCACCGCTGATGAGGCAGCCAAGCACAATGCGGTAACCAGTCTCGACGGGGCGACTGCTCACCGTGGCGCGATCGCTCACGCGTCCTCCACATGCAGCGTGGCCGGGCTGCGGAAGTCGATCGGTGTGCGATCGGGGCTGATGGCCACCATGGTCACCAACGCTTCGGTCACATGGACCTGTTCGCCGGTCTTGAAGCGCTCCGCATGGACCAGCACACGAATCGTGGCGCTCGTGCGGCCCTCGCGTTCGGTCCGGGTCCAGAGCGTGACCGCCTCGCCGACATAGACCGGCGCGATGAACTCGATCTTCTCCATCGCCTTCGTCACCCAACGGTGCAGGCCCAGCCGCCGCGCGTGAAGGTACGCCGCCTGGTCGATCGTGCTCAGCACGACGCCCCCGAAGACGGTGCCGCTGTGGTTGGTGTCGCGCGGCATGGTCATCACGCGCAGCGACAGGTCGAATCCTTCTGGTGCGTTCATGCGCGGGATCATCCGCGCCGTGCGAGGTTCTCGCAACTGGGCGGGCTACGATCTCGTCGTGCGCGCGGCACCGTCCATCATGCTTGCTTTCGCCGCTCTCCTCGCGCCGGCTCTGCCGCCAATGCCGGCATCCGCTCAGTCCACTGCCGACACCGCACGATCCGCAACAGAACGAGCGGTGAACGAGGCCCTGACCCAGCGACGCAGCGCCGACGCGCTCACCCGCGCGAAGGCGTGGCTCGATCGCGCACCCGGTGATGCTGGCATGCTGGCGCTGGCGGCGCGCGCCGCCGCACAATCGGGCGATCAACGGGTGGCGGCGGGATTCCTGAAGCGCGCCATCGAAGAGGGCTTCGCGGACTTCGCCGCCATCGAATCCGGTCCCGACTTCGCGGGACTTCGTCGGCATGAATCGTGGGCGGTCGTGCAGGACGCGATGCGCGCAGCTCGAGCGCGCAACGAACACGGCGCGCTCACCGGCACTGAGGCGACCAAGGCGGTCGATGCCTGGCGCATGCGGTTCCCAAGCGGCTACCGCGCGTTCCCCGATGGGGCGACGAACACCATGCTGGTGACCACGCAGGATCCGACGAGTCGCGCAGAACTGCTGTCCATGCTCGCTGCGGTGACGCAGGACCAGGTCGACCGACTGTTCGGCAAGGGGCTCACGCAACCCGTGGCGGTGATTGTGGCGAGCGGCGCCGATGGCGAAGGCGACGGTCTCACGCCGACCCGCGCGGGTCGCTACGAACACGGCATGCGCAGACTGCTGACGCGCGACACAGGCGCCACACTGCGCCACGAGTTCACGCACGCGCTGCACTTCGCGCACATGGAACGCATCAACCAGCTCCATCCGATCTGGCTGCGCGAGGGACTCGCGACGGTCTTCGAAACCTATCGCACGCGCGAGGACGGCTCGTTCGAGTTTCTGCCCAATGAGCGCGCCGATGCGTCGATGCAGCTCCTCGAATCGGGTGCTGCGCCGGCCCTGCGCCGTCTGCTCACGATGCCTGAAGACGACTTCCAACGGGACGGCGAGTCGACTTACCCACTCGTGCGCTCGCTCATGGAGTACATCGCCTCACGCGGTGCCCTGGAGCGCCTGTACGCCGAATCGGTCGCGGGATTCCGTGATGATCCGGCTTGCACGCGGGCCTTAGAGCGGGCGCTCGGAGGGAGCCTGGAGGAGATTGAGCGCGCCTGGGCCACCTGGGCGCGTGAACGGGGCGCGCAAGGCCTGTCCACCGATCCGACCCAACCGTCCATCGGCGTGACGACCGAGGACCATCCGGACGGGGCCCGGATCGTGCGTTTCGTCACGAAGAGCACCGCCCGCGACGCGGGCCTTCGCCCTGGCGACGTCCTCGTCGGGGTCGACGGCGAACCGGTGCGCTCGGTGCGCGAACTCGGGGTGGCGCTGACGCGCGCGCCGCGGAAGGAGAACCTGACGATTCGTTTCCGCCGAGGCGACTCGTATTCGACCGTCGAGGTGCGCCGGCGTCCATGAAGGAGTCGGCAGTCCACGATGGCACGCACGCCAGCTTCCCCTCACCTTCACGACCTGGTCCGGACGATCCGCAAGATGTTCGCGGAATGTGCTGTCCTTCTCGCGAACCAAGGGGTAGGTTCTCTCGTGGTTCACCTTGGCGCGGAGTCGCCCTGCGTGGTGCACGGCGATCTCCTCCGGACTCGGGATCCGGACGGCAGAGCGATCGTCGCCACTGCCGCGCGCCGCGCAGCTTGCGGTGCTGCCGAGCACCGTCGTCCATGGAGGCTCTACCCATGATCGTGACCATTAGCGCCAAGCACATGCAACTGACCGAGGCCATCGCTGGCTACATCCGCGGAAAGGTGTCGAAGCTCCCTCGATACTTCAACCGCGTCAGTGGCCTTGAGGTCGTCGTCGAACCGCTGCCCAGCCACGGGTTCCATGTCGAGTTGCGCGCGAATGTGGACCATCACACGGACTTCGTCTGCAACACCGAACACGACAATCTGTATGCGTGCGTCGACTTGGCAGTCGATCGCAGCCGCCGACAACTCAGCGAACACAAGGCCCGCTTGCGCGATCGTCGCCACTGAGTCGGATCCAACCTCGTTCCAACAACGCGCCCGGCGCGGGACACGCTCCCTCGCCGGGCGCGTGCGTTCTGGCCGGGCTGCATCGCAATCGCTACGATCCGCCGTCTCCATGAAGCTGATCGACCTCGTCAACGCCATGGCCATCCTCGTCCCGCTCGACGCCACCAAGCGTGACGCATCGATCGGTGAACTCATGCAGGCTCTGGTCGCCGCAAAGGTCATCAAGCCTTCGAAAGCCGAAGACCTTGTGAAGGCTGTTCTGAAGCGGGAACGCAAGGGTTCGACGGGCTTCGGCCACGGCGTTGCCGTGCCTCACGCGAAGACGGACCTGGTCGATGCACCGATCGCTGCGCTCGGTCTCAGCCCAACAGGCATCGATTTCAGCTCGCTTGACCGACTGCCCGTTCACGCGGTCTTCCTGATCCTGAGCCCCGAGTCGAAGCCAGACCTGCATGTCGCTGCGATGGAGGCAATCTTCCAGTCGCTGCAGGACGATCAGTTCAAGCGGTTCCTCCGTCAGGCTCGCACCCCCGCCGATGCGCACCTGCTCCTGCAGGAAGCTGGGGCGTCGAAGGACTGACTCCGATGGTGACGGGTCGCGCCACCATTCTGAACCGGCTTGGGCTCCACGCTCGTCCTGCGATGAGCTTCGTGCAGACGGCCATGGGCTTTCAAAGCACCGTCTCGGTGCGACGCACCAATGGCGACGAAGTCGTCGATGGCAAGAGCATCATGCAGATGCTGCTCGTGGCCGGAACCACGGGCACTGAACTTGAGATCACCTGCGATGGTCCCGACGAGGATGCTGCGATGGCCGCACTGCTGCGGCTCATCGCCCGCAAGTTCGACGAGGAGTAGCGCTCGTGAGCGCACGCGCTCAACGCCAACATCGCGACATGAGCGCTGATCAGCGCACGCGCTCGACGCCGACATCGCGCGACATGAGCGACTGAAGCGCCTGAGCGGGCGCGATGCCGTCGAAGAGCACGCCATGCACGGCTTCCATAATGGGCAACTCGATACCGCGCGAGCGTGCATCGCGGACGATCGCATCGCAGGTGTCCACGCCCTCGACCACGGAACGCGTGTGGGCCAAGTGCTCGGCCAACGACTGTCCGCGGCCGAGCGCCTCGCCGCAGGAGCGATTGCGACCCTCGGGGCTGAAGCAGGTCGTCGCCAGATCGCCGACACCAGCAACGCCGAAGAAGGTCTCGGCGTCGGCGCCGTGCGCCAAGCCGAACCGCACGATCTCTGCTAGGCCGCGCGCAAGGAGCGCGCTCTTCGCATTCGTGCCCGCGCGCATGCCATCGAGCATGCCTGCCGCAAGCGCGATCACATTCTTGGCGGCCCCGGCGAGCTCGACGCCCACATGGTCGCGAAGTGTGTAGAGCCGCAGCCAGGAACAACTCAGGGCATCTTGCACGGTCGCCGTCGCGTCGGGCGCACCAGCGACCACCATCACGAGCGGGAGCCGGCGAGCCATCTCGGCTGCGATCGAGGGGCCCGACATCGAGACGACGTCGTGGCCAGGCACGGACTCCTTCACGATCTGGCTGGGGCGTCGCAGCGATCCACGCTCGAGACCCTTGCTCACGCTGACGATGATGGTCGATGCGGGCAGCGCACTGGCCAAGCGGGTCCAGACCGAGGCCAGATGCTGGGTGGGGACGGCGCTGATGCAGAGTTCGGCGCCCGCGAGAGCTCGCTCGGCATCGGGCTCAACCGTGACCGCTGGATCCAGATCGAAATCCGGAAGGCGGGGCGATCGCCGCGTGGTCGCCAAAGCAGCAAGATCCTGCGGAAAGGCACCCCACAGCCGCACGGCGTGCCCCCGGCTTGCCGCGAGCGACGCGAGCACGAGCCCGAACTGGCCGTCGCCGATGACGGTGACCTGTCGCATGATGCCCAAGAAGGTACCCCGCAGGATCGAACCGGGGGTTCCTGAGCCTGCTACGCTGCAGATCACTTCTCCTCCCTCGGGTCCATCGACCATGAGCACCATCACGACCTCGTCGGCCTCCCCATCCATCGATCCGTCCGCCTCGAGCGGCGAGCGCCTTGAGCGCCAGCTCTTCGTGGCCCTCGTCGGCGGCGTCATGCTGCTCACCGCTTGGTTCGCGCGAGCGATCCTGGGCGTTGGCGAGAGCGTCACCAACATCACCGCGGCCATGGGCGCGCTGATCCTGGCGGCCCCGCTCGCGAAAGGTGCGTGGGAGGAACTCCTTGCTGGCAAGCCCAGCAGCGACACGCTGGCGTCGCTCGCCGTGCTCGCCGCGCTCGCGAACAATCTGTACTTGCCCGCCGGATTCCTAGCCTTCTTCCTCTGGCTGTCCGAGCTGGTCCTGAGCCGAACGGCGTGGGGCGCACAGCGTGCGATCCGCGAGCTCATCGAACTCACGCCTGATGTTGCGCGACTGATCGGCGCGGACGGCGCGGAGCGCGAAGTCAGCCTGGCTCAGGTCAAGACCGGCGACCGCGTGCGCGTTCGTCCGGGCGAGAATCTTCCGGTCGATGGCAAGGTCGTCGCGGGCCAGTCGAGCATCAATCAAGCTTCGCTCACTGGCGAAGCCGTGCCGGTGGAAGTGCAGCTCGGGAGCGAGGTGTACGCAGGCACCACGAACCTGACGGGGCAGATCGACCTTCAGGTCACGGCCGTCGCGGGCGAAACCACGATCGGCAAGGTCGAGACGCTCATTCGCGAAGCTGAGAACAGCCGCACCGAGCGTCAGGAACTCATCGAGCGGCTCTCGGCCTACTACGTGCCCGTGGTGCTGATGGTGGCCGGGATCGTTTGGTTCTTCACGAGCAAGTCCGACAGCGCCGAAGTGCGCGAGACGGCTGCCGTGCGTGCCATCACCGTGCTCGTCGTCACCTGCCCCGGTGCGCTGCTCATCTCGTACCCGACCGCGATGGTCGCCGCCTTTGCGGCCGCCGCGCGACTGGGCATCATGATCAAGCAGACGCGCGTCCTTGAGAGCGCGGGCGACATCGACACCGTCGTGCTCGACAAGACCGGCACGCTCACCACCGGCAAGTTCAGCGTCAGTCGTCTCGCCCCTGCTGATGGCGTGGATGCGGCCGATCTCTTGCAAGCCGCCGCTGATTGCGAGCAGAGTTCGAATCACCCGCTTGCGCGATCGATCCTGGACACGGCCAAGCGTGCGCGCATCGAACCAGCCAAGGTCGAGCGCTACGAAGAAGTGCACGGCCGCGGCGTCGTCGCGGTGGTCGGCGGTCAAACGCTGCGCGCTGGCCGCGCGGACTGGCTGCTCGAGTTGAGCCCTGCGATCGCTGCCTCGGTCCAGACGGTCGAAGCGGGCATCGAAGGCATGAGCGGTGTGCACGTCATGCGCGGCGAGACCTATCTGGGCGCCGTCGGTCTTGAGGACAAGTTGCGTCGCAACGCGCCCGAGACCGTGCAGCGGCTTCGGGATCTTGGCGTGCGCCGCGTGTCGATCTTCACTGGTGACCGACTCGGCGTGGCGACGCGCGTGGGCCAAGCCGCCGGCGTGGACTCGATCGAAGCCGAGTGCCTGCCTGAGGAAAAGCACGAGGAGTTGAAGTACCTGCTCAAGCGCGGCCACCGCGTGTTGGCCGTGGGTGACGGCATCAACGACGGCCCGCTCTTGGCAAGCGCCGATGTCGGCGTCGCGATGGGACTTTCCGGCAGCGACATCGCCACCAACAGCGCAGGCGTGGCGCTGATGAACGATGACTTGCGGTTGGTGCCGTTCCTTCTCGAACTCGCCCGCAAGGCGCGCGGGATCATCGCGCTGAACATCGCGGCGAGTCTGGTGCTGGCGATCATCGGTCTGGCTTTGGCCGCGACTGGCAACCTGCAGATCTGGATCACGCCCTTCTATCAGGCCGTGGCGTATGTCTTCGTCATCGCCAACAGCCTGCGACTGGTTCGCTTCGGTGAGGAGTACGCCGACGCCGAGGAGATCCGCCGCCAAACCGAGGCGCAGCGGGCGCAGAAGCCCACGCGCGCATTGCAGCGGATGGCCGCGACGAGCTAAGGTCTGGGCACACGCGGCTGATCGTGGGAGGCGACATCTTCGCGTCGAAGGTTGTGGTGCGTGCGCAGGGTGTCCTTGCGCGGACGTGCAGTGGAGTTGTGGGTGCCCCCGCGTTCCCTTGCTGTGTAGGCGGCCCGCGCTTCGCGGCAGCCGCTACCTTCCCCAGCATGAGCCAGACCGCCCAGTATCTCGGAGCCGACGCGTCCAACCTTCTGCAGCACACGGCCAAGGTGCCCGCGGCCGGATTGAACCTGCCGGGGCCCGACTTCATCGATCGCGTGTGGGCCAAGAGCGACCGCCCGCAGCCGGTGCTCAACAATCTGCAACGGCTCTTCAGCGCCGGCCGGCTCGGCGGGACGGGCTACGTGAGCATCCTTCCGGTCGATCAGGGCATCGAGCACTCGGCGGGCGCGAGCTTCGCGAAGAACCCGATCTACTTCGACGGCGAGAACATCGTGAAGCTTGCCATCGAGGGCGGTTGCAACGGCGTGGCGAGCACGTTCGGCGTGCTCGGCAGCGTGTCGCGGCAGTACGCGCACCGCATCCCGTTCATCGTCAAGATCAACCACAACGAGTTGATGACCTATCCGAACAAGTTCGACCAGATCATGTTCGGTTCGGTGCGCGATGCTTGGAACATGGGTGCCTGCGCGGTCGGTGCGACGATCTACTTCGGCAGTGACGAGAGCGGTCGCCAGATCGTCGAGGTCGCCCGCGCCTTCGACGAGGCCCACTCGCTCGGCTTGGCCACGATTCTGTGGTGCTACCTGCGCAACCCCAAGTTCAAGAAGGACGGCAAGGACCACCACCTGAGCGCTGACTTGACCGGTCAGGCCAACCACTTGGGCGTGACGATCAAGGCCGACATCATCAAGCAGAAGTTGCCTGAACTCAACGGCGGCTACTCAGCGCTCAACACTGGCGATTCGAGCTACGGCAAGCTCGACAAGCGCATGTACAGCGACTTGGCGACCGACCATCCGATCGACCTCTGCCGCTACCAGGTGCTGAATTGCTATGCCGGTCGCGCGGGCCTGATCAACTCAGGCGGCGCCAGCGGCGAAAACGACTTTGCGGAGGCCGTGAAGACTGCGGTCATCAACAAGCGCGCTGGCGGCATGGGACTGATCAGCGGGCGCAAGGCCTTCCAGCGTCCGATGCCCGAGGGCGTGAAGTTGCTGAATGCGATTCAGGATGTCTATCTCGACCGCACCGTGACGATCGCGTAAGCGGACGAGCACTCACGCCCTCACGCGATCGCCGCATCGATCCAAGCGCCGCCCAAGACGCGGCTGCCGTCGAAACACACGACGGCCTGGCCCGGCGCGACCGCGGCCTGCGGTTCGTCGAAGCGAACTTCCATCGTGTCTGCTCCTATCGCGCGAACGCGCGCCGCGACGGGCTGCGCGTTGTAACGGATCTTCGCCGTGCAACGCATCCATGCGTGCGGCGGGTCGATGAGCCAGTTCGACTGCGCGGCGCTGCAGCCAGCCGACGCGAGCAGCTCTCGTGGTCCGAGCGTGACCACGTTGGTCTGCGCATCCTTGCCGATGACATAGAGCGGCACACCGGCCGCGACACCGAGCCCCTTGCGCTGACCGACCGTGAAGTGCTGATGCCCGGGGTGCTCACCAAGATCGCGGCCCTCGTGATCGACGATGCGACCGGGAGCAACCGCCGTCGGCGTACGCCGAGCAACGAGCCCCGCGTAGTCGTCGTCGGGGACGAAGCAGATCTCCTGCGAATCAGGCTTATCGAAGACGGGCAGTCCGCGCTCCTGGGCCATCGAGCGGACTTCAGTCTTGGGCAAGTCGCCGATGGGCAGAATCATCTCGTGCAGCGCTTCGCGGCGCGCGCCGAAGAGCACATACGACTGATCCTTCGAGAGATCGACTCCCCGGTGAAGTTCCGCCCCGCGCTCGGTGTAGACGATGCGTGCGTAGTGGCCGCTGGCGACCGCGACGGCATCGATCGATCGCGCGTACTCGTGGAGCTTGCCGAACTTGAGCCAATCGTTGCAGCGCACGCAGGGGTTGGGCGTTCGGCCGGCGTTGTACTCGCCGACGAGATAGTCGACGATGCGTCCGAAGTCCTTCTTGAAGTTGCAGACATAGAACGGGATGCCGAGTTTGGCCGCGACCGTGCGTGCATCCTGCGCATCGCTGATTGAGCAGCAGCCGCGATGCCCGATGCGCAGTGGTGTGCTGCCGTCGGACTTGGCCGGCAAGGCACACGACGAGGCGTCGAAGCCCTCGGTCGGCATGGGCGCGAGCCCCTCGAGCACTTCGCCCGGCGATCCGAGCCGCATGAAGCAGCCCACCACCTGATAGCCGCGCTCCACGAGCAGCGCCGCCGCGACCGACGAATCAACACCGCCGCTCATCGCGACGAGCACCTTTGATCCTTCGGCCGGGGCGGGCATGCGGCCATCGTAGGGCGCAGGCAACAGGCTCTCGCGCTCATCCTCCCGCGACCTCGGGTTCCGGCTGCGCGAACGCGCACCGTGACTACTTGACGAAGGCCGCGAGCCTCTCGCCGCGCTTGGTCGCTGCATGTGCGCAGGGCCTGCAATCTTGACCCCCGAATGTGACTTCGGAGTGATGTGAACGAGGAGCCGCGGGAGGCTGTTGGTTCAGCGGCAGCGCTCACCACACCATGAACACGGATGCGATCACCTGAAACGGTAGATGAAAAAGAGAAGAAGGGTAAAGGAAAGTTACGGAGTCCTGGCGGCTCGGAACCCGACGTCGATGCCGGTGCTGCCCGGGTACGTGCTGAAGCGGACCGACGCACGGCAGACGTCGGAGTGGCTGCTCCAGCTCCCGCCGCGGAAGACGCGGTACGAGCCCGTTGCTGGGCCCGACGGGTTCGTCTGTGCGCCC
>VGXL01000069.1 GCA_016873315.1 Phycisphaerae bacterium | reverse complement strand
AGTACCTCGAGGATGTCATCAGCCGCATCACCTATGTCGGCGCCGGCTTCCTCTGCGTCATCGCGATCATCCCCACGCTCGTCTCCGAGGCCTTCGGCGTGCCGCCGTATGTGAGCCAGTTCCTCGGTGGAACGGGCCTGCTCATCGTGGTGAGCGTCGCCCTCGACATCGTCCAGCGCCTGGAGGCGAACCTCCTCATGCGCAACTACTCGGGTTTCCTGAGCGACGGTGCACAGGACGGCCCGCGCATTCGGAGCGCCCGGGCGACCTAAGCCCAGCCATCACCCCCGCACCACCCCAAAGGAGCACATGCCCAAGGAAGACAAGATCTCTCTCGAAGCTGAAGTGACGGAAGCGCTCCCGGACAGCAAGTTCCGGGTCAAGCTGCCGAACAATCAGGAGATCATCGCCTACGTGAGCGGCAAGATGAGGAAGTTCTTCATCCGCATCACCCCCGGCGATCGGGTCACGGTCGAACTCAGCCCGTACGACATGACCAAGGGACGGATCGTCTTCCGCCAGCAGTGAGCCCACTGGGAATCACAAGGAACCACACGGAGCACACCATGAAAGTCCGAAGCAGCATCAAGCGCCGCACCAAGGATTGCCAGATCGTCGTCCGCAAGGGCAAGCGCATCGTCATCAACAAGAAGAATCCCCGCCTGAAGCAGCGGCAGGGCTGAACGACCGAACCGAAAGGACCAGACCATGCCACGTATCGCAGGCGTCGACATCCCCGAGAAGAAGAAGATCATCGTGTCCCTCCAGTATGTCCACGGGATCGGCCTCAAGGTCGCGACCGACATCCTGGGCAAGTGCGGCATCGATCCTGATCGTCGCGCGCACACCCTGAATGACCAGGAGCTTTCGGCGATCGCCGCCGAGATCGACGAGAGCCATCTCGTCGAGGGCGCACTGCGCCGCCAGGTCCAGACGCAGATTCAGCGTCTGAAGGAAATCCACTCGTACCGCGGCGACCGCCACCGCAAGGGTCTCCCGGCCCGCGGCCAGCGCACCCGCACCAACTCCCGTACCCGCAAGGGCCGCAAGAAGACGGTCGCCGGCAAGAAGGGCGTGAAGGGCTGATCCGGCCCCGATCCCCCCAAGGAACACACCATGGCTACCAAGAAGAAGGTCCGCAAGAGCGTCGTCAAGGGCATCGTGCATGTGCACGCGTCCTTCAACAACACCATCGTCACCATCACCGATCTCAACGGCGAGACAGTGGCGTGGGACTCGGCCGGCACGGCCGGTTTCAAGGGCGCCCGCAAGGCGACCCCGTTCGCCGCCAGCCGCGCGAGCGAGCGCGCTGCCAGCAAGGCCAAGCGCGTGGGCATGCGTGAGTGCGATGTCCGCGTGAAGGGCCCCGGTCCGGGCCGCGAAAGCGCCGTCACCGCCCTGGGCGCTGCCGGTCTGCGCGTGCTCACCATCGAGGACCACACCGGCGTGCCGCACAACGGCTGCCGGGCGCCCAAGAAGCGCCGAATGTGATCCACGCGTTGCGTTCGCTACACTGATCCGTCCAACTTTTCCTGCCTCACTGAAGGGGCCCGGTCCGCCCGGCAGCGGTCTGGAGCATCCGATCGAGGCAGGCCGACCGGTCCCGAAGAACCTGTCCTGCCGGACTTTGGAGAATCATCATGCACATCCGTTGGCGCGGCCTTGAACTTCCTGCTGCCGTTCTCGTCGATCCCGCTTCGCGCACCGACACCTTCGGCCGCTTTGTCGCCGAACCGTTCGAGCGTGGCTTCGGCACCACGATCGGCAACAGCATCCGCCGCATCCTGCTCTCGAGCCTCGAGGGCGCTGCGGTCACCAGCGTGCAGATCGGCGGCGTGTCGCACGAATTCAGCACGATCCCGGGCGTCCTCGAAGACGTGACCGAGATCCTGCTCAACTGCAAGGACCTGATCGTGGACATGGACGGCGATGAATCGCAGGTCCTTCGTCTTCGCGCCAAGGGCAAGGGCGCCGTCACCGCCGAGCACATCGAGTGCCCGGCCGGTGTCATGATCGTCAACAAGGATCGCCACATCGCCACCCTTACCGGTGATGTGTCGCTCGAGATGCAGCTCACCGTCGAGCGCGGCCGTGGCTACCAGCCCGCCAGCGAGCAGTACACCAACGGTCAAGAGCAGGTCGTCGGCGTGATTCCGATCGACGCGATCTTCAGCCCCGTGCAGCGCGTGCGCTACCGCGTCGAGGCCACTCGCGTCGGCCAGCGCACCAACTACGACAAGCTGATCCTGGATGTGTGGACCAACGGCACCGTCACGCCGGAAATGGCCGTGGTCGAAGCCGCCAAGATCATGCGCAAGCACCTCAATCCGTTCGTGCAGTACGCCACGGCGGGCGAAACCCTGGCAGTCCAGGGCATCGGCGCCGAAACGGCCACTGAGGATGAACTTTTCCGCAAGCTCTCGATGCCGATCACTGGTCTCGAACTGGGCGTGCGATCGAGCAACTGCCTCGAGAGCGCACAGGTCCGCTTCGTGCACGAACTCGTCACCCGAACCATCGACGATCTGCTGCAGATCCGCGCGTTCGGCAAGACCAGCCTGCGCGAAGTCGAGGACAAGCTCGCCGAGCACGGTCTGAGCCTCGGCATGCGCCTGCCCGAGGGTTTCACCCCCACGGTCCAGGCCTGAGCCACACGAACACCACGAAGGAGTCATCATGCGTCACCGCGTTTCAGGAAAGCAGCTGAGCATCAAGGCGGATCACCGCCGTGCCATGCTGCGCAATCTCGCTGCCGGCCTCTTTGAGCACGGCCAGATCGAGACCACCGTGGCCAAGGCCAAGGCCGTCCAGCCGTTCGTCGAGAAGCTCATCACGACTGCTCGCAAGCGTTCGCTCGCTGCGCGTCGCACGCTCAACTCGCGCCTGACGGATCGCAACATCTTCCGTTGGATCGCCGACGGACAGGTCAAGGACCAGCAGAAGCTCACGAGCGACTTCTGGGATCTGCCCAAGGAAGACGAGATCGTGTTCGACGAGTCGACCGGCGAGATCAAGCGCGGACCGCGTTTGGTTGAGCACCTGATCAAGCGCGTTGCGCCTCTGTTCGAAGGTCGTGCCGGCGGCTACACCCGAATCGTTCGACTGGGCAAGCACCGTCAGGGTGATGCCAGCGACTTGGTGCTGCTCCAGCTCGTCGGCCGCGAAAGCGGCTCGCAGGTGTCTGGCGCCGCCAGCCGCCGTCGCGAGAAGGCGGACAACCGAACCAAGTTCGCCGCCGCGCGCCGCAAGGCGAAGCCGGCTGCGGCCTGAGTCCGGCTCAGTCGGGCGCACCGCCCGCGCAGTGATCACTCAACTCCACCAACGACCCGGCCATGTGCCGGGTCGTTGTGCTGTGGGCGCGCAGTGGGATGTTTGGTGTAGCCTCGTTCCGCCATGCTCGCCGAGCTCGATGCCCTTCAGTCCAGCGCGCTTGAAGCGCTTGCCGCAACCTCTGCGCCGACCGCCCTTGAGGCATGGCGCGTGGAGTGGCTTGGCGCCAGCGGCCGGCTCAAGGACGCGATGGCTGCGCTGAAGGCGCTTCCGGGCGCGGAGAAGCCCGCAGCGGGCAAGCGGCTCAATGAGCTCAAGGCGGCGCTCGAGGCGGCCTTCGCTGAGCGCAAGTCGGTCGTGAGTGCGCGCCCTGCGGGCCCGGTCGTCGATGTCACGGAACCTGGTGCCCCCTGCGGTGGCGGTCGGCAGCATGTCCTGACCAGGACCATCGACGGCATCGTCGATGTCTTTGGTCGCATGGGTTTCAGCGTCGTCGAGGGGCCCGAAGTCGAGGATGAGTGGCACAACTTCAACGCGCTGAACATCCCCGATGGCCACCCAGCCCGTGAGCCCACGGACAACTTCTACATGGGTGCGCAGGGCGGGGCACTGCGCTTGCTGCGCACGCAGACGAGCACGGTTCAGATCCGCGCGATGGAGACCACGCCGCCGCCCTTGAAGGTGTGCGCGGTGGGCCGCGTCTATCGCCCTGACACACACGACGCCACGCACTACAGCATGTTCCACCAGGTCGAAGGGCTCTACGTCGATCGCAACGTGAGCATGGCTGATCTGAAGACGACGCTGATTCAGTTTGCTCGCGCGTACTTCGGAGCTGATGCCGAAGTGCGCATGCGGCCGAGCTTCTTCCCGTTCACCGAGCCCAGCGCTGAAGTGGACATCATGATGCATGTGCGCGGGCAGCGGCAGTGGGTCGAGATCGGCGGCTGCGGCATGGTCGATCCGGCGGTGTTCGCGGCCGTGGGCATCGACCCTGAGCACTGGAGCGGCTTCGCGTTCGGACTTGGCGTCGAGCGCATCTGCATGCGCCGCTACGGCATTTCAGATATTCGCTGGTTGTTCGAGAACGACGCGCGGTTCCTGCGACAGTTCTGACGCCAACGCGAGCGGGCCCCCCAATGGAGGGCCAACCCAGCGTGTTCCACATTTGGTCGGCAGCCCCGGAAAACTGCCGACCCTTGGAAGGAGTCTCGATGCCGAGAGGCGTCGGGTGCTGCGCGGAGATTTCGCGAAGATTCCACCGATTGCTGTCCCAATCCTTGAAAACCGGCCCGCGGGCGTAGGATTCTTGCATGTCGTCGCCCATCAGCGACTCTTTTCCGCCCTCGGCGCCGACGTGGCGGATTGTGGCGCGCGAAGGATCGACGCTCGAGCGTCACGAATTGGCGGCCGGCCTGACGGCCATCTACCGCGAGCCCTTGGTTCGGTATGTGCAGGCCTTCGGCGCGCGGCTCGATGCTGAGGACGTCGTGCAGGACCTCTGCGCACGGATCCTTGATCCTGCGTTCCTGGATGGTTGGCAGCGTGCTGGTCGCCCGTTCCGCCAGTGGCTTCGCACGGCGGCGCGCTTCGAGTTGATGAACCGAATTCGCGCCGAGCGTCGTCGTTCCGGCGCGGCTGATGGTGCACTGCAGGAGCTCGCCGAACCCGACAACGCCCAGTCCGCGTTTGAACGCGCTTACGCGATGTCGCTGATTCGCGCCGCATCGGAGGCCGCGCAGCGAGCTCTTGAACAGCAGGGGCGCGGCAACGAGTGGCAGCTCTTCATCGCCCACTCGGTGGAAGGCAAACCCTATGCCGAATGTGCGCCACCGTTGGGCATTCCCGTCGAGGCTGCGCGCCACGCCTCGGCACGCGTTCGGGGACTGCTGCTCGATGCCTTGCGCGGCGTGCTCTGTGCCGAGCAGGTCTCCGAAGCGGAGATCGAGCGCGAACTCGTCGCGTTGATCGCGCACCTGCAGCCATGAGTTCGCCCGCTCCCGAGAGCGATCGCCGCGCGGGCGACCGCGGACCTGGTGACCGATCACCTGATGAAGCAGACCATCGAGCACTGTCCGCGTCATCGGGCCACACACTCATCGACGAGCAAGCTCGATTCGCGGCGATGGTGGCGGCGCTCCTAGGCGATCGACTCTCGACCGATGCGCTCATCCGACAGTGGCTTGCCCGTCCCGACGCCGTTTCGCTCGTGAACGATGTCCTCGCTCGACTGCCGCAACCAGGATGCGGTGCGACGCTCCACGCGCTCGATGCAGAACGACACGGCGCCGACGGCCCGGTCCGCGCGGAGTGGCCGCCGCGGATGCGCGTGATCGGCACAGTGCGTTATGTCGCCATGGTCGCCTTGGCGCTGCATGAGCACGGCGCGTGGCGCAGTTCGCGTCCGGAACGCGAACTCGATCCCGTGGCCGAGGCCATGCTCCCGATCGTGCCGGATGCGTGGCGCGCGCCGCTGCTTTCACTGCGAGCGCGCGCTCAGGTGGTGTAGTCGGCGTTGATCTCGATGTACCGCTTGGTCAGCCCGCAACTGTGGAAGACATCGCTGCAGGAACCCTGACCGAGGTCAATCGTGATGTGCACGATGTCCGCCGTGAAGGCAGCGCGGCGATCGGTCGCAGCGCTCTCGGCGGGAGCACCGTGCTCGAAGAGCGGCACGCCATTCGCACCGACGCGCAGATCATCAACATCGAAGGGCACGCCCGCGCGGCCAGCGGCAGCAAGGATGCGGCCCCAATTGGGATCGCCGCCCGTGACCGCCGTGCGCACGAGCAGGCTCATCGCAACCGTGCGCGCAACCTGAAGAGCGGCACCAGGGGTGGCGGCACCGGTCACGGTGACCTTGATCCCGCGCTCGAAGCCCTCGCCATCCTGAACGACCTTCATGGCAAGATCGGTGCAGACCTCATCGAAGGCACTCTGCAGAAGCGCCTCGTCGCAGGCGCCGGCTTGGCCGCTGGCCAAGGCGAACACGCTGTCGTTGGTGCTCGTGTCGCCGTCCACGCTGATGCGGTGAAAACTTCGGTCAACGCTGCGACGCAGAATGCGATCGAGCGTCGGGGCATCGACGGCAGCATCCGTCGTGATGGCCACGATCATGGTGGCCATGTCGGGGTGAATCATGCCAGCACCCTTGGCCATGCCGGTCACGCGAACGGTCCCGACGGTCCGCGTGCACACTTTGGCGCGCGTGTCGGTCGTCATGATCGCGGTGGCGAAGGGAGCGCACGACTCGGTCGTGAGTGCGGCGTGCAGGGCGGGCAGCGCCGCCACGATCCGATCGCTCGGGAGCAGCACGCCGATCACGCCGGTCGAGTTCACGAGCACCGCGTCGGGCGTGCAGTCCAAGAGCCGAGCGACGGCGTCGATCGTCTCGTGACACGCCGCGAGACCGCGCGGCCCCGTGGCGGCGTTTGCGCACCCTGAGTTGACCAAGAGCGCCGTGCAGTGGCCCCGGCTCCGCGCGAGGTTGGCGCGGGAGACTTGGATCGGTGCTGCAGCGACAAGGTTGCGCGTGAACATCCCTGCGGCCACAGCGCCTTCCGCGCAGACGAGGAGTCCAAGGTCCGGCGCGCCAGACTTTTTGATGCCGGCGACCACACCAGAGCAGGCGAAGCCGCGTGGCAGGGGAAGGTCGGCCGCGGACGCGGCTGCTCGACACGGTGCACTCGAGGTCGTCGTCATCGCATCGTGCTCCGCGCCGTCGGCGCGCTACCTGTTGGGACGCAAGCGAGTTCGAACACCATCGCAAACTCGTCGCACTGCTCCTTCTTGGGGCAGTTCGCGCAGTCCTTGAGCACCTTCTCGGGCAAGCTGTTCACGCTCACCTGCCGGAATCCGCAGCGCTCAAAGAACTGCGGCGTCCGCGTCAGCACAAAGACCTTCTGCAGGCCGAGCTTGGTCGCCCAGTCCACGAAGTACTGCACGAGCTTCTGTCCGATGCCATGGCCGAGCATTGCTGGTTCGATGCCCAGGCTGCGAATCTCGGCCAACTGCGGCGTGTAGACCCACAGCGAGCCGCATCCCACGACCTTGTCGGTCGATCCGTCGGCGAGTTGCGCGACCGCGAACTCCTGCACGCACTCCATGATTTCGTCGCGGGATCGCGGCAGGTTTTCGCCTTCGCGAGACCAGTATTCAACGAGCGACACGATGCCATCGAGGTCGGCCATCCGGGCCTTGCGAATCGTGACGCCGCCCATCGGCGTGCGGACTCGCCGATGGCCGAGCCGAGCCTTGCGCGCACCGAGGAGTTCCGCGACGCGGCCGGGTGCGGTGCCGCCGGGCACATCTCGCTTGCGCAGCGCGCTGTCGACCGTGAGCGCGGTGTACACATCGGCGCCAATGCGGGCGTCGACGCTCGACATCTGCTCGACGCTCAGGCCCTCAAGGGGTTTCTTCTGATTGATCGCTTCGCGCACGAGCCGGCCCGCAACATGATGCGCATCGCGGAAGGGGAGCCCCTTCGCGACGAGGTAGTCCGCGAGTTCCGTGGCGTTGGAGTAGCCGCCAAGCGCCGCGGCGTGGCAGCGCTCGCGGTTGACGGTCATGCCGTCGAGCACGATGGCCGCCATGCGCAAGCACATGGAGAGGTGTTCCATGCAATCGAAGAGCGGCTCCTTGTCTTCCTGCTGATCCTTGTTGTAGGCCAGCGGCAGCCCCTTGAGGACCGTGAGGATCGTGACGAGGTTGCCGATCTGTCTGCCGGTCTTGCCTCGGATCAGTTCGAGCGCGTCCGGGTTCTTCTTTTGCGGCATCAGGCTGCTGCCGCTGGTGACGGCATCGCTGAGTTCGACGAAGCCCGCCTCGGCGCTGGCGTAGAAGATCACATCCTCGGCGAAGCGCGACAGGTGCACCGCACAGAGCGCGCACGCGGCGATCGTCTCGACGACAAAGTCGCGGTCACTGACTGCATCAAGGCTGTTCGCGCTCGCGGCGTTGAACCCTAGGCTCTCGGCCAAGCGAACGCGGTCGATCGGGTAGGTCGTCCCCGCCAACGCGCCCGATCCGAGTGGGCAGACGGCCGTTCGACGCGCGGCATCGGCCAGTCGGTCGCTGTCACGCGAGAGCTTTTCGACGTAGGCCAGACACCAGTGCGCGAAGAGCAGGGGCTGCGCGCGCTGCAGATGCGTGTAACCGGGAAAGACCGTGTCCTTCTCGCGTTCGGCCAAGCGCAGTAAGGCGTCGATCGCGCCGTCGAGTTCGATGCGGCGTTGCTCGATCTGCGTCAGATTCCACAATCGAAGATCGGTCGCGACCTGATCGTTCCGACTGCGGCCAGTGTGGAGCTTCTTGCCTAGGTCGCCAATGCGGGCGACGAGTTCGCGTTCGACAAAGGAGTGCACGTCCTCGTCTTGCGCCGACTCGATCGATGATGGATCGGACTCCACGAGTTTGAGCACGGCCTCCAGCCCCTCGGTGACTCGCGTGAGCTCGCCAGCATCAAGGACGCCCGCATGCGTGAGCGCGCGCGCCCACGCGATGCTGCCCTCGATGTCCTGCTGCACGAGCCGACGGTCGAAGGGAAGGCTGTCGTTGAATCGCTTGAAGAGCGGATCCACCTCGCCGCTGGCGCGACCGGCCCACAGCGCCGTCATCGGGCCAAGTCCTGCGTGGCAGCGTTCTGCTTCAGCGCGCGAATCCGCGACGGCAGGCTGAAGAGCCGAATGAAGCCGTCGGCATCCTTGTGGTCGTACACCTCGTCTTGGCCGAACGTCGCGAAGTTCTGGCTGAAGAGACTGTTGGGGCTGCGGCGCCGGACGGCCGAAGCAGTGCCCTTGTAGCAGCGCACGACGACGTCGCCATCCATGACCTGCGCGATCGACTGCGCGGCGGCCCACATGGCGGACCGGACCGGCGTGAACCAGGTTCCGTTGTAGACGTGGTCGCCAAACTCAAGCGCGAGCCGCTGCTTCCAGTGCAGCGTGTCACGGTCGAGCACGAGCTGCTCGAGCCCGCGCAGCGCTTCCATCAAGATCGTGCCACCCGGCGTCTCGTACGCGCCGCGGCTCTTCATACCCACGAGTCGGTTCTCGACAAGGTCGATGCGACCGACGCCGTGGCGCCCGGCGATCGCGTTGAGTGTGTTCATGATGCTGACGCTGTCCATCGCGCGCCCATCGACCGCGGTGGGGAACCCACCCTTGAAGGAGATGGTGACATCTTGGTTCTGGTCCGGCGCTTGGGCAGGGCTCGTCGTGAGCATCCACACATCTTCTGGCGGTGCCTTCCAAGGATCCTCAAGGTCGCCACCCTCGTGCGAAATGTGCCAAAGGTTCGCGTCGCGCGAATAGAGCTTTTCCTTGCTCGCGGCGCACGGAATGTTGCGTGCGGCCAGGTAGTCGAGCATCGCTTCGCGCGAGCGCAAGTTCCACGTCGGCAAGCGCCACGGCGCGATCACTTGAAGCTGCGGAGCGAGCGCCGCGTAGGTGCTCTCGAAGCGGACCTGGTCATTGCCCTTGCCGGTGCAGCCGTGCGCGAGTGCATCGCATCCGGTCTGGAGCGCTGCAGTGACCTGCGCCCGAGCGATGCAGGGGCGAGCGATGCTCGTGCCCATGAGGTAGCGGCCTTCGTAGACCGAACCCATGATCGCCATGGGGAACGCGAACTCCTCGAGGAATTCCTGCTTCAGGTCCATGACCACGCAGTCGCACGCGCCGGTCGATCGGGCCTTCTGCTCGATGCCGTCGAGTTCGCGGTCGCCCTGACCAACATCGGCCACGACGGCCACGACATCAGCGTCGTAGTGCTCGCGCAGCCAAGGAATGATGCAGCTGGTGTCGAGGCCACCGGAGTAAGCGACGGCGATCTTGGTGGGTGAGGTCGGCATGGTTGGTGCTTTCAGTGAATGGTGCGAATCGTTGGTGGCAGTCGGATGGGAGACGGTTCAGGAAGTGAAGTCGCTGGCCACGAAGGTGGTCGGCAGTTCGACAAGGTCAGGCCGCAGGAGCGCAAGCAGGAGCGCGCACTGCACATGCATGCGGTTCTCGGCTTGGTCGAAGACGATGGAGGTCGGGGCATCGATCACATCGTTCGTGACTTCCTCGCCGCGGTGCGCTGGCAGACAGTGCATGAACGCCGCGCCCGGCGCAGCCTTGGCCATGAGTTCGGCGTTCACTTGGTAGGGGCGAAGCGCGGCACGCTTGGGTTCGGCATCGGTCTCGCCCATGCTGATCCAGGTGTCCGTGTAGATCGCGTTCACGCCCTTGGCGGCGTCGAGATCATGCGTGAGCCGGATCGACGCGCCAGTTCGCATGCAGCGCGCCTGCACCGCGCGAACGATCTCGGCCGATGGCGCGAAGCCGGCGGGCGTGATGACCGTGAGCCGACCGCCGACGGACGCGATGCCCTCCATCAGCGAGTGGCAGACATTGTTGCCATCGCCGACCCACGCCACATGCGGCGTCGCGGGCGAGCCGAATCGCTCGGCGAGCGTGAGCAAGTCCGCCATCGCTTGGCAGGGGTGGTGCAGATCGCTGAGCGCATTCACGACCGGGATCGAGGAACACGCGGTGAGCGCCTGAACCGTGGTGTGCGACATGGTGCGCACGACAAGCGCGTCGAACCAGCGCTCCATGCTTCGGGCCCAATCGTTCAGCGATTCGCGTTGGCCGATGGGCGAATCCCGCTGGTCCATGAAGACCACGCTGCCACCCATGAGTTGGAATCCGACTTCGAACGACGCGCGCGTGCGCAGCGACGGCTTTTCGAACGCCAACGCGAGTGCCATGCCTTGAAAGGCAGTGGACCACGCGGATGGGTCACGCTTGATGCGCGAAGCGAGCGCGAGCAGCCCCTGGACTTCGTGCTGCGCCAGATCATGCACGCGCGTGAGGTGGCGCGTGGCCAACGGGGTTTGCACGGTGGAGAAACCGGGGTGTGCGGGCGTCGTGGTGGGGGCAGTGGCTGTCATGGCTGACCTGGGCAGGGGACCGTGGAAGGTGCGGTGATGCGCGTTCCGGCGACGCCGCCGGTGAGCAGATTCGACAGGGCGCTCGGATCGTTCCAACCGGCGATCGTGACCGCAACGCCAGTGGACGCCGCGGTGTCGAGTGCGCCGCGGACCTTCGGAATCATGCCGCCGGTCACGGTGCCATCGAGGATCAACCGCTCGATTGCCGCAGCGTCGAGGTTGGGAATGATGGAGCGTTGGGCATCGAGCACGCCCGGCACATCGGTGAGGAAGACCAGACCGCGCGCGCGAAGGATCGTCGCAACCGCCGCAGCGGCATCATCCGCGTTGACATTGAGCAACTCACCCGACGAGCTCGTGCCGATGCTGCTGATGACCGGAAGTACGCCAGCCGCGAGCAGCGCAGCGAGACCGCGTGGATCGCCACCGTGGATCGAGCCCACGCAACCGGGATCGAAGCCGAAGTGCGTGGCGCGCTCACAGTTGGCGAGACCAGTATCGGAAAGCCTGAGTCCGCAGGCGCAAGCACCTGCGGCGATCATGCACGCGACGAGCTGCGCATTGACCTGACCGCTCAAGACGCCGCTGATCTGCAGCACCTGATCGGGCGGCGTGATGCGAATCCCATCGCGCCGCTCGGTCGTCATGCCAAGCGCCGCGAGCTGACGATCGACGGCCTTGCCGCCACCGTGCACGACGACCACGCAGCCAGGCTGCGCGGCGTGCATCAGGGCGATCTGCTGAGCAACAGCCGCGAGCGCGGACGGGCTGTCCATGAGCGCGCCCCCGAGCTTGATGACGAAGGGCGCGCTCACGCCAAGGCTCCGCAGTCGGTGCGTGCGTTCGTGTGGCGCGACAAGCCAAGTCCCATTGATTCGGGGAATCCGAAGCGAATGTTCATGCACTGGAGCGCCTGGCCCGCAGCACCCTTGATCAGGTTGTCGATGGCGCTCGCGATGACCAGGTGGCCGCGTCGATCGCATCCGCCGATTGCAAGGTCACAGAAGTTCGTTCGCTCGACACCGGCCACGCTTGGCCACGAACCAGCGGGCAGCACGCGAACGAAGGCACTCGCGGCGTATCGATCGGCAAGCGCTTGGCGGCACGCGGCGACCGTGACGCCGGGTGCAAGATCCAGATGAATCGTGGACAGAATCCCACGGTCCCAGCAGCCCAAATGCGGCGTGAACAGCACATCCGCGCCCGTCTCTTGCGCCATTTCAGGCTGATGACGATGCGCGAGCACACCGTAGGGCTGCATCGAGACTTCGCAGAACAGACTCTTGACCGCGGCGGTCCGGCCAGCGCCGCTGACGCCGCTGCTGCTGTCGACGATCACCCGATCAGACTGAACAAGCCCAGCGTGAACGAGCGGCTGCACCGGAAGGATCACGCTCGTCGGATAGCAGCCGGGCACCGCGATGAGTTGGGCGTCAGCAAGCTCCGCGTGACGAAGTTCAGCCAGCCCGTAGACCGCCCGCGCGAGCAGGTCGGGGTGGCGGTGCTCGAACCCGTAGTGCGCCGGATAGAGCGCGGGATCCCGCAACCGGAACGATGCGGAAAGATCGAGGACGACGAGACCGGCTTCGAGCAATGCTGGCGCCAGCGCTTCGCTCGCTTCGTGCGGCGTGCAGAGGAAGACGGCCTTCGCGCCCGACGCGATGATCGCAGACGAATCGGCGGCAGCGATGGGCAGGTCGGCAACACCACGCAGCCGCGGGTGCACACTCGACAGGGATTCGTCGCCCGAACGCGAGCCCGAGCCGTACACGCCGACGATCGACACCTCGGGGTGCGCGGCGAGCATGGCGACGAGTTCAGCGCCGCTGTAGCCAGCGGCACCGACGACGGCAACGGGAAGAGTGTTCGGAGTCATCGTGGTGGGAGAAGCGCGGTCGACCGTTTAGGCGGTCGCCTTGCGGCGGGTGGGCGAGGCGCCGACGGTCAGCCGTCGCACAAGTTCCTTGGCGTTTGATGGTGTGCGCGTGGCGACGAACACGCAGTCATCGCCGGCGATCGTGCCGACGACGCCGCGCATGCTCGATCGATCGAGCTGGACCGCGAGTGCGCTGGCCTGACCAGGCGGGGTGTGCAGGACGACCAAGTTGCCCGCCTGTTCGGCGCCGGCGAGCAGCCGCCGCGCGAGCGCATCGAGCGCATCACCAGAGGGTTCGGGGGTGGCATCCTGCATGCAGTAGCCGCCGGAGCCCTTGAGGACGCCAAGCTCCGCAAGGTCCCGCGAGAGCGTGGCTTGCGTCGTGCGGATGCCTTGGGCCGCCAGTTCGCGCTGCAGCTCGTGCTGGCTGTGCAGTTCGGCGCTCGCGATCAGGCGGGCGATGGCACGGTGACGTTGGACCTTGGTGGTGGGCATCGGGCGGTGCATGAATATACACCGCGCTGCATACTATGCAAGTGCAGCGAAGAAAAAACCGCGCCGAATCGGCGCGGTGAGTTCAAGTCCAGGTTGGCGTGGCGTGCGGTCCGCCGGGCCGACCTTCGGTCACTCGCTCTGATCGCCGTCGTCGGCTCCGTCGTCTGCAGCCTCGGGTTCCTGCGGCGGAAGCTCCTGAGAGGCCTCGATCTTCTTGCCTGCAGCGGCCATCTTGCGCTTGTAGGTGTCGATCTTCGTGCGATCGGGCGACAGGATCGCGGACTGGCGCCGGCCCGCCATGCGGGGCGCCATGTCGAGCCGCGCGACGTCGAGCAGCGCTTCGATCACCTGCTTGATGAGCTGGTCGCCGATTTCCCGGTGGGCGAGTTCGCGCGCGCCGCGGAAACTCTGCACGATCTGGACCTTGTTGCCTTCGATGAGGAACGCGCGGGCCTGGCGCACGCGCAGTTCGACGTCGTGCACGCCGATCTTCATGCTTCGTCCAAGGCGAACTTCCTTGAGCTCGCCGCCCTTGGAATTCTGGCGATTCTTCTTCTCCGTCTTCGCCTGCTCGTACTTGAACTTGCCGAAGTCCATG